>VGRU01000158.1 GCA_016875255.1 Deltaproteobacteria bacterium
TAATATACACCTTTTTTTAAAATTTGGGAAGTACTGAGTTCAGAAACCAAAGCGGGGAGCAATTATGACGATGTCTGACGGGTTAAATCTTCACTTTTATAGTTTACTTTAGTTCACTTTAGTCACTTTACTCTTTAATCGAACCATCTTCCTCTAATATCCCGCCGGAACCCAGCGCTTCTCTGACCATTGAGCAGATTCTTGCAAAGGCTTTTGTCTCTGACATGGGGCGTTCGCGAGGCCGATCGAGAGGGATGGAGACAATTCTGGCGATGCGACCCGGCCGGTGGGACAGAACGACCACGCGATCCGACATAAAGCAGGCCTCTGAGATCGAATGAGTCACCATGAGGATCGTCTTTTGGGTCTTGGACCAAATATCGAGCAGGAGCATCTGCATCGATTTCCGGGTGAGGTCATCGAGGGCGCCGAAGGGCTCGTCCATCAGGAGGAGTGGAGGATCGAGGGCGAGCGCCCTCACAATGGCCACCCTCTGCTGCATCCCTCCTGATAATTCTCTGGGATAGTAGGACCAGAATTTTTTATCAAGCCCTACCATCTCCAGGAGCATCTCAATCCGTTGGACCTGTTGCTCGCCGGGGAGTCTGCTTTTGGCAATTCGAAAAGGAAGAAGACAATTTTCGAAGATGCGATACCATGGGAAAAGCGTCGATTCCTGAAAGACGATCCCGTAGCCACGGGTCCTTCGTAACTCTTCCGGAGTTTTTCCTTCAATCGAAATTTCCCCGCCCGTAGGGCCCCCTTCATCGCCGATATCTCCAAGGAGTTCGAGAAGCGTGCTCTTGCCGGAGCCCGATGGCCCGATCAGGGTGAGGAACTCCCCCCGGAGAACCTCTAATGAGACTCCGCCCAAGGCTTCTACATCCCGGTCCTTAAAATATTTCTTCACATTGACCAGACGAATGGAAATGGAAGGAGTCGGTTCTTGATGCATTAGATTTTTTTCTTTCAGACTATTGTAGCGCCCTCATTTATTGGGGGCGATTAAAAACCCGTCGGCAGTAAATGCCGACGCTACTTCAATATTTCTTTAAAATATTCCGCAAGAGCAGGGTTGAAATCGTGAACCTTCTTCTTCATTTCTTTGGCCCGAACATCCACGGTCCATGAATCCCAATCTTCCTTTTTCGGATCCATCCTCAGGACCTGCATCTCCCAGAGGGTATGGATGGAGTATGGAATGGGATCATCCAGGCTTTCACCGATGTCACCCACACAGCACATCCGGGTTCCCTGGTAGCGCTGAAAGGCTTTTTCATAAAAACCTTTCGTTGTGATGGAACCCGGGTTGGTGACCGGAAGATCGGTCAGGGGAAGACCAGGGAGGTTTCCCTCCCCGGAGACCTCAAAGATACATTGTGAGAAAACAGGGATTAGTTCGACCCCATTTTTCAAACACTCCTGATAGATTCGCCGGATGCCTTCCAGGCTCCCGCAGGCGGTGAAGATATAGACCTGTTTCGGGAGATGATGAGCGAATGCATTCCTCAGGAAAAAGGCAATGGTCGATCCCGAGGCAATGGCCGTATCGGGTATGAGCCAGGTCTCTCCCTGATACGCGCCGACAAAGTTCTGGGCTTTAATTTCCCAGTCAGATCCTTCCTGATTAAGGACTCTCTGGAGCTTGATAAAGCCGGTGGGAAGAAGGATTCGGCCATAGGGAGGAGCGCTTCCGAAGGCCTGCTGGAGGTCAAAGGGATAAGCTCCCCTGAGAATGAGATATTGAGCGCAGGTTTTCTTGTTGAGTTGCTCGAAAAAGAGTTCGACGAACAAGGCGGCGACATACCGGATCATGTTGAATTTCGGCCTGCCGCTGATCCCTCTTCCCAGAAGAAATGATTCGCCCATTCCGCTCTCCACCACATAGATCAAAGGAGGGATGGTCGGATCGTTCCGGAAATTTCTCACCTCCCATGCCCGGGCATGCCCGATGGGAGTGACGCTGAAAGGTTTTCCTATGTCTTCCAAATAAATTCTGTCTTTCATTCAAACCCTCTATCTCTTAATTTAGATATCTGAACAGTGCCATCCAGATTCAGGCGATTAGGAAACCAGGAAATCAGGATGCAGGATATCAGAACATCAGAAGTCAGGGGAAATAGGGTAGGGTAATATCTCACTATTCTAAAACTTATTTGCCTGATAGCCTGATATCCAGATTCCCTGCCACCTGATAACCTGATACTCTGATACCCTTTCTATTTCGGCAACACTCCGCTTGGAAACTTCTCCGAATAGAATTTCTTCACATCGGGCATCTTCTCGATAAGGCCGACCTTGAACATATCCTTTGCGACATTCTCCCATTTCTTTGGGTTGATATACCCCAGGCCATTTTTCTTTGTATCGGCGTTGATCATCAAAGCCTTCATGGGCGAAATGGCATCCATCTCATGAGCGAAGTCGAGCCCCTCGTTAGTCTTCTTCAAAATATCGAAAGTCTCTTTGGGGTTATCAAGGGCCCACTGAAACCCTTTATATCTTCCTGTCACAACTGCCTGGACGACATCCGGATGCTTCTTGAGTATCTCCTCTGTGGTGAAGAGAACGTTATCCATCCAGTCGATTCCCAGATCCTTATAGTCAATGGTGTAAAAGGTCTTCCCCATCTTTTTCGTTTCCCGCTGGGCGGTGATCAGCTCATTGTATGTCATGGCAGAAGCCAGCGGCCAGGTTCCTGCAAGCCAGGGTTTTATATCTCCGCCCTGATTCTGGATGGTAAACTGCTTCTCCCAGCCTTTTCCCACAGCGCACTTTACCTTGGCATCGTATCCGATCCAGATGCCGAGGTTCCCTTTGATATCCTTTGCCGATTTGATAGGGTTCCAGCTAATGATCCTCATGGCGCTGGTCTGAAAATCGACGCTCACAGCCACGAGGTCGATTCCTTCTTTCTCACGCGCCCGGATGATATTTTCAGGGTAGTCATTTCCAAAGGCGATATGGCCGGCCCTGACTGCGGCAACCACCTTCTGAATCGGGGAGATGCCGGGTCCGCCTTGAACCTCCTTCACCTTCACTTTTCCATAGAACCCCTTGTCCGCTGCGACCCAGCCGCCTGCGGATTCCATATGGATGAACCATGCCTCATGAACAATCGCTTCCTGCGCCATCGCCGTCAACGGCAAAAGAACCACGAGAACCGCCAAACCCAAGCTTAACCTTTTCATACTTTACCTCCTCTTTTTTTTGAAATCGCAGAGAGCATAGCGCAAAGCGCACAGCGTCATATTAAAAATTTAGTATCACTTTAGCATTTTGAAAAAAAGAGTTTTACGAGTCAATTGACCAAAAGATTCATCATAAAATCCCCCTTAATCCCCCTTTTCCAAAGGGGGAAACCCTTATCTCCTCCCTTTGGCAAAGGGAGGTCGGGAGGGATTTTACAAAGATTTTCAAACCGCTAAAGTGTTACAAAATTTATTATTTTACTCCAAACTCATAACTCATAACTGATAACTCATAACTAAAAAATCACCTCCTTTCCGCAGAGATGTGCCAGGCGATCACCCGTTTCTCCACGAGAGTGATCACTCCGACAAAAGAGAGCCCCAAAAGAGAGCAGGCGATGATGCTGGCAAAGACACGAGGCGTGTCCATGATATAGATTGCATCCACGATTAAAAACCCCAATCCTTTATAAGCTCCAAAAACTTCACCGACGACCGCGCCAATAACTGCGAGGGTCCATGCGACCTTAAAGCTGGCAAAGATCTGAGGAAGGGCAAAGGGAAATTGGAGATACCAGAACTTTTGCCAGCTGGACGAATGATAGGACTCCATCCATTTCATTTCCGAGGCTCCCACTGAGGCGAGCGATTTAAACGTTGGACCCAGGACGGGAAAATAGACACAGATGACGGCAGTGATGACCTTGGACCACATCCCGCTTCCGAAGATGATGACAATCGGAGCCGCAATCGCCACAATGGGAGTGCTGTTGAGAATAACCGCATAAGGATAAAACATCTCCTTCAGGGGCCGGAACCAGAGGAAAAAGATTGCGGTCAGGATGGCTGAAAAAGAGCCAATGACAAATCCCAATCCAGCCTCGAGAAAGGTCATCGACGTATGCAAGGCAAGGAGTCTGGACTTGGCAATCATATAAGAGAGAATCGTGGAAGGGGCAGGGAGGAGAAATCTCGGGATCTCCAAGCCCCTCACCAGAAGTTCCCATAAAAGAAGAATGCCAATAATCGATCCAACGGAATAACGATTCATCTTTTCAATTTCGGATTTCGGAATTCGGATTGCGGAACTTTAAATCCCAAATTAAAAATCTGAAATTCAAAATATGGCCATTCCGCAATCTGCAATCTGCATTCATAATTTGTCTTGCTTCATATACCTGCCCTGATAGAAGGCTTCTCCCTCTGTGCGCTGAAGGACCATCTGGCAGATCTTCACGCCGGGTTTAAGCACAAGAGGAAACGGAGCGAGATTTCCGATTTCGAGCACCTGCCGGTTATTAATCCCAGGCTGAACGAATCCTGCGGTCATATGAATGACCAGGCCCATTCGGGCGAAACGACTCCTCCCCTCCAGCCAGCCGCAAATCGTTGAAGGCAGTTTTATCCTTTCGAGAGTAATTCCCAAGACCGTTTCTCCTGGCATGAGTGTGAAAGACTCTTTGACCTCCAGGAGTTCTGTGAGGTCTTCCATTGAAATGCCGTCATCAACGACGCAGGCATTTCTCAGTTTTTTAAAAACTCTGAACTCATTGCCCAACCGGAGGTCGATGGAACCCGGTCCAACCATCCCCTCTTCGAAAGGATCAATCTCGATATTCCCCAGACGGATCTCCTTGAGAATCTCTTCTCCTGTCAACACGCCCATAAATGATCCCCCACAAAAGGAAATCAGGTCATCAGGATATCAGGATACAGATTATCAGACAATCAGGATACCAGGGAGAATCAAAAAAAATAATTTCACCTGATGCCCTGATATCCCGACACCCACAACCTGATCCCCTGATCTTCTGATGACCATGAAAACATGCTTCGGATTTAAACCATCATCATCGAAAACAACCTTGTCGCCATTTTGCGCACCAGTTCATTTCTAAGCGCCTAAGATGCTTTTATGGTATTCCTGGATCGATTTGACCGACATCCCCTTTTTGAGAAGGGATTCGATGCCATTGACCACTGCCTCAGCGCCAGAGAGGGTGGTGATGATGGGGATGTTATGGGCAACCGCCTGGCTCCGGATGGCCACTTCATCCGCCTTGGGTTTCTTCCCGCTCGGGGTATTAATGACAAGCTTGACCTCTCCGTTTTTCATCCGGTCCACAATGTCCGGCCTTCCCTCGCCAACCTTGAACACGGTTTGAACCGGGATGCCGTTGTTCGTCAGGACCTTGGCCGTTCCCTTGGTCGCCACGAGTTCGAACCCGAGATCGATCAATTTCTTGGCGACAAAGACAATGGACCGTTTGTCCTTATTCATCACGCTGATGAAGACCCTGCCCTTTAAGGGGACGGAGGCGCCGGCTGAAATCTGAGACTTGGCAAAGGCCACTCCGAAATCAGTATCGATCCCCATCACCTCTCCGGTTGATTTCATTTCCGGGCCCAGAACCGTGTCCACCCCGTAAAATCGTTTGAATGGGAAGACCGACTCCTTCACGGCGATGTGACGGATCTCCACCTCCCTTACGATGCCGAGCTCCCGAAGTCTCTTTCCGGTCATCACCTTTGCGGCCACCTTAGCCCATGGAATCCCGGTGGCCTTACTGATGAAGGGGATGGTCCTCGAGGCTCTTGGATTGACTTCGAGAATATAGATCACATCGTTCTTAATAGCATACTGGATATTCATCAGGCCTATGACCTGGAGTTCTCTGGCCAGTCCGTAAGTGTTTTGTTTCAACTGTTCGATTAGATCATCGCTCAGGGAGTAGGGAGGGGTGACGCAGGCACTGTCACCGGAATGGATCCCTGCGGCCTCGATATGTTCCATGATCCCAGCGATGAGACAGGCCGATCCGTCTGAAATGGCATCCACATCGATCTCGATGGCATCTTCAAGGAATTTATCGATCAGAATGGGATGTGTGGAAGAGGCTTCCACAGCCCGGTGAACGAAACGTTTAAGGGATTCCTCATCATAAACGATCTCCATTGCCCTTCCCCCCAGAACATAGGAAGGCCTCACGATCACCGGGTAACCAATCTCCTCAGCGACTCTTCTTGCCTCCTCAAAGGAGGTCGCGGTGCCGTTCGGGGGCTGGGTGAGATGAAGTTTGTTGAGGAGGACCTGAAAACGCTTCCGGTCCTCAGCCCGGTCAATATTGTCAGGGCTTGTCCCGATGATCTTTGCACCCGCCTTCTCGAGAGGAACGGCAAGATTAAGCGGCGTCTGGCCTCCGAACTGTACGATGATGCCATCGGGTTTTTCCTGATCGATGATGTTGAGGACATCCTCGAGTGTGAGGGGCTCGAAATAGAGTTTGTCAGAGGTGTCGTAGTCTGTGGAAACCGTTTCCGGATTGGAGTTGACCATGATCGTCTCGTAACCGAGTTCCTTCAGGGCAAAGGAGGCATGAACACAGCAGTAATCGAATTCCACTCCCTGACCGATCCGATTGGGCCCTGATCCAAGAATCATGATCTTCTTTCTCGAAGAGATTTGAGCCTCATTTTCTGTTTCGAAAGTGGAGTAATAGTAAGGCGTATAGGCTTCAAATTCTGCGCCGCAGGTATCGACCAGCTTATAGACGGGAAGGATCGCTTTCTCCTTTCGGACTGTTCGAATGGTCTGCTCATCAAATCCAAGAAGATATCCTAATTGAACATCGGAAAATCCGAACTCCTTTGCCTGCCTCAGGAGTTGATCAGGAATTCGCAGCTGGTCAGGGGTGCGGGCCTTCTGCCAGAGTTGGAGGTCCCTCATGGCAGCCCCATAAGAACGAATCTCCATCTCGAGATCGACGATCTCCCGGATATTGGAGAGAAACCAGGGATCGATCCGGGTCCATCCATATATCTCCTCCAACCTCATCCCTAAAAGGAATGCATACCGGAGATAGACGAGCCTTTCAGCATTTGGCGTTGAAAGTTTTTTCTTCACCTGTTCAATCATCTGTGAAAGATCGGAATCCCTGCCGACCTCGTCCCACAGGAGTTTATCCTTCCCATCCGCTCCCAGACCGAATCTTCCGATCTCCAGAGATCGGAGGCCCTTCTGCAGCGCCTCCTTGAAGGTTCGTCCGATGGCCATAGTCTCACCGACCGATTTCATCGAGACGGTGAGCGTGGGATCGGCGTCCGGAAATTTCTCAAAGGTGAATCTCGGGATCTTGACGACACAGTAATCGATCGTCGGCTCGAAGGAGGCAGGGGTCTTTTTCGTGATGTCATTGGGGATCTCATCGAGCGTATATCCCACGGCTAATTTGGCCGCAATCTTGGCAATCGGGAATCCCGTGGCTTTGGAGGCCAACGCAGAGGACCGGGAAACCCGCGGATTCATTTCGATGACGACCATCCGGCCGTCTTCAGGACAAACAGCGAACTGAATGTTTGACCCACCGGTCTCCACGCCGATTTCGCGGATCACACGGATGGCCGCATTCCTCATCCTCTGGTACTCTTTGTCTGTCAAGGTCTGAGCAGGAGCTACGGTGATGCTGTCTCCGGTGTGGATGCCCATGGGGTCCAGGTTCTCAATGGAGCAGATGATGACGACATTGTCATTGAGGTCCCTCATCACCTCCAGCTCATACTCCTTCCATCCGAGGACAGACTCTTCGATCAGGATCTCTCCGATCATGCTCCATTCGAGGCCCCGTGCCGCCATTTCTTCAAATTCCTGGATGTTATAGGCGACGCCGCCTCCGGTGCCGGCCAGCGTGAAACTGGGCCGGATGATCAGGGGGAAGCCAATCTCTTTTGCCGCCTCCAGGGCCTCGCTCAAGGAGTAAGCCAACCCGCTTCTCGGAAGGTCGAGGCCGATCTTCTTCATCGACTCCTTGAAGAGTTTCCGGTCTTCCCCTTTCTTGATCGCCTCGTATTTTGCCCCGATCATCTGAACATGGTATTTTTCGAGAACTCCTGCTTCATAGAGAGCAACGGAAACATTGAGGCCGGTCTGGCCGCCCAGGGTAGGAAGCAGAGCATCCGGCCTCTCGCGCTCAATGATCTTCTCAACGATATCAGGAGTAACCGGCTCAATATAGATGCGGTCAGCCATCTCAGGGTCGGTCATGATGGTTGCAGGGTTGGAGTTGACCAGCACCACCTCAAAGCCCTCCTCCTTTAAGGCTTTACAGGCCTGGGTACCGGAATAGTCGAATTCGCAGGCCTGACCAATGACGATGGGGCCGGATCCGATGATGAGAATCTTTTTGATGTCGGTTCGTTTGGGCATAAAAGATCGTTTCTCTTGAGGAGCGCTTCGCTTGAGGATAGAGGGTAGAGGCAAAATCTTTTGGCCTCAAACCTCAAGGTCGCAACGACCGCTCCTCCACCCTCTATCATTTTTCTTTGGCT
>VGRU01000159.1 GCA_016875255.1 Deltaproteobacteria bacterium
GAATAGAAGGCAGGAGACATCGTTTTCCGCTGGCAGTGATGCCGACGACTGCAAAACGACAAAACAGGCATAACCAGGCGCTGAAGCCGATCGCCCAAAAAACGGGCTCCGGCTTAGCTCTATGTTATGTGCATAAAAACTCTATATTTCCGTCTTACCCAAAAACAACACTTTACAATGATACCAATAATGATACTATAATTATATGGCTGCAATAGATGACATGCTTGCACAAATGAGGCGAAATCCAAGAGATGTTTGATTCAGCGAATTGTGTAAGGTATGTGATCATTTTTTTGGGGAGTCTCGGCAAGGTGGGGGCAATCATCGAATTTACAAAACCCCGTGGCAGGGTGACCCCCGAATAAATATTCAGAACCATAAAGGAAAGCCAAGGCATACCAAGTGAAACAGGTGCTATTGGCTATTGAAAGATTGGAGGTAGGTTATGGCCCTGAAAAATGATCGATATACCTATCGGGTAACCTGGTCTGAAGACGATAACGAATATGTAGGGTTGTGTTCTGAATTTCCCAGCTTGAGTTGGCTCGCTAACAACTCCAGGAGTAGCCTTAAAAGGAATCCGTAAATTAGTTGAAGATGTCGTGAAGGATATGCACAACGAAGGTGAAGCTGTTCCTGAGCCAATCGCCTGCAGGCATTATAGTGGCAAATTCATCGTGCGAGTTCCTCCGCAAGTTCATCGAAAACTTGCAATCCAAGCAGCGGAGTCTGGAGTCAGTCTGAATCGTCTTGCCAGTTCAAAGTTAAGTCAATAGAGCTCTACACATAATCGGGTAAGGGACGGTAATTAGCCGTCCCCCCCCCACCACGCATCATGCGGGTCCCTGCCCGCCGGCAGGCAGGCGCAATGGGCGGTTCGCAGAAATCATGGGGCCTTAGCCGGATCGTGAATCTGAATCCACAGTGTGCGAATAGAAACAAGCCCTCTCCCCTCTTAGTAGTATTACCCCCCTAAGTAGAGGCGGCGGACGTCGGGGTTCTGGAGGAGGTCTTGGCCTTTTCCTTCAAACCGATTGTTTCCCATCTCCAGGACATAAGCGTAATCCGAATATCCCAGGACCATGGCCGCCTTCTGCTCCACGATGAGGCAGGGAAGACCTGAATTCTTAATCTCAACGATCTTCTCAAATACAGTCTTGACCCATTTGGGCGAAAGCCCGAGAGAGGGTTCGTCGAGAAGAAGGAGTTTGGGCTGGATCATCATCGCCCTTGCGAGGGAGAGCATCTGCTGTTCCCCTCCGCTCATATGAGCGGCTTTTCTCTTCTTTCGCTCCATCAACCAGGGAAAGAGTTGATAGACCCGTTCAAAAGATTTCTCTTTCTCCTGCCGGTCCTTAATCGTCCAGGCACCCATATCGAGGTGCTCCTGGACGGTCATATCAGGAAAGATGACCCTTCCCTGCGGATTGAAGGCCATACCCTTCTCAACGATCTGATAGGGAGGCGTATGGGTCACCTCCTCATTCATAAAGAGGACTCTTCCGGAGGTGACTTTTAAGAGACCTGCGGCCGCCTTGAGGACCGTCGATTTTCCGGCTCCATTGGGTCCGATCAGGCCGACGATCTCACCTCTTGCCACCGAGAGGGAGATGCCGTGGAGGATCTCCATCTTTCCGTAACCGGAGACAAGACCCTCGATCAATAAAATTTTTTCTTCTTTTCTTTCCATCATCTTCCGAAATAGTGTTCCAGTAATCTTTCGTCCTGCTGGACAAGGCTGCAACTTCCTTCTGCAATCTTCTGACCGTAGTTGAGCGCAATCGCATTCTGACAGTGGTTCATGATCACGCCCATATCATGTTCAACGATGATGAAGGTCTTTCCCCCTTCGTTGAGCCGGTGGATCAATGCCATCAGTTCATTCTGGAGCGTGGGGTTGATGCCGGCCGCAGGTTCATCAAGCAAGATGAGCTCGGCATCGAGCATCAGCACTTGAGCCAGCGAGAGGAGTTTCTGCTGGCCGAAGGAGAGGTCAGAGGCATAATCATCTTTCTTCTCCGCGAGCTTGACCAGATGGAGAAGTTCCAAGGCCCTCTCCATCACCTTTTTCTCCCTTCCCTTTCCCACGACGATGAGGTTCTCGAGAAGGGTCATCTTCGGGAAGATCCGGATGATCTGATAGGTCCGGCCAACCCCTCTCCGGGCAATCTCATAAGGCTTCTTGCCCGTGATCTCTTCCCCTTTAAAGAAGACATGCCCTGAATCGGGCTGAAGCACTCCGGTGATGAGGTTGAAGAGGGTCGTCTTGCCTGCTCCGTTGGGGCCGATCAGGCCGGTGATTGACCCTTGCTCAATATCAAAGGAACAATGATCCAGCGCGGCCACCTCACCGAATTTCTTCACCACATCATCGATTCTTAATAGAGGATCCTTTGTCATCTTACCGCCTACTGCTTTCTGCCTACTGCCTTCTGGATCTATATCTTCCTGATCCTCGGAAGGATGCCTTTCTCCTTCATCCAGCCTAAAAGACCCTGAGGAAAAAATAGGATCAATGCGATGAGAATCGCTCCAAAGATCGCCATATAGAGAATGGTCAATTCAGCCCAGAGGATCTCATGGATGAAGGTAAAGAGTGTTGCCCCGATGGCCGGACCAAAAACCGTTCCCACACCTCCGAAGAGGGTCATCACAATGGGAGTGAGGGTGAGGTGGATGGTGAAGCCAAAGGACGGATCAATATAGTTCTGATAGGTAAAATGGATCGCCCCTGCCAGCCCCGTGAGAAAGGCGCTGAAGGCAAAGGCGATGATCTTGTCCCGTGTGGTATGGATACCCAGGGTCTCTGCGGCCTGTTCATCCTCTCGGATGGCCATGAGCCGGAGACCAAATTTGGAGGAGGTGATCTTATAACAGATGATGACCGTCATGAATGCCAAGAATAGAATCGACCAGTAGAGTGCGGAGAGGCTGATGCCTGCGACAAAAGGAACGCCTTTGCCTCCATGCGTGATGGGTTCGAGATATTCCGTGCCGATGAGTTCCCTTGTCCCTTCGGTCAGGGCCACCATGGAGATGGCAAAATAGACCCCTTTGATCCTGAGGAGGATATACCCCACGCCAATGGAGACGATGCCGACAAAGAGGGCTCCGATGGGCCAGGCGAAAAGCCAGAAGAATTTATGGTCGGCGATGAGGAGACTGGACACATATCCGCTGACACCGATGAACCAGGCGAGACCCAAATTGGTATAACCTGTCAATCCCGAAAAAAGGTTCCATCCTGAGGCGTAGACCGTGAAGATGAGGATGAGAACCAGAAGGGTCATCCAGTAGTCCGTGGCAAAGAAAGGGATCGAGATGAGAAAGGCCATGAGAATGGCAATCCCTAACAAGACTCGATTTCTTCCTAATAAAGGACTCATAACGGATACTTCTTTCAAATAAAATGGTCTTTCGGTTAAGGTAACGAAGCCCGTTTGGTTCAGGGGTAAGGGTTACGTGACAACGTTCAAGACATCGTTTACTGATTTTACGTTCAGGACATCGTTTACTATTACCCCAATTGAGTCAAAAGTTTTATAAAATCCCCTCTAACTCCCCTTTGCCAAAGGGGAGAACCCATGATCATCCCCCTTTGGAAAAGGGGGAATGAGGAGGATTTTAAAATGTGACCCAAACGCTCGATCGTGGCCTAAGCATCAATGAAACTATTCAATAAAGGATTTTTTTTCGCTCAATTGGGGTATTATTCTTTTGTCAACAAGGCACTATTCAGATCAAAGAATATAAATATCAACATCAACTGTGTGACTGATGATACTGGTCACGGTATTAATATATAGACTCAAAGCCCTAAGTTAACGATGTCCTGAACGTTATCAGTTACGGTTTATATCATTTCAAGACGAACCACATAACCTTTTGACGAAACGGGCGTCTTTACCCTCCCCCCTTGACTATTGACTTTCATTTCTTAAACAATCCTGTCGGTTTGAGCAGGAGGATGAGAAGGATGGTCATCGAAGGAATGATCTGGGCCATCTTGGCGCTCCAATATTGAGTCACCAGACTCTCAAGCACTCCGATGATCAGACCTCCTGCTAAGGCTCCCTGGATATTTCCCAACCCGCCCAATACCACAATAGCGAAGGCTTTTGAAACATAACTTACACCCATCTGTGGAAAGATAACCCACTGAAGGCTGACAATGGCCCCAGCGGCTCCAGCAAGAGCAATCCCCATTCCGAAGGTCACGGCCCTCATTTTCATCGTATTGATGCCGCAGACCAGAGCCACCTCCGGATTCTGTGAAGTGGCCCTGATCCCCTTTCCCAGTCTGGAGTATTTCAGAAAGGTAAAAAGGGCTGCTGTGATGCCAATGGCAAGAAAAAAGGAGACGGTTTTGCTCTTTGCGAAGACCAACCCGAAAAAGGGAAAGCTGCCGGTCAAATAAGGAACGGAGCGGTAGGTATTGGTCCAGAAGAACTGCGCCAGATTCCAGATGAGGATTGACATGCCAAAGGTCAGGATCAGCGCGGAAAGCTCCGGGGCCTTCGTCAATCTCTCGGTGATCCGTTTATGAATCATTGTGCCGGCGAAGAAGAAGACGGGGATGGCGAGAATTACCGAGAGTAAAGGGTTCAGGTGAAGCAGGCTGAAGGACCAGAAGGCTAAATAGGCGCCCAGCATGACAAACTCGCCGTGGGCAATGTTGACAATCCCCACGACCCCCCAGACCAATGTGAGGCCCATTCCGACCAGAGCATAGAGGGAGCCCAGCATCACTCCCCGAATGAGGATCTCAAGGAAGTTGACCATAGCAAAGTTCTACCGGAATAATGGAATGCTGGAATGATGGAATATTGGGTAAATATCAAAAATATCATTATTCGTTGCAGTTTAGCGCTTTGAAGCTGGTCAATGACTTTTGTGCGGGAAAATAGGGGCATCAGGCGACCAGGATATCAGGGTGCAGAATACCAGGGTACCAGGAATTCAGATAAAGAATAACAGTTTTAGGTTTGACCTGATATCCCAATATCCTGATGTCCACTTCCTGATTACCTGATCGTCTGATAACCGCTTCAAAGGGCTAAAGTATTACCATTATTCCAATACTCCAATATTCCATCATTCCATGTCTTCGTTTATTTTCCCCATCCCGGAAAGGGAAAGATGACATCGGCCGTCTTTATCCCTGCCGGAAAGACAATCTGCTTTGCCATTCCCTCGATGGCCACCTGATTGGGAAGAAGTCTTCTCCCTTCAGCCTTCTGCCACTGGATGAGGTTGGTTGTCTTTCCGACCTGCCAACCCGAATCCGGATGGCCAAGGGGATTGACTTCATATTCGCCGAAGATAGTGGTGGTCTTGATCGAATACAACTTATCCCTCAGCGCCTTCTTGTCCTCGATATTGCCCACCTCCTTGACCGCCCGCTCCAGGATCTGCCCTGCGGCAAAGCCGGCGGCGGCATGGTAGGAAGGTTCGCTTTTATACTCTTTCAGATAGGCGGTGTAAAAATCGAGGTTTCCAGGTGTTTTGACAAAGGGCTCCCAGAATGTCTCTCCTGTGACATAATTGGCATCCCCTTTCAGCGATTTAGTAAAATCGGCAATCGAAGGTCCAACCAGGAACCCAAACATTTTCGGTGTAGCATTGACAGCCTTTGCCGCCTTCACCAATCCGATCGAATCAGGGAGATATCCTCCTCCGATGATCAGATCAGGCTTCTGCGACCATGCCTTCGACATCATGGGCTCCCAGTCTGCTGTCTCTTTTGGATAGGCCTCGTCGAGCACCACCTGCATTCCCATCTCTTTGGCCTTTACCACAAGAGGTCGGGTTGCTCCGATGGGAAAGGCTGTATCGGAATAGATGAAGGCCGCAGTCTTTGCCCCTTTCTCTTTTCCAAGCATGAGGCATCCGTAGAGATTCTTCCAGGCCGGAGGAAGCACACCCACAAACCACTCCCTCTTTTTTCCCTCCCAGATGACCGGCGCATTGGCCAGTGGAGTGATGATGGGGATTTTGTAATCCTCCGCCAGAGGCGCAATGGCATTGGAGACCGCACTTCCGTAAGGTCCAAGGATCAGATCGACCTTGTCCGAGACGACCAGTTTTCGAATCAATTTAATCGCCTCGCTGGGGTCGCTCTTATCATCATAGACGACAAACTCCACCTGCCTTCCGAGAAGTCCTGGCCCCGGACATCCCAGTTTCTCCACCTCGCCAAAGGTGCAGCCTCTCTCATTGATGACCTTCCCCCAGAGTTTATACCCGCCGACCTCCAATTCTCCTTCGCGTGCCCATGCTCCGGTCAGGGAGATGGCGACCCCGATCTTGAGAGGGCCTTTCGGCTGTGCAAACGCCGTCTTTCCCGCAAAGCCGCCCATGCCCAGGGCTGCCGTTCCAATAATTGTTCCCTTTAAAAAATCCCTTCTGCTCAATCCTTTCTTGTCCTCTTTTTTCATATCGATTCCCTCCTTATCAGAAGACTTATAAACAAATCGACATTAACAAACTTTTCCTTTTCCTGTCAATTGGATGTAGAACGATCACCCTGCTTCTCAATCTCTCTGCTTTTTAACTCCGCTCTCCTGATCTTGCCGGTGGTCGTCTTTGGCAATTCCCTTAAAAACTGCAGCTCCTGGGGGCATTTCTGGGGGTCCAATTTCTCACTTGCATATTTCAGGATCTCCCGGGAAAGCTTATCCGAGGGCTGGCTGGAAGCCTTTAGCGCAACAAATGCCTTAATCTTTTCACCCGTTTTTTCAATGGGGATGCCTACGACTGCCGCCTCCATGACCGCAGGATGTTCGAGTAGAATTTTCTCCACTTCGAGGGGGGCAACGGTCTGAGAGGCTGTCTTAATTAGTTCTTTATCCCTTCCGACGAACCAGAAATATCCTTCCTCATCCCTGTAGGCTTTGTCGCCGGCAAAATACCAGTCTCCCCGAAAGGCCTTGGCCATGGCCTGAGGGTTTTTCCAGTATTCTTTCATCAATCCCGGGGGCCTTTCAGGTTCTATTTTTAGAGCAACATAGCCTTCGGTCAAAGGAGACATCTCCCTTCCCTGTTCATCCACGACAGCCATGGTGTGGCCGGGCGTGGGAAGGCCGATGGAGCCATACCGGATGGGTTTGCAGCGGAAATTTGCAAGGAGGGCAACGGTTTCCGACTGTCCATAAAATTCATAGAGGTCAAGCCCTGTTCCTTCTTTCCAGGCCTTGACAATCTCGGGGGTTAAGGGTTCGCCGGCACATAGGCTGAGACGAAGGTTCTCAAGATCGTAACTCCGAAGGTCTTCCTGAATGAGCATCCGGTAAACACCGGGAGAGGCGCAGAAGGTGGTGACACCAAATCGTTCGATCACGCCCAGTGAGATCTTCGGATTAAAACCCCCGATGGGATTTCGCTGAAGCACTGCGGCTCCGCAGATCCACTGTCCGAAGAGTTTTCCAAAGGCTGTTTTGGCCCATCCGGTATCCGCCACTGCCATATGGAGGTCCGTGGACCGGAGATCGTCCACATACTTTCCTGTGACAATATGAGCGAGAGGATAGGCGTGGGTGTGAAGAACCATCTTGGGATAGGATTCAGTGCCCGAAGTGAAGAAGATGAGAAGCGGGTCTGTGCTTCTGGTCCTGCCCACTGTCCTTTGATCCAGTTTGGCAGAAGCGTTGTTCATCGCTCCCTCATATTCGGTCCATCCGTGGCATTTGCCTCCCACGACAATATAATGCCTGAGCGAAGAACATTCGTGCTGAACCTCAGCAACTTTGGTGACATGTTCCATGCTGGTAACGGCTAAGATGGCTTCGGACTGATTAACCCTGAACTTGACATCCTCGGAAGTCACCAGGACAGAAGTGGGCATAGGGATCACCCCCAACTTGATCATCCCCATCATGGCCACATACCATTCCGGGATCCGGGGAAGCATGAGCAGAACCCGGTCTCCTTTCTTGATCCCCATCTTGAGAAGGAGATTGGCGAACTGATTGGAGAGCCTCATCAAATCGTAGAAGGTGTGTCTGACAGCGTGAAGCCCGGTATCATCGACAGAGATGAGGGCCAGTTTGGTCCGGTCTTCAGCCCATCGGTCGATCCCGTCAAAGCCGAAGTTATAATACTCCGGAATCTCCCACTTGAATTCGCGATAGGTCTTTTCATAATCGATAAGATTGGGAATGATGTCTCTCATAACTCTCTTCTCCATTTCCAAAGAAAGAGATATAATGGGTCACAGCATCATTATACGATGATATTCCAAACTCGTTCAACACAAATCGCTTGTTAAGGGGGATGCAATGAAGAGATTTGTCGAACTGAACCATATTCTCGAAGATGGCATGATGGCTTACCCTGGTCTGCCACGGCCCAAGATCGGGGCCTTTCTTGACCATCAAGCGTCACGATCCCGTTATGAAGGTCAGGCGGAATTTTATCTTGGGAAAGTGGAGATGGTCTGCAATGTCGGGACTTATCTGGATAGCCCATTCCACCGCTTTCCTGATCAG
>VGRU01000160.1 GCA_016875255.1 Deltaproteobacteria bacterium
CCATTAAAACGATGATGAAGGGACTGGGTATGCCATCCGGGCCTTGCCGGCAACCTCTCGGAAAGATGACGCCTAAGGGGGTGGCGATTGTGCGAAGCGCCCTTAAAACCGTTCACGAAAAGGACAGGGGGATCCTTAGGCCCATCCAAGAACTCTATAGGGTAAACATCGAAGACCGTCTCACCAACGACAAGTATTGGAAGTAAGATAAGTGGATATACTAAAGAGAGGGGCCTGCCCCCATTCCGGGGGCAGGCCCTTTTTGTTACCAGTTGGGGATGAAGAAGAGGAACGCCAGCGAGGTGATGATGAAGTAGATGAAGAAGACCATCAGTAGCCAGCCCATGATATCTCTGAAATGTAATTTAGCCACAGCGAGCATGGCGATGGCCCAGAAAGGCTGGATCATATCGGTCAACATATCCGACCAGGCGTACGTGACCACCGTCGTCCCCAGTCCAACGCCCAACTGTTTTGCCGCAGGAATGATGTAAGGCGAAACCACTGCCCACTCACCACCGCCCGATGGGATGAGGTAGTTGAGAAGCCCCCCGTACCAGTAGATGAAGAGAGGGAAGGTTTGAGGATTTGAGATGGCCACAAAGGCATTGGTGAATGCCTGAGAGAGCATGGTGAATTTGAAGAGACCGAAGATTCCAGCATAAAAAGGAAACTGGATGACGATTCCCCAGACCGCCTTGCCCGCATCTTCCGTGGCTTTTATGAAGGACCAGGGTCGCCAGTGAAAGAGGATCCCAAGCATGAGCATGGTAAAGTTGACAGCGTCAAGGGTGAGACCCTTGCCGATGCCTTTTGTTGAAAAGTGCCAGATCACCCAGATGATCCCTCCCACAAAGACGATGATATTGAATCCAGGCCACCAGTTCATCCAGTCCGAGGGGCTTTCATATTTTGCAGGCCTTGGAGGGGCCTCGTAGAGTTTCAGTTGATTCATCAACTCGGGCTTCACGGTAAAGGTTTTCTCCGGGCGGGGATGCATCAGGGCCATGATGATGGTGACAAGGGAAACAACGAGGATGGTGAGAATGAGGTTAAAAGGGTGAAAAATGGTGTTTGTCGTGGGAATAACCGCATCCAACAATTTTCCTTTAATCAAGAAGTTGTCAGGGGTGGCTACGAGTAATGTGGCTGATCCTGAAAGGCCGGAGTGCCAGGTGCAACCGAGGCCAAGATAGGCGGCGGCAATGAGCAGACGATAATCAACCTTCGGATTTCTCCTGACAATGAAGAGGGCCAGCATGGCGCTTCCGATTAAACTTAATCCCCAGTTGAGCCAGGCCACAATCATCGAAAAGAGAGACATAACGACAATGGCCTGCCAGGGTTTTTCAGGATTGGACCAGCCGGAGAGCCCGTTCAATAACCACCGAACGGGAGGGGAACAAGCCAGAATATAGCCCGTCATCATGATCAGGCACATCTGCATGCCAAATGCAAGCAGGGCCCAGAACCCGTCTCCCCAGGCCTTAATCGAATCAAATGCTCTTGCACCGATTCCGACTTCTGGCTTAAATCCCCAGATGAGGGCTAAAATAAAGGTGACGATACTGAGGACAATGACAATGACAAACGCATCGGGGATCCACCGCTCAGTCCAGCGGGTGAGGGCATCGCCCCAATCTTTCAGAAACTCAAATGGTCCTCGGACTTCTTCCTTCTTTTTCTCGTTCATAAATGTTCCCTCCTTTTTAAAGGGTTAGATGTGGGAAAAGAGCCTTAATGGAATTTAAATCGGACCGGAGGCCTTATTGAACGAATCACCTCCTCTCGGCAAGGATTAAAAAGGGTTAAAGAAAATTATGGAGCGTAGAAGCTTGAATCTTTTAAACCACCCAAATTTCTTTTTCCATATCTAAAAAAGTATCTTTTGTCAAGGAAAAATTAAAGACGAGAAAGATCTCCAAATCCTTTTTAACATTGACTTTTTTTCCAATTGTGTTACCATCGATTCAATTGCTTCTCCGGTTTCATGAAGGGGAGATAGAAGGAGTTTTTCCATTGCTCCGATGTTTTCTGGCCATTGAGCTTCCCGAATCGATCCTGAACAGGATTGGGGAGGTTCAGAGGGCTTTAAAGTCTTCAAAAGCCGATGTCAGATGGGTGAGTCCTGAAAATATTCATCTCACCCTGAAATTTTTTGGAAACATTGAAGAATTCCAGATCGAATCGATTGTCAAATCGATCGAGGAACCCATACGAACCACCTCTCCCATTTCGATTGCGGTTCAGGGGATCGGCGCTTTTCCGGGCTTGAAGAACCCGAGGGTGATCTGGGTGGGTTTGAATGATGAGAGGAAGGAGTTAGTCCCTTTTCAGAATCGGTTGGAAAGGGAGCTTGAAAAGGTGGGGTTTCAGCCTGAAGACCGCCCTTTCCATCCCCACCTGACCTTGGGAAGAATGAGATCGAACCAGGGGAAAGATGAGTTGGTCAGAGGGATGGAGAGGTATCGAGAAGAGGGATTTGGAAATTTTCAGGTCGAGGGGGTTGTTCTCTTTCAGAGCGATCTGACACCGACAGGACCGATCTATACACCCTTGAGGACTTTTTTATTAGGAATTTAGATGAAATTGTGCACCCAATTTTGGGAAAGGGATGATCTTTAAATTCGAAGCACGAAATACGGGCGAAGCGTCCAGCAGGACCAATTCGAAACAATTTCAAATGACCAAAAATTCAAATGTTCCAAACAAGAGATTTTAGAGATTTCGAATTTTGAACATTCGGATTTGTTTCGGATTGATCCCTTCGGGAAGCTTCGCCCGATATTCGGATTTCGGATTTTTCCCGACTCCGTCGGGGCAGGAGGGCATGATGATGAAGGAGGATCCGAGCAGAAAGAAGGCGGTTGATCTGGCGGTCACACAGATCGAAAAACAGTTTGGCAAGGGCGCCATCATGAAATTAGGTGCGGAGATGATGCTCGGAGAGGTTCCCACCATCTCCACAGGCTCCCTCTCCCTCGATATTGCCCTGGGCGTGGGAGGGCTCCCGAAGGGCAGGGTGGTGGAGATTTTCGGGCCCGAGGCTTCGGGAAAGACGACCCTGGCCCTCCATGTCGTTGCCGAAGCGCAGAAAAAAGGCGGGATCGCTGTCTTTATCGATGCGGAACATGCGCTCGATGTCCAGTATGCGAAGAGATTGGGGGTGAAGATCGATGAGCTTCTCCTCTCACAACCCGATACCGGAGAGCAGGCCCTTGAGATTGCAGAACATCTCGTCCGGAGCGGAGGGGTTGATGTGATCGTGGTCGACTCCGTGGCGGCCCTGGTTCCCAAAGCAGAGATTGAAGGAGAGATGGGCGATGCCCACATGGGACTTCAGGCAAGGCTGATGTCTCAGGCTCTGAGAAAATTGACGGCCACGATCAGCAAATCGAATACGATCGTCATCTTCGTCAATCAGATCCGGATGAAGATCGGCGTCATGTTCGGGAATCCGGAGACGACAACCGGCGGCAATGCCCTCAAATTTTATTCCTCCGTCCGTCTCGATGTCCGGAGGATCGCCTCCATCAAGCAGGGGCAGGATGTGATCGGCAACCGGACCAAAGTCCGCGTGGTGAAGAACAAGGTGGCGCCTCCTTTCAAAGAGGTGGAGTTTGACCTCATCTACGGGGAGGGCATTTCGAGAGAGGGGGATGTCCTCGACGTGGCTGTGGATAAGAATATCGTGGAGAAGAGCGGGACCTGGTACACCTATGGCGGGCAGCGGATCGGCCAGGGAAGGGAGAATGCAAAGCAGTTTTTAAAAGAGAATTCGAAGATCCTCGAGCAGATGGAAAAGGAACTCCTCGAAAGCGTTGCCCTCTCCAAGGCAGGATCGGCGAAGTGAGCAAGATTTCCAGAACAGCCAGAAATGATGGTCTCGTAAAAAGTCGAAAAATCCTAATGATCGTCATTCCGGCGAAAGCCGGAAACCAGTAATCTCAGACACTTATGAAAACACTGGACACCGGTTTTCACCGGTGAGACGACTTTTTACGAGACCATCAGAAATCTTTACCGTGTAATCATTTTGAAAATCTGTGGAATCAGAGATTTCTGGATTTTTACAGAAATCTCAAGAAGGAGGTTGAGATGGATATCAACCAGATCCTGGTGGAAGCGCTGGAGTACGAGGCCTCTGATGTTCATATCAAAGAAGGGGCTCCTCCCATTTTCAGGGTGAATGGCACGCTCAAGCCTTACAGTAAGGTGAAACCCTTCGATCATAATGATCTGTCGAAGATGGCCTTTGGCCTGATGAACGACTGGCAGAAGGAGCGTTTCATCAAGAACCGGGAAGTGGATATGGGTTACGAGGTCTATGGCCTGGGCCGGTTCCGTGTCAATGTCTATCAGCAGAGGGGAAAGCTCTCGATCGCCCTTCGAATCGTTCCCTATCAGATCAAATCCCTCGAAGAACTGCACCTTCCTCCCGTGGTCTCCAATGTCGCCCTGGAAAACAGAGGCCTTATCCTCGTCACCGGGACGACTGGAAGCGGCAAGTCAACGACCCTGGCCTCCATGATCGATATCATCAATAAGAACCGGAACTGCCACATCATCACGATCGAGGATCCGATCGAATTCATCCATGAGGACAAGAAGTCGATCATCGACCAGAGGGAGGTTGGCTCTGACACGAGCACTTTTTCCAGCGCCCTGCGCGTGGCTCTGCGGCAGGATCCGGATGTGATCCTGGTGGGAGAGATGAGGGACTTTGAGACGATTGAAACCGCCCTGACCGCAGCGGAGACAGGCCATCTCGTCATGTCCACCCTCCACACCCTTAACGCCACGGAGACGATCACCCGTATCATCTCCGTCTTTCCCCCTTACCACCAGAAACAGGTGAGGCTCCAGTTGGCTGCCGTGCTTAAAGGCGTGATTTCCCAGAGGTTGGTGCCAAGGGCGGATGGAATGGGACGGGTGCCCGCGGTGGAGATCCTCGTCTCCACGGCCAGGGTGAGGGAGTGCATCGTCGAAAAGGATAAGACGAGCGAAATCAACGACGCCATTTCCAAAGGACAGACAGCCTACGGGATGCAGACCTTTGATCAATCGCTGATGTACCTGATGAAACTGAACCTCATCACCTATGAGGAGGCGCTGAAGCACTGCACCAATCCCGATGACTTCGCCCTGAGAGTGAAAGGAATTCTCGCCACAAGCGACACCTCCTGGGATGACTATGAGGCTCTTGATAAAGAGAAAGAGAAGGAGAAAGAGACGGAGAAGAAGATGAAGATGGGAAGGCCGGTCGATCCGAAGATGGGAGGCATGGGTTTGAAAAGATGACCTCGGATGAAATTCGAAAGGCCTTTCTTAAATATTTTGAGGAGAGGAATCACCGTGTCGTATCCAGTTCCTCACTCGTTCCCAGAAATGATCCCACCCTGCTCTTTACCAACGCCGGAATGGTTCAGTTCAAAGGGGTCTTTTTAACCGAAGAGACCCGGGACTACAACCGCGCCGCTACCTCCCAGAAGTGCGTCCGCGCCGGAGGCAAACATAACGACCTCGAAAATGTGGGAAAGACCGCCCGCCATCATACCTTCTTCGAGATGTTAGGAAATTTCTCCTTCGGCGACTATTTTAAAGAGGGCGCCATTGAGATGGCCTGGGACCTCCTCATCCAGAAGTGGGGACTGCCTGCCGAGAAGATGTGGATCACGATCTACCTCGATGACGATGAGGCCTACGATCTCTGGCGGAAGATCGGCATTCCTGCGGACAGAATTGTCAGGCTGGGTGAGAAGGATAACTTCTGGGCCATGGGAGAGACCGGTCCCTGCGGACCCTGCTCTGAGATCGTGATCGACCAGGGAGAAGGCATGGGTTGCGGCCGACCCGACTGCGCAGTGGGATGCGACTGCGACCGCTACCTCGAGCTCTGGAACCTCGTCTTCATGCAGTTCAATCGCGATCCTCAGGGAAAGATGACGCCTCTTGCCAAACCCTGCATCGATACTGGCATGGGATTGGAGCGAATCTCCGCCATCCTTCAGGGCGTCAGGAGCAATTTTGAGACTGACCTTTTCATCCCGGTCATCAAGGAGATTGCAGAGATCGGCCGTCTCTCCTATGGAAAAAATCCGAAGACCGACATCTCGGTCCGGGTGATTGCGGATCACAGCCGGGCCGCAACCTTTCTGATCAATGATGGCGTTTTGCCGTCCAATGAGGGCAGGGGCTATGTGCTTCGCCGGATCATGCGAAGGGCGATGAGACACGGAAAGATGCTCGGGATCGATCATCCCTTCCTCTATCAGACCTCGCTGAAGGTGGCCGACCTGATGAAGGAGGCCTATCCCGAGCTGAGGGAGACAGAAGCGATCGTCTCCAAGGTGATCCGAAATGAGGAGGAGCGTTTTTCAGAGACGCTCGATTCGGGATTGAAAATTCTGAGAGATGAGCTGGATCGATTGAAGAAGGAGAAAGCAAGGGTTCTCTCCGGAGAGGTGGCCTTCCGCCTTTACGACACCTTCGGTTTTCCTCTTGACCTGACGGCGGAGATCCTCCAGGAGGAGGGAATAAGCCTTGATGAAGAAGGTTTCAAGGCGCAGATGGAGGAGCAGAGACAGAAGAGCAAGCAGGCCTGGCAGGGCATGGGCGAGGGAAAGACAAAGGAGATCTACCGGCGGCTATCAAATGAGGGAATGAAAACCATATTTGCGGGGTATGAAGAGATTCAGTGCGAATCAAAGATTCTGAAACTGATCAAAGGGGATGAATCGGTCTCCTCTGCTCACGAAGGAGATGAGGTCGAAGTCATCGCAGAGAGGACGCCCTTTTACGGAGAGACAGGAGGGCAGGTCGGAGACAGGGGCGTCATCTTTCAGGAAAACTTCTCCCTGGAAGTGAGGGATGCGATCAGGCCCCTGGAGGATCTGATCATCCACAAGGCCCGGGTCAAGAGAGGAAAGGTGATCCCCGGGATGGAGGCGACCTTCAAGGTCGATCCGGACCGAAGAAGCGCTATTGCTCTCAACCATACGGCCACCCACCTGCTCCAGGCCATGCTGAGAGAGGCGCTGGGAAGCCATGTTCATCAGGCTGGATCGCTTGTGGCTCCTGAGCGATTGAGGTTCGACTTCACCCATTTTGCTCCGATCGAAAAAAAGGATATTGAACAGATTGAGGCGATGGTCAATCAGAAGGTCCGCCAGAACATGCAGGTCGAGACGAAGATCATGGATGTGGAAGAAGCCCTCCAGATCGGAGCCATGGCCCTCTTCGGAGAGAAGTACGGAGAGAAGGTGAGGGTGGTCAGAGTATCGGATTTCAGCATCGAACTTTGCGGAGGAACCCATACCAGCCGGACGGGCAATATTGGACTTTTCAAAATCCTCCATGAGACTGGCGTGGCTGCAGGCGTGAGGAGAATTGAGGCCTTCACAGGAGAGGGAGCTTATCAATTCATCCGGGAGGAGGAACGTCAAATCGAGGAGATCGCTTCTTCGCTCAAATCACCAGCCGGGGAAATCGGAGCCAGAGTGGAGCGACTGCTTCAGAGGCAGAAGGAACTGGAAAGGGAGTTGGAATCCCTTCAGGCGAAATGGTCGCACCAGGAGATATCAGGCCTCCTTTCGCTTATGAGGGAGGTGAAGGGCGTAAAGGTTTTATCAATCAGGCTGGACGGGAAGGATCCGAAGCGGTTGAGGGAGTATGTGGATCAGCTGAAGGGAAAGATCGGCTCTGGGATCATCCTTCTGGGAAGTCAGAGTGAAGGGAAGGTGACTCTGTTGATGGGCATCACCGAAGATCTCACCCGTCGGTTCAAAGCAAATGAATTGATCAAGAAGATCGCTATCCTTGTAGGAGGCACAGGAGGAGGCCGGCCCGATTTTGCCCAAGCCGGAGGGGCCGATTCCGAAAGACTGGACGAGGCGCTTAAGGCGATTGACGATCTCATTTGAATTTTTTAACGTAGCACATTATTACCCCATCCTCCTCAGGAAGAAGGAAAGGGGATTTTTTTTGTGATTTTTTGTAACACTTTATGCTTTTTAAAAAATATCTAATCCCCCTTCATCCCCCTTTGTCAAAAGGGGGAAATCCTTTTTCCTCCCTTTGGCAAAGGGAGGTGAGGAGGGATTTTAAAAGTTTTTTCAAACAGCCAAATTGTTACATAATTTCTAATATTTTTGGTTAAGTTTTTAAAGGAAAAATGACCACCGTCAGAACGCGATTTGCACCCAGCCCCACAGGCGATCTCCATATCGGAGGGGCCCGGACCGCTCTCTTCAACTGGCTCCTGGCGCGTCATACCAAAGGCGCATTCATTCTCCGGATTGAAGACACGGATGTGGCGCGCTCGACACAGGAGTCGATACAGGTCATCCTCGATGCAATGACCTGGCTGGGACTGGATTGGGACGAAGGTCCCTTTTATCAAACAGAGAGACTTTCCCTCTATCGGGAGATGGCTGATCAACTGGTGGCCAAGGGGAAGGCCTACCGGTGCTATTGTCTACCG
>VGRU01000161.1 GCA_016875255.1 Deltaproteobacteria bacterium
GCCGCGGAGGCATGTGCCTGGAGGCGAAGTACGGGGGCAGGGGAGTCCTGCTCTGCGGGGCATCAGGCGTTCCTCCTGCGAAGGTGGTCATCTTTGGAGCAGGAGTGGCGGGGGCCAATGCCTGCAAAGTTGCCCTGGGCATGGGCGGCCGGGTCAGCATTTTTGATATCCAACCGGAAAGGCTCAGCTACCTCCACGACATTACACAGGGTCATATTGCCACCTTCATTTCAAACCGGATGACAATTGCCGAGGAGATTACGGATGCGGATCTGGTCATTGGCGCCGTGCTCATTCCGGGGGCCCAGGCTCCCAAGCTGGTAAGCCGGGAAATGGTCAAAAGGATGCGTCCCGGCTCTGTTATTGTGGATATCTCCGTGGATCAGGGCGGTTGTTTCGAAACCACTCGACCTACCACCCATGAGAATCCCACCTATATCGAAGAAGGGGTGGTCCATTATTGCGTGGCCAATATTCCCGGGGCTTACCCGAGAACCTCGACCTTTGCCCTCACCAATGCCACCTTCCCCTATATCCTGCAGATCGCAGATCTCGGGCTTGAGAAGGCGCTGGCTGAGAGCGAACCCTTGAGGCAAGGACTCAACCTCATCGATGGAAAGATTGTATGCAGTGGAGTGGCTCAAAGTTTCGGCATGGCCTGCATTGTCAACCCGTTCTCTTCCCATCCTTGAAAATTGCCCCCCGATATGATAAACGATGGACAATAGACTATGAACTATGAACAAAAAGTATGAGAAGGGGTTCATCGTTCATTGTTTAACGTTCATTGTTCCCAATGGGCTTCATAGCCGTAACCTAACCCACAGACAAAGGATAGAATTTTGGAAGATAAGAGATTGATCATCGCCATCGACGGGCCTTCCGGCGCTGGCAAGAGCACGGTCGGAAAAGAACTGGCAAAACGATTGGGTTATCTCTATATCGACACAGGAGCGATGTACCGCGCCGTGGCCCTGAAGATGAAAGAGAAGACCATCGAACCCGATGATGAAATGGCCCTCTCACAATTGGTCTCTTCGATCCATCTCTCTTTCATCACCGGCGGGAGAGAGAACCGTATTCTCTGCAATGGAGAGGACGTCACCCATGCCATCCGTTCCCCTGAGGTCAGCCGTTTCGCTTCGGATATTTCAAAGAGCGGGATCGTAAGAGAAGCCCTGGTCAGGATGCAGAGGGAGATGGGAAAGGAAGGAGGGGTGGTGCTGGAGGGGAGAGATATCGGAACGGTCGTCTTTCCTGATGCAGACTTAAAATTTTATTTAGATGCGGACCCGGAGGAAAGGGGAAGAAGGAGATTCAGAGAATTTTCGGAAAAGGGCGTGACGGTCGATTTCAAAGAGACGCTCAAGGAGGTGGTCGAGAGAGACCAAAATGATATGACACGATCTCTTTCTCCCCTTAAAAGGGCGGATGATGCGATCTTCGTTGATTCCACCTGCCGCTCAGTTGATGAGATCGTGGGAGAGATGTGCCGGATTGTTGCTGAGAAGAGGAGATGGGGTGAAATTGATTATCGCTAAATCGGCAGGATTTTGCTTTGGCGTCAAGCGGGCCATGGACATGGCCCGCTTGACGGCCCGAAAGTATCCTCACTCTCTTTATACGTTGGGGCCGCTCATCCATAATCCTCAAGCCGTAGAGCACTTAGAGGGGCTGGGGATCAGGGCGAGGGAGCGGGTAGAAGATATCTCCGGAGGGACGGTGATTCTCCGCTCCCACGGGGTTTCATTGAAAGATCTTGAGAAAGCAAAAAAGAGAGGACTCAAGATCATTGATGCCACCTGTCCCATCGTTAAGAAGGCCCATTTTTTTGCAAAGTTCCTCCGGCGGAGCGGTTATGCCCTGCTGATTGTTGGAGATGCGGATCATCCTGAGGTTGAAGCCATCCGGAGTTATCTTGACAGGGAGGTGGAGGTGGTTGAGAGGCCGGAAACTTTGAAACGACTGGGTCCATGGAAGAAGCTGGGAATCATTGCCCAGACCACACAGTCCTTTGAACTCTTTAAGGGGGTCGTGGCAGCCAGTTTGTCCAGGGCAAAAGAGGTAAGGGTGTTTAACACCATCTGTCATGCGACCACGATTCGACAGAAGGAAGCCGTGGAGATTGCGAAGAAGGTGGAATGCATGATTGTTACGGGGGGCTACAATAGCGGAAATACTCAGAGATTAGCTGGGATCTGTCGCCAGATCCAACCCCAGACTCATCATATTGAAATAGCTCAGGAATTGGACCAAAAATGGTTGAGAAAAAAAGAGAAAATCGGGCTTACTGCCGGAGCTTCCACGCCTTCTTGGATCATTAATGAGGTAGAGCGGGAGATCAGGCGGTTAAAAGGCCAGAAGACTTAAACCTAAATTGAGCGATTCATCCTATCTCACAAGGGGGGCAGAGATGCCTCAACCCCTTTTAGAATGCGATACGTTATAAATTTAGGGAATGGGCCTCGAACTTTCACCCAACGGGTGATGATTGGGCAGGCCTCATGGTTGATTCAATCCATCAAAGGTGATCGCTCTAAAAGGCTTTGCGGCCTCCCTGCCCCCCTTGTGAGGGATGAAAAGATCGCTCAATTTAGGTTAAGGGATTTGTAATTTCTTTATGAGTGTGGTATAAACTCTTGGATTGCTTGGAAAAGGGGGTTTTATTGGATGATTAAGAATGAATCAGCGCCTGCAATGGAAGAGCTAAAAGAAACTCCTCCCGGGGAAAGAGAGAGGGAAGAAGGAGCCAAGGATCTCCATCGCAGAGAAGAACCAGAAAGTTTTCAAACGCTTTATGAGGAGAGTTTTAAGGAGATAGCGGAGGGGCAGATCCTCAGGGGGACGGTCATCGAGATCACGCCGGATCATGTCACTGTGGACGTGGGCTATAAATGTGAAGGCCAGATCCCCATGGAGGAGTTCCTGAAGAGGAACAGGAAGCTGGATGTGAAGGTGGGAGACCGGGTTGACGTCCTCTTAGAAAAAAAGGATAGGGAGGGAGGGTTGCTCATCCTCTCAAAGGAAAAGGCAGATAAAGTCACTATCTGGAAAGATATCAGCCGATCCTCTCGTGAAGGCGAGGTGATTGAAGGAGAAATCGTTTCAAAAGTGAAAGGCGGGCTCTCCGTCGATATCGGCGGCATCCATGCCTTTCTTCCGGGATCTCAAATCGACTTGAAACCGGTTCATAATCTGGATGACCTGATCGGCCAGAGATTGACCTTTAAGGTAATCAAGTTCAACCGGAAGAGGAATAATATCGTCCTTTCCCGCCGGATTCTTCTCGAGGAGGGGAGAAAAGCTCAGAGGGGAGAGACGCTGAAGCAACTCAGAGAGGGAGAGATTGTTGAGGGGACGGTCAAGAACCTCACCGATTACGGAGCCTTCGTCGATTTAGGAGGACTGGATGGGCTTCTTCACATTACGGATATCAGTTGGGGAAGAGTCGGACATCCATCGGAGAAACTGACTGTGGGAGAGCGGATCAAGCTGAAAGTCCTCCACTTCGATCAGGAGAAGGAGAAGGTTTCGCTGGGATTGAAGCAGATCCTCCCGGACCCATGGAATTCCGCCCTTGAGGATTATCCAGTGGGGACGCGCATTCAGGGGAAAGTGGTCAATATCACGGATTATGGCGTCTTTGTCGAACTCGAGGAGGGAGTCGAAGGATTGGTTCATGTCTCTGAAATGACGTGGGGCAAAAAGATGAAACATCCTTCCAAGATCGTCCGGGCGGGCGACCTTGTGGAAATCATGGTTCTTGATTGCGATCCTGTGAAACGCAGGATCTCCCTTGGGATGAAACAGGTCGAGCCCAATCCCTGGGACCTCATTGCTGAAAGGTATCCTCCCGGAATCCGGGTGACTGGAAGGGTGAAGACGATCACCGATTTTGGGATCTTCATCGGATTCGGAGAAGGCGTGGACGGACTGGTTCATGTGTCGGAGATGTCGTGGACAAAGAAGATCAAACATCCGGCCGAGCTTTTTAAGAAGGGGCAGGAAATCGAGGCCATTGTTTTAAGCATCGATCCGAAAAACGAGCGTTTCTCCCTCGGGATCAAACAGTTGACCCCGGACCCCTGGAAAGAGGCGGCCCGGCGATACCGGAAGGGAGAGATGGTCAATGGAAGAGTGACCAATGTGACCGATTTCGGCGCCTTCATTGAACTCGAAGAAGGAATCGAGGGACTGGTCCATGTGTCCGAGATCAGCAGAGAGAAGGTGGAGAAACCTTCGGATGTGTTGAAGCAGGGAGAGAGGGTCTCTGCCATGGTCCTTCATGTCGATTCACAGGAGCGAAGGATCGGGCTCAGCCTGAAGGGGTTGAAGGAGAAGATGGAAAAGTCGGAGATTGAAAAATATATGTCGAATCAGGGGTCCACTTCAAACAGCCTCGGAGCCCTCATCCAGGAGGAGATCGAACGCCGCCGAGGAGAAGCTTCCAACAAGAAAGAAGGCGATTAACCCTCCAATAATCAATTATCAATGATCAATGACCATTGATAATTGACCATTGAGCATTGCGCATTGAATCCCCTTTAAACTTTTTTCACATAGATATCCCTCACCACTTCCCCATCCAGAGCGAGTGTCGTTTCTCCGATCTGAAGCACATAGGAAGGGTTCTTCTGATGCATCCGGAGAATGCTTCCGGGAACGATTCCCAGGACGCTCAGCCGATCAAGCCGCTGATGAGATCGGGGAGCGATAAAGACGATCCGGCCCTCCTCACCCAGTCCCAGCTCCTCAAGAGGGGTCACGAGGGGTTTCATCTCCTTTTTGAATTTGGCGCAACACTCTCCCCTCGGGATTGGCTTTCCATGGATGCAAGTGGGAGGATGGCCGAGAAAGGTACAGACGCTCTCCGTCACCCCGGGGCTCAGGATATGCTCTAATTTGCATGCCTCTTGCTCCACTTCCTCTTCGGACATCTCAAATATTTCTGAGAGGAGCCTTTCGGTCAAACGGTGGCGACGGATGATCTCCCTGGCCTTCTCCTCCCCGCGTTCCTTAAGAATCACCTGGTTGCCTTCCACATCAAAGAGGTCATCCCTGATCATCACGCGGAGAATCGATTTTGCTTCCAGGTCCTTCCCCGCCTCAAGGAGCTGGTCGAGATCGGAGATCCCTCTCTCCCTCAACGTCCAGATAAGTTCGAGGATCTCATCGATCCGCTCCTCCTCAATCTCTTTTCCGCCACCCCATCTCATTTGATGGGGTCCTCCGGGCCAATCCGAATTCCGGTTCATGGTTTCACCTTCCTCCATAAAGATTTGAAAAAATCGACCAAGGCAGAGCGTTCCTTATAGGAGTATCCGCAATGGGGGCAACAGAGGAGCCCGCAGTCCCTTGAGATGAGACAACCACCGCATTTCATCTCCGAATTGGAGAACTCTCCTCCGCAAAGAGGGCATTTAAAGTTAGGTTTCATCTTAATCCCAGCTTAGAATCAAATGTCAAAATCCAAATGTCAAATCAATGCCAAATGACTGAATGTCGAAAAATTTTTCATTTGAAATTCGAACTTCATTTGATGTTTGATCTTTGGCATTTGACATTTAAGTAAATCCGCTGAATTACAACCCTCCCCATTTATCGTTGCCTCAAAGCCTCATCCACCTAAGCAAAAAATTTAGCAAGCCTCCCATCCCAAAAGCAACGGGAAAGATTACGGCTGTGATCCAGAGGGTCTTTTTAAATCCTCTTTCTTTGATCATCATGAAGAACTGGGCAATGCAGGGGATGAAGAGAGTGATCGTCACCAGACTGACCAGAATCTGTCGGGGGTCGAGGAGCCCCTCCCTGGCGAGCATGAAAAGGCCGGCCGCTCCATAGTCTCTCCGGAGAAATCCGATGATGAACGCCTCTGTAGCTTTTGCAGGAAGCCCAAGGAAGTGGACGATCAGAGGGGTTGAAATCCGTTCGAGAAGAGCAAGCGCCTTTGTCTGATGCAGGATGAAGAGAAAGAGGGTGCCGAGGATGAAGAGGGGAACCGCCTCCTTAAGGTACCATTCGATCCGGGCAAGGGTTTTTACTACGATGTTTGAAATTTTAGGGATCCGCAGGGGTGGAAGCTCCAGGATGAAATCGGAACCCTCGCCGGGAAGGAGCCTGGCTGCCAAATATCCGACCATGACCAGAATGGCCGCGATGAAAAAAATCCAGGTAAGAAGATAAAAGATCGGAAGCCCTGAAAACATGCCGAGGATAACTCCAAGCTGGGCTGAGCAGGGCACTCCGAGCGCTAACAAGAGGGTGACGATGGTGCGATCCTTTTCGGTATCGAGGATCCGCGTCGTCATCGTAGCCATGGTATCGCAGCCGAGTCCAAGGACCATGGGCAGGACAGCCTTGCCATTCAGCCCCATCCTCTTAAAGATCTTATTGCTCATCACCGCCAGCCTCGGCAGATATCCCGAATCCTCCATCAATCCGAAGATGATGAAGAAGCAGCCCACAATGGGCAGGACGATGGCGATCGCATAGGTGAGGGCCATGGTGAGGATTCCGTAAGGGCCAACAAGGAGTTCCTGGAGGATGGGGATGGGAATGAATCGTTGGATGAGCCCGGTCAGGGGCGGAAGCAACCATTCTCCGAAGAGAGTTTCTTCCAGAAAATCGACGCTGATCTGGGCGCCGAAGACCCCGACAAACTGATAGGTAAGAAAGAGGACGAGGAGAAGGATGGGAATCCCCCAGAATGGATGGATCGTCAGGTTTCCGAGAGAGGCGGAGAATGTCCTGGGAATTGCATCCGGAGATGTTTTCACCATGGAAAGAATTTCGTCCACCCTCCGGAGACGGGCCTGATTGATCAGGTATCCGATGGGATCCCGAAAGGAAGCCTGGACTTCCTGTCGAATATTTTCGATCCGGGCGATCTCCTCTTGGGGCAGGTTTTGGTGGAGCCATTGGGCGAGGCTTTCATCTCCTGAAAGAAGCATCAACGCAAGAGAGCGTTTGGAAATGGGGGTCTCGGGTAAAGAGGAGGCGATTCGGGAAACGCCATCCTCAATCGTTTCCGGGTAGGTGAGATCAGAAAAAGATACAGAACAGGACTGGAGGTTTTCCTTGATCTTTTCCAGCCCTTTTTTTCGGGTGGCCACAGCCTTGAGGGCCGGCATTCCCAGATGCTCGGAGAGTTTTTTAAGGTTGATGTCAATCCCCCTGCTTTTGGCTTCATCCCACATGTTGAGGACAGCGAGAAAGGGGAGCCCCATTTCCAGAAGTTGAAGGGAGATGAGGAGTCCTCTTCGAAGGTTTTTGGTGTCGATCACCTGAACCAGGTGGGCCGGAGGGCCATGGAGCAGGATGTCGCGCGTGACCTTCTCATCTTCCGATGTGGGGATAAGGGAATTGATGCCGGGGGTGTCAACAACCTGAAATTTTTTCCCTTTGGTGACCATGGCGCCGGTGGCTACTTCGACCGTTGTCCCGGGGTAATTGGAGACGATGACATATTTGCCCGTGAGATAATTGAAGATGACCGATTTTCCCACATTGGGATTCCCGATCAGGATGATCCTCAAGCCGTAAGAGTCTTTCGAGGTTGCCTCTCGTTTACAGGATTCCATCATCCCTTTCTCCTGTGGGAGGTTTTCTTATGAGCGCATGGACCGCAGTAGCCATAAAGTTCCATCCGGTGATGAAAGATTTTGAAGCCATGGCCTCTTGCGATCCGGTCCTGAAGGGATTCGAGTCCATCGTCTTCAAATTCGACGATCTTCCCACAGCCCAGGCAGATGAGATGGTCATGGTGGGTTCCCTCGTGGGTGGGTTCGTACCGGGTCTCTCCATCGGCAAATTTTCGCTCGGCGGCCAGACCCAGGCGGGTGAGAAGCTTAAGGGTCCGATAGACCGTGGTGTAACCGATCTTCGGATCCATCCTGGCCACCCGGGCATGGATCTCCGCAAGGCTCTTATGGCCGGTGGCGTTGAGGAAGATGTCAAGGATCTCGGCCCTCTGCCGGGTGGACTTGAGCCCCTCTTCGGAGATCAGGGTTTTAAATCGGTCGGGTTCCATGGTTGTCCTCTTTTTGAAATTGAATTTCAATTTCATTTTAAGGGATGGGTCTCTCTTTGTCAATACCCCGGGCCATTGACCCTGCCGTTGCACTCTGTTATTTATAAGAAATCTTACGATAAAACCTTTGCGGGTTGATAAAACCTTTCCTGACTTTTGTTAAAGGGAGGAGTCATTCCCCTCTTTGGCAAAGAGGGGGGAGGGGAGATTTCCTTAATGTGTCTGTGTCATCTGACACCTTTATTGTGTATTTGACAACGTTCAAGACATCGTTTACTGATTTTACGTTCAGGACATCGTTTACTATTACCCCAATTGAGTCAAAAGTTTTATAAAATCCCCTCTAACTCCCCTTTGCCAAAGGGGAGAACCCATGATC
>VGRU01000162.1 GCA_016875255.1 Deltaproteobacteria bacterium
GGTCAATATTGAATTGAAGAAGGGAGATTATGGCAGATGGACGATCCTCGATCTGGCCGACCGCGCACTCGGGGAGGTGGAGAAGGCTGGGATGGTGGATCAGGTGATTTTTTCATCTTTCGATCCGATAGCCCTTGAAAGGGTTTTAAAGAAGAACCAGGCCGTGCCTGTTGCCTATCTCTACAACAGGCCCTGGAATTTTCCTCGGGAAGTGACCGAAGGGCGACCTTTTCCAACCCTGAACTGCCGGAAAACGGTTTTGACCTCGGAAAACATCTCCCGTGCCCATCAGGAGGGTGTCCGGATCGGCGTCTATACCCTCAATACGGAAGAGGAGATGGAAAAATTCATTGACCTAAAGGTGGATGCCATCATCACGGATTACCCGGACCGGCTCATCAATATCCTTAGGAAGCGATACCTATAAACCCAAACAGAAAATTTACTGGGTTATTTACACCCACATGCCAAATTGGATTCTTTTGTTGTTGCCATTGACCATTACTCAAAATGAGAGGTATCCTCTCCTGACCTAATTAGGCTCAGAAGATCATTAAGAAGATCATTACTACTCCGATTCCCCAACAGTAATAAGAAAAATTGTATATTTTCCCCATCTGAATCACCTTCATCAAAAAAGCCAATGACAAAAAGCCTGCAAGAAAGGCCATGGCGGTTCCGATCGACACCGCTTGAAGTTCCGGCATGGAATCCACTTTCCAAAGCTCTAAAAGCATGGCGCCCAGGATGGCTGGAATCGAAAGGAGGAAAGAGAATCTTCCGGCAAGTTCTCTATTCAGGCCGCAGAACAGGCCCATGGAGATGGTTGCACCGGATCGGGAGATTCCGGGGATGATGGCAACTCCCTGCACTACGCCGATGAGGATGGCATCGATCCATCTCATCTTTTCTAAGGAGCCGCCCTCCCTCTTGACCCACCGGGTCAGCCAGAGGATCGAGCCCGTGATCAGGAGCATTCCCCCGACGATGTTCGGTTTGGAGAAGAGGGATTCGAACCAGTCTTTGAAAAGGATTCCCATCAAACCCGTGGGGATACTCGCAACGAGAATCAAGAAGAAGAGCCTTGTCCCCTCCTCATTTTTTCTCTTCCCGGTGACCGTTGATCCTATTCCCCGAATGATGCCACCGATGTCCCTCCTGAAATAGATGACCACTGCAAGGAGAGTTCCGAAGTGGAGCATCACATCAAAGAAGAGTTGAGGCTCTTTCATTCCGAAGAGGGATTGGAAGAAGACGAGATGGCCGGAACTGCTGATAGGCAGAAATTCGGTCAGTCCCTGAACGATTCCGAGGAAGATGGCATGTGAAAGACTCATCGTCACCCAATCTGGGTAAGGACAAAAAGGTTATCAGGGCATCAGGTTAATAAATCACACATTCCTTTTAATGATCCCTGTTCTTCTTCATCCTGATTCCCTGATATCCTGATACCCTGCATCCTGGTCTCCTGATTACCTGATAAACTATCTTTCTTCTTACCTTTGGAGACTAACGACCGTTTTTTGTACTCTATCTTCCACCAGTTTCTTAATCTCCTGGAGGCGATCTTCAGTCAGCGCCTCAAACCGGAGAACCAATACCGGCTGGGTATTGGAGGCCCTTACCAGTCCCCATCCATCCTGAAATTGGACCCTCACCCCATCCACATCAATAATGGGATGGTCTTTTTTCAACTCCTCTTTGACCTGATCGACCACCTTAAATTTGATCTCGTCCGGGCAAGAGACCCTGATCTCCGGAGTGATGTGGGTTTTGGGGACATCGGCGAGAAGGGAGGACAATTTTCTCTCTGTTTTTGAAAGAAGCTCAAGGAGTCGGCATGAGGCATAGATGGCATCGTCATAACCGAAATAGCGGTCGGCAAAGAAGATGTGACCGCTCATCTCTCCTCCCAGGACCGCCTTCTCTTCCTTCATCTTCTCTTTGATCAGGGAGTGGCCGGTTCTCCACATGATCGCCTTTCCGCCATGCTTCTCAATATCACTGAATAGGTTCTGAGAACATTTGACTTCAGCCACAAAGGTTGCGCCTTTCTGCTGTTTCAATATCTCACGGGAGAAGAGGATCATCAGCTGATCGCCCCAGATGATATTCCCCTGATCGTCCACGACTCCGATGCGGTCCGCATCTCCGTCGTAACCGATTCCCACATCCGCCCTGGTTTTTAAAACCCGTTCGGTAAGAGCTTTGAGATTATCAGGAACCGTTGGATCGGGAAAATGGTTGGGAAACCGGCCATCGATTTCGCAATAGAGTTCCTCAACTTCACAACCCAGATCATTAAGCAACGGCCCCGCAACCACTCCGCCCGTTCCATTTCCTGCGTCGATGACGCCCCTCAATTTTTTTTCGAGGCGGATGTTCTTCTTAATATATTCCTGATAGGCCTGGATGACCTTAGCTTCTGAAAGATTTCCTCTGCCAGAGATGAAGTCACCCCCCTCAACCAGTCGCCCCAGTTTCTGTATCTCTTCGCCAAAGATGGTGCTTTTCCCCACAGAGACCTTGAAGCCGCTGAACTCCGGAGGATTATGACTGCCCGTGACCATTGTTCCACCGTCCCGGTTCAGATGGAAGAGGGAGAAATAATAGACCGGCGTGGGGCAGACGCCGATATTGACCACATCGCATCCGGTTGATAACAGGCCCTCGATCAGGGCTTCACTGAAAGCTCCTGAGCTGAGCCTTCCGTCCCTTCCGACGGCGAGAGATTTTTTACCCAGCCGGACCATATGAGATCCGAACCCTTTGCCTAACTGCCGGACGATATCAGACGTCAGGTCCTTATCAACGACTCCCCTGATATCGTATTCCCTGTAGATCTGGGGGTTAATCTTCATAGAACCCTCCTTTTATTAAACAATAATTACCCTAAAACTCCCCAAGAATCAAACAATTTCGTCTTTTGACTTTTTGAAATGGATGGGCTAAATTACAAAAACTGAGGAACAATCTATGGGGATCACAGCCATTCGTGGATTTAATGACATCCTCCCTGACGAGGTCGGGAAGTGGCAGTTTGTTGAAAAGACGGTACGGGAGGTCTTTGAAAGTTTTGGCTTCGCTGAGATTCGAATTCCCATCCTCGAACGGACGGAACTCTTCTCCCGGGGCATCGGGGAGGCGACTGACATCGTCGAGAAGGAGATGTATACCTTTACGGACAAGGGCGGCAGCTCCCTGACCCTTCGGCCTGAAGCGACTGCCTCCATGGCGCGAGCCTACCTCGAACATCAATTCTACACCTTCGATCCTGTGGCAAAACTCTATTGCATTGGCCCGATGTTCCGCTATGAGAGGCCCCAGAAGGGCCGTTACCGCCAGTTCTATCAGATCGATGCTGAGGTCTTCGGTGTAGGGAATCCTATGGTGGATGCTGAGGTCATCCTCATGCTCATCCATTTTTTGCGACGGGTGGGACTCGAAAAACTTGAGCTTCAGATTAACTCTCTGGGTTGCCGTGATTGCCGACCCCGGTACCGAGACGGATTAAAAGCGTATTTGACGGAAAAGTCTTTCCAGTTGTGCGAAGACTGTCAGAGGAGGATTCAGGCCAACCCCCTCAGGATCTTCGACTGCAAAGTCCAGACCTGCCAGGAGGCGATAGCAGATGCCCCGAAAGTGATTGACTTCATTTGTGATGAATGCAGTGTCCATTTCAACAGGGTTAAGGAGTACCTGGCAATGGCAGACCTCGACTACATTTTAAACCCCAGGATGGTCAGGGGACTGGATTATTACACCCGGACCGCCTTTGAGGTCGTCTCCTATGATCTCGGCTCCCAGAACGCCGTCACCGGCGGAGGCCGGTATGACAATCTCTTTCAGGAGATCGGAGGGCTTGATATTCCTGGGATCGGGTTTGCCATTGGTATGGAGAGATTAATCTCTCTTCTGCCCAAAGATAAGGGATTGAGCCAGCGTCCGCACTTATTCATCGCCGCACCGGGCAAGGACACTCATCAAGAGGCCTACCGGATCGCCAATCAACTCCATCTCGAGGGGATCAGGGCGGAATTTGACTATGAAGGCAAGAGCCTGAAGAGTCAGATGAGACGGGCGGACAAATTGAACGCTCGGTATGTCCTCATCCTGGGCGAGGAAGAATTGAAGAAGGGCAGGGCGGTCCTGAGAAATATGGCAGATAAATCCCAGGAAGAAATCCCCATTGACAATCTATTAGGATTTCTTAAAAATAAGCTCCTTCGGAGTTGATCCATTTGATTTTTGGTGATATATTTTAGGTGTCAATTCCGAAATCCACAATCCGAATTCCGCAATGAAAGATGGGGGATCGTTCAATGGTAGGACAACGGACTCTGACTCCGTGAATTGAGGTTCGAATCCTCATCCCCCAGCCATCTGCTGAGTCCCTCAAATTTTCAACAATAATGAAGCTCCCACTGACTTACCGGACCGAATGGGCAGCCTTGGCGAGCACCTCAGTCGCCCATTGGTTCAAACTTTTGCCCCTTGCCTGGGCCATCACAAGAGCCTTGGCGTGTATCTCCGGTGGGATGCGAAGCATCAGTTTACCCGATGCCGGTTTTTCCGGCTTTCGGCCCGTGGTTTTGCAGTCGGCAAGATAGTGGTTTATAGCAGATGCGAAGTTCTCTTTGAGGTCTGCAACTGTCTCACCATGAAAACTGATACCGTCCTCGATTCCCAAAACCCGCCCCACGAATATGTTTTCACGCGGATCGAACTCAACACGGGCTTTGTAACCTCTGTATGTCATCACATTCATCATCATTTAACCTCCAGTTTATCGAACCACTCTCGCAACTCCTCGACCTGATACTTTCTTGCCTCTTTGCCCGGATGAGGGCGATGCAAATACTTACGACTACCTTTCAGCTCAAAGACAACCCGCGACCCCTCTCCTTCACGGACTTCCCCGCCGATGGTGCGAATCAGCGCCTCAATGTCCGAGAACACGATTGTCCCACGGGTAGGGGTCGAGAAGATGGCTTCGAGTGTCCGGCGGTGTTTTGCCTTCATTAGCCATTATGATAGCACATATTGCTATCACATATCAATAATGGATTTTTTTATGGATAAAAAGAAGTCAGCTTGTCTTCCCGTACCAATTTCACCTTATTAAAAACCAACACTGAATAGGAAAACCGAGTTTCCGTTGCCTGACCCCAAACAGGTATTCCGATGCTCTAATCCATTTTATTTGTAAAAATATATTGACTTAGTCCATGACTTAGTCTACTATTCTTGATAGAGGTGTATAGATATGGCTCTCAAAGTTAATATTCATGAAGCAAAAACTCATTTTTCACGAATCCTTACCCGGGTTGGGGAGGGGGAAGAAGTGGTTATTTCCAAGGCTGGTAAACCGATTGCTCGACTTGTTCCAATTGTAGGAAAACAAGCCCAACGGACACCAGGAAGTGCAAAAGGGAAAATCGTTTTAGGAAAGGATTTCGATTCTCCCCTTCCAGATTTTATTCTTAAAGGATTCGAAAAATGAAGGTGTTACTGGATACTCACATATTTCTTTGGTGGGTTACTGAGGATCCCAGATTATCATCGAAGACCAGTGAAATCATCAGGGATGGAAGTAACGAATTATTCCTGAGCGCTGCGTCAGGATGGGAGATAGCCATCAAAGCTAAATTGAATAGAATTCAACTACCTACCACTCCAGAAAAGTTTATCCCGGAACAGATGAGGGTGAATGGAATTCAGGGCTTACCAATTCTGATGAGCCACGCTCTTCATGTTTATAGTCTTCCCAATCACCATCGAGACCCTTTTGACCGTATCCTTATTGCTCAGTGCCAGTTAGAAGGCTTACCCATCCTAACCGCAGACCCGTCATTTAACCCCTACAAGATCGAAGTTATCTGGGAATAGCGGAGAACGACAGGGAAATAGGTGGGATCGGTAATGGGGTTACTTCTTCTCCTGGCCGGATATTTTGGCCCAGGAGTCACGGAGCGTGGCAATCCGATTGAAGACCGGTCTTCCTGATGCTGAGTCTTTTAAATCTACGCAGAAATAGCCGAGCCTTTCAAATTGGAAACGGTCTCCCGGGTTTGCTGCGGCAAGGGCAGGTTCCACACGACAGCCGGTAAGGGTTTCGAGCGATTTGGGATTCAGGTATTTCGTAAAATCATCGTCTTGACCCATCGGATCAGCTACCTGAAAGAGGCGATCATATAAACGAACCTCAGTGGGAACCGAATGTTCCGCCGATACCCAGTGAATGACTCCTTCAACCTTTCGGCCATCCGGAGGAGGGCCATTTCGCGTCTCTGGATCGTAAGTGCAGTGGACCTCGCTTATTTCACCGGTTTTTTGGTCTTTGACCATGTTCACATATTTAATGATGTAAGAATATCGGAGGCGCGCTTCCCGGCCCGGGCCAAGGCGATTAAATTTTTTAGGCGGGTTCTCGAGAAAGTCATCCTGTTCAATATATATAACTCTGGAAAAGGGGACTTTTCTTGACCCCCTACCAGGGTTCTGCGGATGATTGGGACATTCTAACTCTTCCACCTTTCCCTCAGGATAGTTGTCAATGACCAGGCGAAGCGGCCGCAGTACTCCCATTACCCTTTGCGAGCGTTCATTTAAATCATCACGGACACAGTGCTCAAGAAGGGAGACATCAACCAAATTCTCATTCTTGGCCACGCCGATCCGCTCACAGAAGTTTCGGATTGCCTCGGGAGTGTAACCGCGCCTTCTCATCCCTGCGAGGGTGGGCATCCGCGGATCATCCCATCCCTTCACATATCCTCTTTCCACGAGTTCGATCAGTCTCCGTTTGCTGAGAACCGTGTAGCTGAGGTTAAGGCGGGCAAATTCAATTTGCTGGGGGTGAGCATTCACCTTCAATTGGTCCAGAATCCAATCATACAAGGGGCGGTTATTTTCAAACTCCAGCGTGCAGATCGAATGAGTAATTCTTTCGATGGAATCTGAGAGACAGTGGGCGAAGTCATACATCGGATAGATGCACCATTTCGTCCCGGTTCGGTAATGATGCGCCCGTTTGATTCGATAAAGGATCGGATCCCGCATGGTGATGTTTGGAGAAGCCATATCGATTTTGGCCCGGAGGACATGGGCCCCATCCTCAAACTCTCCGGCTCGCATCCGTGTGAAGAGATCGAGATTCTCTTCCACGGACCGGTTGCGATAAGGGCTTTCCTCACCGGGTTCGGTCAGGGTGCCTCTCTGTTCCCGGATCTCATCCGGGCTTAGGCTGCAGACATAGGCCTTGCCTTCCTTAATCAATTGGACGGCATACTGATAGAGCTGTTCGTAGTAATCCGAGGCATAATAGAGACGGTCTTCCCAGTCAAACCCAAGCCATTTTACATCTCGAATGATTGAATCGACATATTCCTGGCTTTCACCGCTCGGATCGGTATCATCCATCCTTAAATTGCAGGCGCCTTCGTACTGGGCGGCGATGCCGAAATTGAGGCAGACGGATTTTGCATGCCCGATATGAAGGTATCCGTTCGGCTCGGGAGGGAATCGGGTTGCCACCCGGCTCGCGAATCTACCGGTTTTTATGTGTTCATCAATGATCTCCCTTACAAAATCCGTCTGGGGTGATGAATTGGTTTTGGCCATAGGAAAGGCTCCTCTTCTTTTTGTTTTTTTCTATTTTACAACAAAATGAGTTTTTTTACTAAATCATCTTTTCGCCTCGGTCAAGTCTTATTTTTCCTATTGATATCAGACCGATTATTTAGTATCATCATAAAAGATTTTAAGTTCTTTAGAGTGGAGTCACAGGGGGGAGTTATGGAACAAGTCAAAGAATTCATTCTTAAGCATTTCGAGAAGATTCTCATCGTCATTATCCTAATGGTTGCCTTTGCCGGGACCTACCTTATTGAAGAGAAGTCGATCGTGCTCAATTTCTACTACCTCCCGGTTCTCGCTTCAGGGTATTTCCTGGGGCGACGGTTAGGCGTCCTCACCGCCGTTTTTTCCATTCTTATGATTGTCATCTCCATAATTATTTTCCCTGATGAGTTCTTCGGGAAACAGGAATCTTTCAAAATCTTTTCACAGATTTTTTCATGGAGTGGGTTTCTTATTCTGGCGAGCATTGCGGTGGGAACGCTTTATGAACAGAACGAACGCCGCATGAAAGACTTAAAAAATGCCTATATCGGAGTTTTGGAAATTCTCTCTAAATATCTCGAATCCACGGATCGTTATACCAAAGGCCATTCGGTCAGGGTCTCGGAATTGGCCATGGAGATTGGGATAGCGATGGAGTTGCCACGGACAGAAGTGGA
>VGRU01000163.1 GCA_016875255.1 Deltaproteobacteria bacterium
GGGGTCTCGCCTTGTTGTAACTGAGGGAAAGGGCGGAGATCATCTCCTCGGCGTTCTCTGAAGCCGATTTCATCGAGACCATCCGGGCGCCCTGTTCGCTTGCGACCGACTCCACCAACCCCTTGTAAATCTGGGCTTCGAGATATTTCGGAAGAAGGAAGGCCATAATCTCTTCAGCGGTAGGCTCGAAAATGGGTTCCCCCTTGACCTCGCCTTCTTTCTTTAAAACCTCCGAACTCTCGAGGGGCAGCAGTTTCATCAAGGTTGGCTGTGTGGATACGGCTGATTGAAAGCGGGTGTAGATCAAATCCACTTCATCGTAGCGCGCTTCCTGAAACCCTTTGACGATCACTCCTGAGATTTCTTTTACCTCCTGAAGCGAGATCTCCTTTGAGATCTGAAGGAGGGTGTGATCGATGGGAAAAGTCTTTCTCCGGAAGAAATCATACCCCTTCCTCCCGACGAGAATGAGCCGTACCTCTTTATCGGGTTGCTCATTCATAAATCGTGTGGCCCGGGAAATAACATTGGCGTTGTATCCTCCGCAGAGACCCTTATCCGATGAGATGAGGACGAGGCCAATGCGTTTGACCTCCCGCTTGACAAGGAGGGGATGGTCGATACGGGGAAGGGAAGGGGCGAGGCTTTCCATCAGTTCCTGGATCTTCTCGGCATAGGGCCGGGCTGAACGGAGGCGATCTTCCGCCTTCTTGAGGCGTGAGACTGCGATCATCTCCATGGCGCGGGTGATCTGCTGGATGCTGATCACGCTTCGGATTCTTCTTTTAATGTCTTTTGTTCCGGGCATCTCCCTAAGACCTTAAATCCGATTGAAATGTCATCCTGAACTTGATTCAGGATCTCAGAGATGCTGAAATGAATTCAGCATGACAACTATTTAGGTGGTGACGAAATTCTTTTTATAATCCTGGGCTGCCTGATGAAGAAGTTTTGACATCTCATCAGAGAGCTGTTTTTCTTCTCGAATCCCCTTGGGAATCTGCGAAAACTTCTCACGGACAAAGGGATAGAACCCCGCCTCAAAATCTTTAACCTTCTCCACAGGAAGATCGTCGAGGTAACCATTCTCTGCGACAAAGATGATCATGACCTGGTTTTCAACGGGCATCGGATTATACTGGGGCTGTTTCAGGACTTCCACCAGACGCTCTCCACGGGTGATCTGGGCCTGTGTGGCCTTGTCCAGTTCCGAACCGAATTTGGCAAAGGTGACCAGTTCCCGGTATTGGGCAAGGTCGAGCCTGAGCATTCCCGCCACCTTCTTCATCGCCTTGATCTGAGCATTTCCACCCACACGTGAAACGGAGAGGCCGACCGAGACGGCAGGCCGGACTCCGGCATAGAAAAGATCGCCCTCCAGATAGATCTGACCATCCGTGATGGAGATGACATTGGTCGGGATGTAAGCGGAATAATCCCCTGCCTGCGTCTCCACAATGGGAAGCGCAGTCAGAGACCCGCCACCGAGTTCATCGTTCAGTTTCGCCGCCCTTTCGAGGAGCCTTGAGTGGAGGTTGAAGATGTCTCCCGGAAAAGCCTCCCGGCCAGGAGGCCTTCTCAACAGAAGAGAGACCTGCCGGTAAGCCACGGCGTGCTTCCAGAGGTCATCGTAGATGATCAGGGCATGGCGTCCTGTGTCCCGGAACTCTTCGCCCATGGCCGCGCCTGCATAGGGGGCCACATATTGCATGGATGCGGGGTCGGAAGCTGTGGCCGAGACCACGATGGTATATTCCATGGCTCCGTATTCCTGGAGGGTATTGACGACCGAAGCCACGGTGGACTGCTTCTGCCCGATGGCCACATAGATACAGATCACATTGCCGCCTTTCTGATTAAGGATCGTATCCACGGCAATGGCTGTCTTTCCGGTCTGCCGGTCTCCGATGATCAACTCCCGCTGTCCTCTTCCAATCGGGATCATGGAGTCGATGCATTTCAGTCCGGTCTGGAGGGGTTCTTTCACCGGCTGCCTCTCAACGACATTGGGTGTGGTCCCCTCGATCAAACGGAGTTTTTCAGTATGGATGGGACCTTTTCCATCGATGGGCTGTCCCACGGCATTGACGATTCTTCCCACCAGGGCATCCCCTACCGGGACGGAAAGCACCTTGCCGGTTCTTTTGACGGGATCTCCCTGTTCAATATGGGCAATATCGCCAAGAATCATGGCTCCGATCTGGTCCTCTTCGAGGTTGAGAGCCATTCCGTAAATGCTCCCCGGAAATTCAAGCATCTCAGAGGCCATACAACCGGGAAGACCTTTGATCCGGGCGATTCCGTCTCCAGCCTCGATGACCTCTCCGATCTCCTCGGCCTCCGTCTTGATCTGGTATTGCTCGATATGGCGTTTCAGAATAGCGGATATCTCTTCTGGCTTAATCTTCAGTTCCACTTTTTCACCCCTCAGTAGGTTTTCACCATCTCCTGCTTCATCTCTTCGAGACGATGTTTGACGCTTCCATCAATGATCTTGTTCTCGATCTTGACGATCACACCACCCAGAATCGATTCATCGACCATCGGTTTGAGAAAGACCTGCTTCTTCGATGCGCGGGAAAGTTCTTTCTCAAGGCGCTGAACGAGGTCTTCGGAGAGGGGAAACGAAGTGATCACCTCTGCCGTTATTTTTTCGCGTGATTCCTGGGCGAGAGCAAAGAAAGCCTCGATGATGTTGGGAAGTCTCCTCTGCCGGCTCTGGTCGATGACCAGGTTGATCCAGTTGAAGGTGAGCATTGAGATTTTCTCGCCGAAAATCTGAAAGAGGGCGCTCTTCTTCCCCTCGGGAGAGATCTGGAGATTGCTCAGAAACTCTTTGACTTCCGCACTCGATTCGAGACCGTTTTTGAGCCGGGTCAGCTCCTCTTCAACCCGATCGACCGATTCCTCGGCTCTGGCCAACTGGAAGAGGGCCTCCGCATAGCCTCGTACCACCGGATCACTTGCCATAGAGTTCACCTACCTTTGAGACGTACTCCTCCACGAGTCGGCGGTTGTCTTCGGTATTGAGCGACTTGTTGATGATCTTCGATGCGGCCATGATGGAGAGGTCGGCGATTTTCTCCTGGATCTCAAGGATGGCCTTCTGCTTCTGAAGTTCGATCTCCTCCTGGGCCCTCTTCACGATCTGGTTCGATTCCTGCTGGGCTTTCTGGACGATCTCCTTCCGCATGTTTTCGCCCAATCCTTTTCCTTCGTTAATAATCTTCTGCGCCTCGGAACGGGCTTCGGCGAGCTGGCGTTTGTAATCTTCCAGAAGAGCAGCCGCCTCCTGCTTCGTCTTCCTGGCTTCTTCCAATTGCTGTTGAATCGTCTCTTCCCTCTTCTTCAATCCTTTCAGGATATGGGGATAGGCCAGCTTGGCCAGAAGGATGAGGAGGAGAAAGAAAGAGACCAGAGTCCAGATGATCAGTCCTGGGTCTGCTTTAAACATAATCTGCTCCCTCTTTGTAAATTATTCTCGTGACCGTGTGTGTGATCCTTAATGAAGAAAGGTGATTTAAACCACTCTCCTGCATTCCTGGCTTCCTTAATGAATAAAATTCATTATTTAAAGATCAGCAGGAAGCTGATGACCAGAGCATAAAGGGCCAGCGCTTCAATGAATGCGATACCAATGATCATGGTTGTCCGGAGCAGACCTGAGACCTCGGGCTGCCGGGCCATTCCTTCAACGGTCTTTCCGACCATAATGCCCATGCCGACCCCTGTTCCGAGGGCTCCCAAACCAATGCTCAAACCTCCGCCAAGATAAGCAAAACCGACAGGATCCATCTGTAACCTCCTTTTTTGGAATGTGGAAGGTAGATAGTAGAGAGTGGATTTTAAAAATTATTTACCACATTCCACGCTCCACGCTCCACTTTCCGATTAATGTTCCGCGTGAACGGCCTCGGCAATATACATGGAGGCCAGAATCGAAAAGATAAACGCCTGAATCAGTGACACAAAGATCTCAAAGGCCATCATCACCACTGCCATTGCAAGGGGAAGGGGAGTGACGATGGCGCTCTTGAACATGATGATCATTGAGAGAAAGACCAGGATGACCAAATGGCCCGCCGTCATATTGGCAAAGAGCCGGACAGCGAGAGAGAATGGCTTGGCAAACTGGCTGATGATTTCAATGGGGAGCATCAGGGGAATGATCCAGAGGGGAACCCCCTTTGGGATGAACTTTTTCAGGTAACCGAAGGGTCCATGTTTATAGATTCCCGCCCCCTGAGTGCAGAGAAAGACGACGACGGCCAGAGAGGCGGTCACATTGATGTTGGAAGTGGCCGTGAATCCCTTCGGAATCAGGCCGAGGAGGTTGCAGAAGAGGATGAAGAAGAAGAGGGTGGCGATAAAAGGAAACCAGGCCATCCCTTTCTCACCGATGGTTTCATAAATGAGGTTTGTCCTCAGATAGTCCACGATCGATTCCATCAGGTTCTGCAATCCCTTTGGGACCAACTTCCCCGCCCTTCCCGCCAGGAAGAGAGTGAGGAAAACAAGGATACAGGCAACCCACATCATGATGACCGCATTGGTGATGGAAAGGTCGATGTTTCCAACCTTAAGGGGAATATAGACATGGGGCTGGAGGTGTTCCATCAAGTCTATCTTTTCCATATTCGAATCCTTACCTCCCGATTTGCTTCCATGGGATCGATCCCAGCTTTCGATAAAACCGCATCGTCTTAATGATCAGAAGAAGGGTGAAACAGAGGACGAAGGAGAGAAGGGCTGTCTGGAAATGAATCTCCTTCATCCCGGTCAACCCATAGAAGATGAGGCTGAGCACGGCGAGTCTTGCTATAAATCCGGCCAGGGCAATGGCAACTGAAGTCAACTTGGAACGGTGGATCACTTTCGAAGAGATGAAGGTGGAGGCTAAGAAATTGAGCAGGGCCAATGCGATTCCCACCATTGTTCCAGAAAGAAATGGATTCATCTTAATCCTTTTCCTCTTTGTCCTGATTGATAAGCCGGAAAATGCTTCGGAAACCAGCCGCCGAACCAAGGACGAACCCCACGATCATCAACCAGGGACGGGTGTTGAGGAGGACATCTAAGCCATATCCTCCGAGAGCGCCGATCAAAACCGAAGCGAGCATTTCCACACCGATGCCGCCATACCTGAACCAATCTTTCATAAATTTTTCTGGTTTTTGATTCTGGGGCATCGGGGAATTACAAAATGTGAATTCCTTAACATACCTTAATGAGGTTGTCAATTAATTTTTGATAAGAGCCTGGATTCTTGAATGCCTTCTTTATAAATGCAGGGCGAACCACGTTAACCATTTGAAATTGTTACGAAATGGAAAGGGGGAGATCCTCATTTTGGGAGAGGGGGTGAAGGTCTTCTTTCCGGGCGCCCCTTGTTCCCATCTCGCAGTGACCATTAAGGGTCCCTCCCTCATTGATGATGAGCACGGGGGTCATGAGGGTTCCTGAGAATTTTCCCGTCGAGTGGATCTCAACCCGTTCGCCTGCCTGGAGCTCTCCCTCCACATGGCCATTAATAATGATGATATTGACCCCGATCTTTCCTTTGATGATTCCGGACTCGCCCACAATCAGAGTACCGCTTTCGAAGATCTCTCCCTCCAATCTTCCATCCAGGCGGAAGACACCCCGGAAGGTCATCTTTCCTTCAAACAGGGTCTCTTTCCCAAGAAAGGCGCTGATCTCTTCCGGCGCCGAGGAAGGGGTTGTGGTGCTTTTAGTGAAGATGGATTTCCCTGACATGGGTGGCTCCTTTCGCAAGGAGAAATCCGAAGCACGAAATCCGAAATTCGAAACAATCTCAAATGACCAAATCTAAAATGTTTAAGCAAATAAACGTTTAAGAAATTTGAAATTTTAAAATTCGAATTTGTTTCGGATTTCGATATTCGGATTTCGAATTTTCTATTTTCCAAGGATCGTTTCCACGATCCTTTCCAGGTCTTCTGGAGAGTAGTATTCGATTTCGATCTTTCCCTTTTTCCCTCTGGCCTGGATGCGGACCTTTGTTCCAAGGCGCTGCCTGAGGGAGTCCTGGAGGCTCCCGAGCTGATTTTCCAAATCATCTTTTTTCTTTTCAATGGCGCCTTTTTTCTTCGGCCTTTCCGACCACCGTTTTGCCCATGCCTCCGCCTCTCTCACCGAGAGGCCTTTCCGGATGATCAGGCCACAGAGCTCCTTCTGTTTCTCCCTGCTCTCCAGGCTGAGGATCGCTCTTGCATGACCGGCCGTGATCCGGTCCTGGATGAGGTGGTTCTTGATTTCAGCGGATAGTTTGAGAAGGCGGAGGGCATTGGTGATCGTCGTCCGGTCCTTTCCGACCCGCCGGCTCGCTTCCTCATGGCTGATATCAAACTTTTCGATCAGATCCCTGAAGCCTTCAGCCTCTTCAACAGGGTTGAGGTCTTCCCTCTGGAGGTTTTCGATGAGGGAGATTTCCAGAACCTCCCTGTCATCCGCCTCTCTTACGATCACAGGAACTTCCCTCAATCCGGCCTTCTGGGCGGCCCGCCAGCGGCGCTCCCCTGCGATCAGTTCATAACCTCCATTGATCCGCCTCACCATCAGGGGGTCGAGAATTCCCTTCTCTTTGATGGTCTCAGCCAGCTCCAGGAGTTTCGACTCATCGAAATACTTCCGGGGTTGAGACCGATGGGGACGAATCTCTTCGATCCCGCAATAAAAAAGTCTCCTTTCCTCCCCTCCTTCAACCTCCGGGATGAGTGCTCCCAAACCTTTCCCCAATGCCATTCTTTTAGTTGCCATCTTTCTTTCCGTCGGCCATGATCTCACTGGCCAGATTGAGATAACTTTCCGCTCCCTTCGAATGGATGTCGTATAAGAGGATAGGCTTCCCATGGCTGGGGGCCTCGCTCAGCCGGACATTTCTCGGGATGACGGTTTGAAACACCTTCTCTTTGAAATGGTTTCTGACCTCTTCGACCACCTGGTGGGAGAGGTTATTTCGGATGTCGAACATGGTGAGGAGAATCCCTTCGATCTCCAGTCTCGGATTGAGGGACTGTTTGATCAGACGGATCGTCTTAATCAATTGTCCCAGGCCTTCGAGGGCATAGTATTCGCACTGGAGAGGGATGATAACGGAATTCGCTGCCGTCAAAGAATTGATGGTCAGAAGCCCCAGGGAGGGAGGACAGTCGATAAAGATATAGTCATAATCCTCCTCGACCTCCTTGATCAGATGGGTCAGTCTTCTCTCGCGATCCTTCTCCTGAATGAGTTCCACCTCTGCGCCGATCAGGTCGGTATTCGAGGTGACCAGATCGAGATGGGCAAGGGAAGTTTTCTGAATCGTCTCCCGGAGCCCCGAGCCTTTGAGCAGGGCTTGATAGATCGTCCCATTGGACTGCTCTTTGCTGAGACCGATTCCGCTTGTTGAGTTTCCCTGGGGATCGATGTCAATGAGCAGAACCCTCTTCTCTGCGACGGCAATGGAGGCGGAGAGGTTGACGGCGGTCGTCGTCTTTCCCACGCCTCCCTTCTGGTTGGCAATGCAGATCACCCTGGCCATAGAAGGATCGCTTCGCTTGAGGATCATTTCATTCAAGGAGCACTCCGTTTGAGGAGAGAGGCCCTAACGTTCAGCCTCCTGCCTCAAGTTCTCCGAAGGAGAACGCTCCTCTAACCTTTATCAGTGATCTTTATAGCACAAAAGGGGGAGAGAGGGAAAGGCTAAAGTTACAACTTCTCAAAGAGAATAATCGACCGTTTGATCGAGCTGAAAGGGAGGGAGAAGGTGGCGGTCTTGATCCATCGATACCGGTTTCTCGTGGACAGGGGAAGTCGTTTCAATTCCTCACCGGCGCTATCACCTTTCATCGCCAGAAGGATTCCTCCCTTCTTCAAGAAAGGAAAGCTGAGCAGGAGGAGGGTGTCGAGATCGGAGAAGGCTCTTGCAATGATTGCATCAAATCGGCCTCCCAGCGCCTCAAGAATCTCCCCGTCCTGAATTCGGCCGTGGATCGCCTTGATCCCTTTGAGCCCCAGCGTCCGGATGATATGGTTCTGGAAGTCGATCTTTTTACGGACGGAATCGATCAGAGTGACCTCCAGAGAGGGTTGGATCATTTTCAGGGGTATCCCGGGAAAGCCCGCACCCGAACCGATATCGAGGAGGGAAGAGATCTTGGGAAGATGGGGAGCCACCGATAGGGAATCAAGGAAATGTTTAAGGACAATCCCTTTCTCCGACCGGATGGCCGTGAGGTTGATCTT
>VGRU01000164.1 GCA_016875255.1 Deltaproteobacteria bacterium
CTCAACTCTTCGATTCTGATAAAAACAATATCAACCATACTCATCTCCTGTCAAAATAAAAATGGGGGAAGGCAATCGAATATCGATCTCCCTCCCCCTGTCTTTTGACCTGAGAGATTATCCCTCGGTAAGATCGGGATTTGTCCCCTTCGGTGTCTCGACCTGAGCAAAAGCTAAAAGGCCGGGATCTTTCCAGGAGTCAGCCAAGTTACAGTCCTTTTGCCTGAGAGTTTCCTTCCGATCAATCGGAACTTGCCCCTTCGGCGCCCCTTTCGGAGTCTCTCCTGTAACTTATTAAAAATTTTGTTCCAAATCGAGCGGGATGTCAAGAAGAATCTGGACCTTCTGTTGGTATATTGCCTCTGGGGTCAGGCTTTGGATATTTGGATTTCTGTGATGATTGTGATATGATGGCCCTATGGCACGTAAACCAAGGGTCCATTTTCCTGGTGCGTTGTACCATGTCATGTTGCGCGGGAACGGGGGGCAGGAGATTTTTTTCAGCCCGGAGGACCGTTTCCGGTTCTTTCTCTTGGTTCAAGAGGGGATCGAACGTTATAGGCACAAGGTCCATGCTTTCTGTTTGATGACCACCCACGTCCATTTGGCCATTGAGGTTGGAAATATCGGGCTTCCCCGTATCATCCAGAACCTTGCCTTTCGATACACCCGTTGGATAAACTGGCGCCGAGGCCGAGCAGGACATCTTTTCCAAGGACGTTACAAAGCTGTCCTGGTTGACGCTGATGCTTATTTATTGGCGTTGACCCGATACATCCATTTGAATCCAGTGCGGTCAGGAATTGTGGAATTTCCGGAAAACTATCCGTGGAGTGGTCATCGTTCCTACTTGGGACTGGAGGACATTCCCTGGCTGACGACGGAGTGGGTCTTATCGATGTTTTCACAGAAGGCGAGAAGTGCACGACGGGCTTACCGGGAATTCGTTGAACAAGAGAGAGACGGAGGATATCAAAGGGAATATGGCAAGGGGTCCGGCGTGGATTCGCGGATATTAGGCGATACAATCTTTCTCGATAAAGTTCTTGGACAGAAGCAGGAGGGATTGGGAAGGTCCGTGGCGATGGAAGAGATTGTTTCCTGTGTTTGCAAAGAGTTTTCGTTAAGAGAAGAGGAGTTGTCGGGCTCAGGGAAAGATCGAAGAGTCTCCAGGGTTCGAGCGGTCATGGCATGGCTGGTTCAGCAATCGGGTTGTTTGACTCTTTCGGAACTGAGCAAACGAGTTGGCCGGGATTGCTCAACTTTGAGCACTGCGGCAAAGCTCCTGGAGAAAGAAATACAAACCGACGCAGAACTGAACCGATATGTGAACAATATCCGGAAGAGCCTGCTCGAAATCCAAATATCCAAAGCCTGACCCCAGAGGTGGACCATGACCCCAGAGGTGGACCCCAGATCGAATAAAACAGATGGACCACCCCGGCGCTGAAGTTGCTAATTACCGTAGAATACCCATTTCTTTAATGTTTTTATACTTGACAATTAGACGGCTAAATGTTGAATATGGTTCCCAGGATTGGGCACCCTTTTTTGATAAAATGTATTCATCAGGGGTGACTCCGGGTTTCACATTTGTTTTTTTACAATTAGCGGGTATGGCTATTTTGCAGTCTATGCCAAAATAGACTTGACTATTTTGTAGTTTAGGTTATTATAGCCATATGCGATACATTACCCCTTATATCCTCGATGATCTTCGATCAAAAATGGTTTTCATAAGCGGCCCCCGCCAGGTGGGAAAAACCACTCTCGCAAAAGGGATTCTCTCAAGCGACTTTCCCTCGGGCAGATACCTGGACTGGGATCTGGATGAAGATCGTCAGGACATCCTCAAAAAGAGATGGGACAGAAATGACCGGCTTTTGATTTTCGATGAACTGCACAAATTTCCTAAGTGGAAAACATGGATCAAAGGTGTTTACGATGTTTCCCCTCAATCACATGCCTTTCTTGTAACGGGCTCAGCACGTCTCGATATATACCGGCGCGGAGGGGATTCGCTCATGGGGCGGTATCATCCCTGGCGACTCCATCCCTTTACTCTCGACGAGTTACCAAATGGGATTTCTCCAAAGGAAGGATTTCAAAGGTTAATGGCGCTTGGTGGTTTCCCGGAACCCTTCATCCGTGGGGATGAGCGGGACGCTCGACGATGGAGGAGGGAGCGCTTTGATCGCGTTCTCCGTGAAGATATAAGGGATTTGGAATCCATTCGAAACATTCAACTCCTGGGATTGTTTGTGGATATGTTGCGTCAGCGAGTAGGTGGGCTGGTCACCCTTTCGAACATAGCAACCGATCTCCAGATTTCAGCCAAGACGGCCAAAGTCTGGCTCGATGTTCTTGAAAGGATGTATCTTCTTTTTACAGTTCGCCCGTATACAAAATCTCTGCCCAGGGCTGTGCTTAAACCCCCCAAAGTCTACTTCTTCGACAATGCGGATGTTCTTGCGGGTGAAGGGGAACGGTTTGAGAATCTGGTGGCAACTTCCCTGCTAAAACGACTCCACTTTTTGGAAGACCGTGATGGTTACCGCTATGAACTCCGTTATCTTCGTGACAAGGAAGGGCGGGAGATCGATTTTGTCATTATCAAGGAAAATTATCTTGAGGAACTAATTGAAGTTAAGTGGTCGGATGATGAGATTTCAAAATCGCTTCTCTATTATACTGAACGCTTGAAACCCGATAAGGCCACTCAAATTACTGCCCACTTGAGAAGACCTTACAGCCAGGGACGTATCCGGGTAACAGATCCGCTTTCGTACTTCCAAACCAGTTTTTTTGCCAACGCTGAAACCATTAAAAAATAAGGTTCATCAGGGTAGTGAGCGGGTAACAATGACTTATAACTCCCCCTTCCCCCTCTTAAGATAAGAGGGGGGAAGATGGATGGGGGGCGTTAGATTTGGAAGTGTGGGGGTTTTTCCAGACCCCTCTTTACATTCTCTTCAACACCAGATCGATCATCAGTTCGTTGGCCAGGCGATGAAGGTCTTCCCTAAACCCTTGCTCGGAGACAGAGTGAGGAACCTCTACATCAATATCCATTTCAAAAAGAGGAGTTCCGCTCTCAGCAGACAGCACCCGATGGGTTTTCATATCGATGATGTTGACTTTACGATCGGCCAAAAGCCGGCAGACCTTAAAAACAATCCCGGCATGGTCGACTCCGGAAGTCGTGATTTTATGCCGGTCGGCCTGCTCCCTGGCTCTGGGATAAGCCTCTTCAAAAGTGACCGGAGAGTAGAAGACGGTCAAGTTCTTCTCCCATTCCAGACGCTTCAAGCCAGACGAAAGCTTCTGATTCACTGCCTCACTGTCGGTTGAAAAGAGGAGAAGAAGTGCAAAATGATTCCGGAGGAGACTCATGCTGGAATCTTCAATATTTCCTCCGCATCCGTAGATGACCTCAGAAACATCGGCCACGATCCCCGGCCGATCCTTCCCGATTGCCGATAGAATAAAGTAGGTTTTCATAAAACCTCCTGCACTCAATGCTATGGGGAGATGGGGTGGTATGGAGGTGGGGTGATTAATTTATTTCTCCCTATCTCCCAATCTCCCTATTCCCCTATCTCTTCTCACTCAAGGATTTCCAGATTCGCATGTCGGGTTTTCAGACGTTTAGGGCCTATTGATTGAAAAAAGATGGTGACCTTCTGATCCTCATTCATCCCTTCGATCGACTTCACCCTTCCGTCGCCGAATTTGGGATGCCTCACCCTCATCCCTGTCCGGAGGGGATAGAATCCATCAGGGATCAATACCACACCTTCCTTGCTTGAGAAACCATTCTCCTGCGACGGGAAATCCGTCTCTTCTCCGGAACGGCTGAGATCATCAAACCACGAGGCCTCCTGTGAGAACAGACCTTCCCTTCTTCTTTCCCTCTCCTCGACCTGAATCAGCTCAAAGGGAAGTTCGTCAAGAAATCGGGAGGCAAGATTGGCCCTGCCCACTCCAAAAGTGGAACGTTTTTCCGTACGCGAGAGATAGAGTTTTTCCTTTGCACGTGTGATCCCCACATAGCAGAGCCTCCTTTCCTCCTCAAGATCCTCCATTTCTTCGCCCCTCCGGTAGTGCGGGAGGAGGCCCTCTTCCATTCCGACCATGAGGACGACGGGGAATTCCAACCCCTTGGCGCAATGCAGGGTCATCAGGGAGACCCGATTCTCCCGGTCTTCATAGAGATCCACATCCGAGACCAGAGAGACCTTATCCAAAAAACTTTCCAGAGAAACCTCCCGTGGTCGGGTCTGGTCGACTTCATCCCCCCGTTCAAGCTCGGTCAACACATTAACCAGTTCGTCGATATTCTCAATCCTCGAAAGGGCACTGTCCGTCCCTTCTTCCTTCAACCGTTCGAGGTATCTGGTCCTGGCAAGGAGGTCCAAAGTCAACTGGCTGGGAGAGAGGGTCTCGGCTTCCTGACGAAGCTCTTCCATCAGTTGGATAAATCCTCCGATCTTTTCCCGGACCCCGGGAGGAAGCCAATCCTCTTTCAGGGCCTCTTTCATTCCCTCATAGAGAGGAAGGCCATTCTCTCTTGAGAAGACGGTGATTCTTTCCATGGTCTTCTCTCCGATCCCTCTGGGGGGATGATTGATGATCCGTTTCAGACTGATCCCATCCGATGGGTTGACAATGAGCTTCAGGTAAGCCAGGATGTCTTTGATCTCTTTCCGCTCGTAAAACTTCATCCCTCCCACGATCGTATAAGGGATCTGATGCTTGACCAGTTCTTCTTCGATGGCACGGGACTGGGCATTGATTCGGTAGAAGACGGCGATATCGCGATAAGGCCTGCCCGTGCTTCCCGGGTTTTCGGGAAAAGAGCGCTGGACATGCTCTGAAATCTTTCGGACGACGAAACGCGCCTCATCCGCTTCATCCTCGGATACATAGAGGGTGAGAAGTTCTCCTTCCGGATTTTCCGTCCAGAGGGCCTTCTCTTTTCTCAAACGGTTTTCCTTAACCACATGATTGGCCGCCCGGAGGATATGTTGAGTGGAGCGGTAGTTCTGCTCCAGGGTGACCACTTTTGTCCCGGGGAAGTCTCTCTCGAAATTCAGGATATTTCCAACCTCTGCCCCTCTCCACCGGTAGATCGATTGGTCATCATCCCCGACGACACAGACATTCCGATGCCCCTCCGCCAGCCGCCTGATCAGTTGATACTGGATGAGGTTCGTATCCTGAAACTCATCCACCATCACATAGCGGCAAAGATGTTGATAAAACCTGAGGACGTCTGGAAATTTTCTGAAGAGAAGTGTCACAAAGAGGAGGAGATCCCCAAAATCGACTCCATTATTTCGACGCAGATCCTCCTGATACCGTTGATAGACGAGAGCCAATCTCTTCTCGAAGATGTTGAACTGCGAGGGCTGATATTGATCCGGCGTGATTCCTTCGTTCTTCAGCCGGTCGATCCTGGACTGCATGGCCCTGGGGTGAAACATCTTGAAGTCAAGGTCCAGTTCTTTCATGACGACCTTGAGGTGCCGTTCCTGGTCCTCCTCATCATAGATGACAAAGTTTCTTCCAAACCCTAAACGGTCGATATGCTGTCTCAGGATGCGGGCGCAGGCGGAGTGAAAGGTGGAGATCCAGGCCCCTTTCGCCGACCCTCCCAGGAGATGCTCTACTCTCTCCCGCATCTCATCCGCGGCCTTGTTGGTAAAGGTGACGGCAAAAATATTCCTGGGCGAAATTTCCTTTTCTCGAATGAGGTGGGCGATGCGGTAGGTGAGGACTCGGGTCTTTCCGCTGCCCGCGCCAGCAAAAACGAGCAGGGGCCCCTCGGTTTCAAGAACCGCCTTCTGCTGAACCGGATTGAGATCGTTAAGAAGAGACATATCGCCAATTATCAATTGGCAATGATCAATTGTCAATTATCAGTTGGCAATGAAAGATTAAGAAACCGATTTTCAATAGATCACCGAGTATCGCTGGTTATAAATTGTCATTGGTCATTGAATATTGATCATTGAGAATTGAATATTTTGTTTACTCGACGGTGACGCTCTTGGCCAGGTTTCTTGGCTGATCCACATCCGTGCCTTTTAAATCAGCCATGTAGTAAGCCAGGAGTTGAAGGGGTAGGGTGAGCAGAATCGGGGCAAGAGAGGGGTGTGTTTCAGGAATGGAGATCATATCGTCCGCCTTTTTTACAATTTCCTGATCGGACCGGGAGGCAAGGGCAATCACCCTTCCTTCTCTCGCCTTTACCTCTTCGACATTGGAGACCATCTTATTGTAGACCTCGTTGCGGGTGGCAAGCACAACGACCGGCATCTCCCGGTCAATTAAAGCAATGGGACCATGTTTCATCTCGCCGGCCGGATAGCCCTCGGCATGGATGTAGGAGATCTCCTTCAACTTCAGCGCTCCCTCCAACGCGATGGGATAGTTGATCCCTCTTCCGATATAAAGAAAATCTCTGGCGTAGAGGTATTTCTTGGCGATCTCCAAAACTTCTTTCGAGGCTTTGAGCATCTCCTCCATCTGATGGGGGATTTTGATCAGGGCCTCAATCAGTGCTTTTCCTTCATCAAGAGAGAGGTGGCCCAGTTCTCTTCCGATACGAAGGGCCAGAAGAAAGAGGACGACCAGTTGGGTGATAAAGGTTTTGGTAGAAGCCACTCCGATCTCAGGCCCGGCGTGAGTGTAGATGACATGGTCCGCATCCCTTGCCAGGGACGATTCCACGGCATTGCAGATGGCCAGGGTCACTGCTCCCCGCCTCTTTCCCTCCCTCAATGCGGCAAGGGTATCAGCGGTCTCACCGGATTGGGAGATGGCCATAAGAAGGGTGTCCTTTCCCAGGATCGGGTTCCGGTAACGAAACTCTGAGCCGATGTCCGCTTCCACAGGAATGCGGCAAAACCCCTCGATGAGAAACTTTCCCACCAGGGCGGCATGAAAAGAAGTGCCGCAGGCAATGAGGCAGATTCGCCGGATCTCTTTCAGGGATGCCGAATCCAGATGGATTCCTTCGAAAATCGCATCGCCCATTTCTTCGGAGAGATAGCCCCGTATGCTATCAATGACAGCCCTGGGCTGTTCAAAGATCTCTTTGAGCATAAAATGCTTATATCCACTCTTTTCAGCCATGAGCGGTGTCCAGTTGATGCGCTTCGGTTCTTTCAGAATCTCTTCGCCCTTTCGATCGTAGACCTTCACTCCTTCTTGAGAGAGAATGGCGAACTCCCCATCCTCCATAAAGATGACGTCTCTGGTATAGGGAAGGAGTGGAGGAATATCTGAAGCAATAAAATATTCTCCCTCTCCGAGACCGATCACCAGAGGGCTTTCCTTCCGGGCCGCAATCAAACGCTTCTCATCCCCTTCAAAAAGAATTCCTAAGGCATAAGAGCCTCGAATCTTATCCAGAGCTTTTCTCACGGCATCCGGAAAGGAACAACCTTCTTCGATAAAATCATCGATGAGATGTGAAATAACCTCGGTATCCGTTTCAGAGGTAAAGTGACGTCCCTTTCCTTTGAGGAATTCTTTCAGGGAAAGATAGTTTTCGATGATTCCATTATGAACCACGGCCACCCTGCCTGCTTTATGGGGATGGGCGTTCTCATCAGAGGGCCTTCCATGTGTTGCCCATCGGGTATGTCCGATCCCGATTTTTCCATCAAAGCCTTCCCCTTTGATCAGGTCTTCTAACTTTTTTAACTTACCCTCATTTCGTCGGATCTCTATCTTCCCCCGATGAAAGACTGCAATGCCCGCGGAGTCATACCCGCGGTACTCCAGCCTTTTCAATCCATCCATGAGGACGTCAGCGGTCTTCCTCGAACCCACATATCCGACAATACCGCACATGGTTTAAACCTTTTTCTTTCTGCCCTTCTTATGGTGAAGCTCGATCTTCTTGCTCCGCCCTCTGATGTTCTTCTGCTTGACACGGCTGATGGCAGGCGCTCCTTCTGGAACATCCTTCGTCACGTTGGTCTTCACTTCGCTCAGGGGCCTCAGATGGGCAAAGGGCTCGATGACGGCCCCATCTTCGATCCTGCTTTCCGTGATCACCGAGTAGGAACGGATCGTTACCCCATTGCCGATTTCGGTATCTGAAATCTTTGAGTTCGGTTCAATAACGCATCGCTCTCCGATCCGTGTTCTTCCCTGAAGTGTACAATTCG
>VGRU01000165.1 GCA_016875255.1 Deltaproteobacteria bacterium
GAACCGTGGCTAACTTCGTTCTGGTCTATTGTTTGACTCATCCCGAAGAGACCTCGAGATCGAAGCGGCACAGCATTCTTCTGGTGGAGACGGACAGGCCCGGATACAAGGCAGACCGGATTCACAGAAAGATGGGAATCCGAGCCTCGGATACGGCCAACATCTATTTCAATAATGTAAGGGTTCCCAAGGAGAACCTAATCGGTGTTGAAGGAAACGGGTTCTCCCAGTTGATGAAATTTTTCGATCACTCGCGTTCTTATGTGGCTGCCCACGGGGTTGGATTGGCACAGGGCGCTATGGAGCAGGCGATCAACTATGTAAAGAAGAGAAAGCAGTTCGGAAAGACCATTGCCTCTTTCCAGGTCACCCAGTTCAAACTGGCGGACATGGCCACGCTCATCGAGACTGCCCGATCTCTTGTCCACAAGACCTGCTGGAACCTCGACCGGGGAAACGTGGATTCCCAGCTTGCGGCCATGGCGAAGTGGTGGGCCTGCAATGTCGCGGTAAGAGTGGTCGACGAGGCGCTTCAGCTTCACGGTGGTTATGGCTACCTTGAAGATTATCCGATCGAGCGCTTCTACCGTGCGGCTAAAATACTCGAACTCTATGAAGGAACAAAAGAGATCGACAAGATGATGATCGGCCGAAAAATCCTGGGAGTCACATAAAGGCAAATCCGAAGCACGAAATCCGAATTTCGAAACAAGCACGAATTATAAAAATTTAAATGACCCAAACAGACGTTTAATATCTTCTATTTTGAAAATTTGAATTTTGGATTGTTTCGAGTTTCGATATTCGAATTTCGGATTTGAGGAAGCGGTGGCCCCAACTGCGTTAGCAACTAACATGTAACTTTAATGACTACGACTGATGAATAAAAAAATAGGTATCTATATCTGCCACTGTGGAACCAATATCGCAGCAACTGTGGATTGCGAAGAACTTGTCCGCTTCTCAAGCGCTCTGCCCGGGGTGAAGATGGCACGGGACTATCGCTATCTCTGTTCGGATCCGGGTCAGGACCTCATCAAAAAAGATATCAGGGAACTCTCTCTCGATAGGGTCGTCATTGCGGCCTGCTCCCCCCGGATGCATGAGGCCACCTTCAGAAACCTCCTCTCTTCAGAAGGGATCAATCCCTATCTTCTCAATATCGCCAATATCCGTGAACAATGTTCCTGGGTTCATCACGACCGGGAAAAGGCAACGGAAAAAGCCCGTCATATTCTTCGGGCCGCAGTAGCCAGAGTTTTAGGACAAGAAGCCCTGACGCCGAGAAAGTTTGGAATCCAACCCTCTGTATTGGTCGTCGGAGCAGGAATCGCAGGAATTCAGGCCGCCCTGAACATTGCCGGCGGAGGGATGAAGGTCACCCTCGTTGAAAAAGCTCCTTTCATCGGCGGTCACATGGCCCAGCTCGACAAGACCTTCCCGACCCTCGACTGCTCTTCCTGCATCTTCACTCCCAGAACCGTGGAGGTGGCCAGAAACAGACAGATCGAGCTTCTTGTCAACTCGGAAGTCACAGAAGTCACGGGTTTTGTCGGGAACTTTAAAACGAAGATTCGGAAAAATCCCACCTATGTCGATTTCATTAAATGCACGGGTTGCGGGGACTGTGTTGAAGCGTGTGTATTAAAAAAAGGGGTGCCATCGGAATTCGAAGAAGGCATGGCAAGGCGCAGAGCCATCTACATTCCCTTCCCCCAGGCTGTCCCTTTGAAGGCCGTTGTTGATAAAGAGAGCTGCCTTCTTTTAAGCAAAGGGAAATGTAAAAAAACATGCGTCGAAGCCTGCAAAGCAGGGGCGATCGATTTTGAACAGAAAGAAGAAGTGATTGAGAAGGAAGTGGGGTCAATCATCATCGCAACCGGGTATGACCCGTTCGATCCCCATCTTCTCCCGCAATATGGATACGGAGTCTATGACAACATCCTCACAGGGCTCCAGTTCGAAAGGCTGTCAAGCCCTTCCGGGCCTAACCGTGGAGAGATATTACTCAAGGACGGAACCGTTCCAAAAGCGATCGCTTTTCTCCACTGCATCGGAAGCCGGGATGAAAACACCAACCTCCACTGCTCCAGAATCTGCTGTATGGCCTCGATGAAGCAGGCTCACCTGGCAAAGGAAAAAACCGGCGCTGAGATTTACGAATTCTATATCGACATCAATGCCTTTGGGAAAGGTTATCAGGAATTTTATAAGAGGGTCCGTGAGGAGGGAATCTTCTTTATCCGCGGAAAGGGCTCTGAGATTTTTAAGAGGGATGGCCGTCTTGTGGTCGCCGCTGAAGACACACTGTTAGGAACCGCTGTGGAAATTCCGGTCGATCTGGTGGTACTGGGAACAGGTCTAACGGCACGTCATGATGCTGAGAAGGTTGCCCAGACATTTGGAATCAGCCGTAGCGCGGATGGTTTCTTCATGGAGGCCCATCCCAAGCTCAGGCCGGTGGCCACCCAGGTCGATGGGGTCTTTTTAGCGGGATGCTGCCAGGGCCCAAAAGACATTCCCGATACCGTGGCCCAGGCATCTGCCGCAGCCGCAGAAGTGATGTCCCTGCTCAACAAAGGGGAGATCGAAGTCGAACCGACCATCGCAACGATCGATCCGGAGCTTTGCGCAGGATGCAAGTTATGCATAGAGATCTGCCCTCATTCGGCCATCGAATTTCTTGAGATGAAGGGGATCTCTTCTGTCAACGAGGCGCTTTGCAAAGGTTGTGGCGCCTGCACGGCCATCTGTCCCAACAAAGCAGCCAGACAGAATCACTTCACCCAGAGTCAGGTGCTGGCGGAGGTAGACAGTTTGGTTGAAAAAGAATTTAATGTCAAAGTTTAAAACCCAAATGTCAAATCAATGACAAATGACTGAATGTCAAAAATACCCTTGACTGTCATTCCGGCCCCGATCTTCATCGGGATAAACTCCAGCCGGAATCCAGGGTTCCCGATGGAAATCGGGATCCAGTATTTGACATGGCTCCCGGCTTTCGCCGGGACAACGTCTGGACTCCGGTTTTCACCGGAGTGACGGCTTTTCACAAGTCTATTAAGTTTGGATTTCCTTTGGAATTTGAACTTTGACATTTGAAATTTTTCTTTTATGAAAATCGACCCCAAGAGTTTTATCAAGGATTACCAACTCAACATCTGTATCCAGTGCGGGACTTGCACCGGAGGCTGTCCGGTCAAATTCCGTTCTCCCCTTAATATGAGGAGGCTCGTCAGGGAGACCCATCTTACGGATAATTTCTCTTCAATCTCTAAAAGGGCCGAGTTATGGGCCTGTACGACCTGCTCCACCTGCAGTCTTCGCTGCCCTTCCGGAGTGAAAAATGTCGAACTCATAATGGGGATCAGAAACTTCCTCGCCAATAAGGGAGAGGTTCCTTCCACCATCAGGGATGCCCTGGAGAATACCCTGCTGCAAGGGAATCCATGGGGACGGTTCCGGGATCGAAGGGCGGATTGGGCACAGGACCTCGGAGTGAAGATCTTCGGTGAAGAAACATCGGAAACCCTATTCTATGTGGGCTGCGCCCCTTCTTATGATCCAAGAGTCCAGAGCGTTTCCACCTCGCTCGTCAGAATCTTTCAAAAGGCAGGGGTCGATTTTGCCATCCTCGGAAAGAAGGAATCCTGCTGCGGCAATGAAATCCGGAGGATGGGAGAGCAGGCCCTCTTCAAAAAACTGGCAAAGGACAATACCGCCCTTTTTAAAAAGTTGGGAGTGAAGAGGATCATCACCATCTCGCCTCACTGCTATAATGCCTTTAAAAACGAATACCCGGATCTGAATATTCCGGTCCAACACTATACCCAGGTATTGGTTGATCTCATCGAGGCAGGAAAACTTCATCTTTCAAAAGAATTGGGAATATCCATTACGTATCATGATCCCTGTTTTCTTGGAAAGCAGAACAAGGTCTTTGATGAGCCCAGGAAGATCCTCGCCTCCATTCCCGGATGCGATTTTGTCGAAATGGAGAGATCGAGGGAGAGAAGTCTCTGCTGCGAAGGTGGAGGGGGAAGGATGTGGGCCGAAGGGGGAACAGAGGGAAAACGAAATGGAGAGATCCGGATCAGGGAGGCTGTCGCCTTAGGCGCAAAGACCCTCGCCACGGCCTGCCCTTTCTGTCTCCTGACCTTTGAAGATTCTGTCAAAACCTCTGGATTAGCAGAGCAGATTGTCGTAAAAGATATCTCAGAACTATTAGCCGATGCAATGGAATTGAGCTAAGGGTTATCAGGTGACCAGATGACCAGGGTGCAGGGTACCAGGGAAATCAGGACATCAGGGAAAACTCATTATTCTTGCCTGGTATTCTGATATCCTGATACCCACAACTTGATATCCTGATGATCTGATCACCTGATTTGTAAAGGGAGGCATACATGAACATCATCGTTTGTGTCAAACGAATTCCAAAGACCGCCGAGGCGGATATCTTCATTGAGAAGGATGGAAAGGATATTAAAAAGGATAATCTGGTCTTCGCCCTCAATGACTGGGACGGTTATGCCGTTAGGGAGGCTGTTCTTCTCAAGGAAAAGTACGAAGGTGAGGTCATTGTCCTGACAATCGGCCCTGAAGAATCAAAAGAGGTTTTGACAAGGTGCCTGGCGATGGGCGCGGACAGGGCGGTCAGAATAGAAGCGCCCTCCTCTTCGGATGGTCATCTGATTGCAAAGATTCTTGCCCAGGCCATCAAGGGTCAATCCTTCGATCTCATCCTGACGGGCGTTCAGGCAGAAGATGATGGCTGGGGACAGGTCGGAGTCGCACTGGCCCGGATTTTAGGCCTTCCGCACGCCTCCATCGTAACCCATATTGAGGTCGAGAATGGGAAAGCAAAAGTCCGAAGAGAATTGGAGGGAGGCATCGAAGAACTCTTAGAGGTGAAACTCCCTGCCGTCTTGACGATTCAGACGGGAATCAATGAGCCTAAATACGTCTCCCTCTCTGCCATCCTGGATGCTGAGGATAAAGAGACCAAAGAGGTTGGACTTGAGGAAATAGGGTTCACCTCAAAAGCACCTCTTGATGCGACGATCGATCAGGTATCATTCCCCCCGACCGGAAAGATGGCGGAAATATTGAAAGGCACCCCTGAAGAAGTTGTAGGGCAGTTAACTGAAATTATCAAAAAGAAAAAAGGATAACATCAGAGTTTCTAAAAACAAGCTCGCTTTAAATCTCCCCTCCCCCGGCGGGGAGATTGTGTCGTAATTACTATTTTGTCACCCTGAATTTATTTCAGGGTCTCGTAACTAATTGATTCTATGAGATGCTGAAACAAGTTCAGCATGACATTTTTCTCTGTTTTCCCCTTTACGACACAGTCTCTCAAAGGAGAGGAAACATTCTTACAAGAGGAGTTATGTTATGAACGAAATCTTCATATTAGTCGAACACAGGCAGGGTAAGATCCGTGATATCACCTATGAGATGCTCGGACTCGGGGAAAATATAGCCAATCAGCAGGGCTCATCCCCTACGGCTGTCCTCCTCGGCCATGATGTCAAAGGTTTTGCCGAAGACCTAACAACAAGAACGCCTAAGGTTCTCGTTATCGAAGATGAGAATCTCAAAATTTTTAACTCCTTTTTTTATCAAAAGATCCTCTCCTCGCTCGTCTCCAAATACCAACCCTCCCTTCTTTTAATAGGTCATTCCGCCTTCGGGATGGATCTGGCGCCAAGCCTGTCCGTTGAAATGGATTTCCCTCTTGTAACGGATTGCATCGGTCTCTCATTTGAGGATAGCAAATTAAAAGCTACCCGCTCCATCTACGGTGGAAAAGTTAATGCCAGCGTCTCCTTAAGAGAATCGAAGGGATACATTGCAACTATCCGGCCGGGTGTCTTCAGCCCCAAAATGCCCGGCGAGAAAAAGGGCGGGATCGTGATGGAATCTTCTCCTCTTCAAGGGATGGTCGATGTCAAGAAGTTCATCGAATATATCGAAGCCCCTATTACAGGTGAGGATATTACACAGGCAGAGATTCTTATCTCTGTCGGACAGGGGATCGGAGGACCGGAACATATTCCATTGTTTGAAGAACTGGCAAAGAATTTAGGAGGAACGATCTCCTGCTCCAGACCCGTAGTGGACCGGAACTGGCTTCCCAAAGAGCGTCAGGTGGGCATTTCCGGAAAGACCGTCAAGCCGAAAGTCTATCTTGCCATCGGCATCAGCGGCGCCTTCCAGCATGTCACAGCCATGCAGGGTTCTGATACGATCATCGCCATCAACAAAGACCCCCGCGCCCCCATCTTCGGCGTCGCTCACTATGGAATCGTAGATGACTTCCAGAAGGTAATCCCCGTATTGAAAGAAAAAACAAAAGCCTGGAAGTAAGAGTTGCTGCGACTAAAAGATCCAATATCTCAGTTTCTCAAGCCTGCTCCGAATGATCCTCCCTGGAATCTGATCATTTGAGCTCTGTTACAGGAGACTCCTCTGTCCACAGGCGGTAAACGTAATCGTAAAGCTCTTCGCTCACTGACACCTTATAAGGAGTAGGATTGATGTCCCTTAGATGGTCTTCTCTTGTGCTGCGCAGTTGATTCAAAACATAATCTCTGGACTCCCTTAATGAAACTTCTGGGTAGACCCTTTTCCCATCCCAGACGCAATGATGGAGTGGAATGACTTTGGAGGGAGTCACATACACGCGCTTGATTTGGTCAAAGGGGTGATGGCATAAGACACGTTTTGATGGTTCCGGGGGTTTATCTCCCACTCTTATCATAAGATCCAGCAGGCCGTAACCGTCTTCACTGAAAAGGCGGTAAGCCTCTTTCTTCCCGGGTATGGTCATTTTGTTCAATTCCTGGGAGAGTTTTATACGAGGGATACCCTTTACTTCAACCAGTTTGTAAACGCATCCCATTGCAGGCTGATCATCGCATGTAACAAGATGCGTGCCTATTCCAAACAGGTCGATTTCATGGCCCTGCTCCTTGAGAGATCTCAGGACACTTCTGTTAATCTCGTTGCTCGCCAGAATGACACATTTTAAAAGATCGGGGTCAGTCCTGGCACCGATTCCATTAAGGGCTTTCCTTGTTCCCTTTGAAAGGTAGGAAAGGTCTCCGGAATCTAATCTTACCCCTATGGGCCTATACCCCAATTTGAGAAGACCGAGCGCCACACAAACAAAGTTAGGAACGCCTGATTTCAAGGTATCGTAGGTGTCCACAAGCGCCAGAAACCCCCTGGGAAAGGCCTGGGCATAGGTAACAAAGGATGCGAGCTCTCCTTCATTGGTGTGATTGAAACCCAATGCTCCTCGGATTTCCAAAACCGTTTTGACAAAATCATGTATTTTTCCGTCTGCCCCAGCAAGAGTGTGATCCTTCAGATCTTCAAGGCCTGTAAAAGCTTGCACATACGAGTGTGCGTGAGTTCCCCGTATTGGCACACCGAAAAGATAACCTGCAAGAACGTTACTGGTCCCATCAAAACCACCCATATAGCTGTAACGGGAAGCTGAAACCCCTCCATCCGGGCCTTGCGCCCTTCGCAAACCGAATTCAATTAAGCCTTTGTCAAACCCCACAGCCAAACGATATTTAGCTGCGTTTGTTGTCATTAAGCTCGGATAATTGGTCAGCGTGAGCGTGGAAGTTTCGAGCAACTGAGCAACCGCTATCGGGCCCTGCACTCTTATTAAAGGAATGCGAGGATAAGATATCGTTCCTTCTTTCAAGGCGTAAATCTTTATTTTGGAACAGTCCACACTTTTGAGCCAGTCGAAAAAACCTTTTTCGCATTGCTGCATCTGGTCCTTGAGATAGGCAATGTGATCATCGGTAAAACGGAAATTCTCAAACAGCCTGAGCTTCTCTTCGAGACCGGCGTATATGGCGAATTCTCCCCCAAAAGGATTCTTGCGGAAGAAAAGGTCAAATGTAGCCTCTTCCTCGTGCACTCCGGCTTTCCAATAAGCATAAGCCATGGTGATCTGGTAGAAATCAGTCAACATAGGGTTTACCAGTTGGTTCGTTGGTTTCATTTAGCCTACTCCTTCCTACACCTACAAAGAATTAGGATACGCTCCCTACATGACCTGAAGATTTATGGTTGAAATCGAGCATGAACGCCAAGGCCAAGCGGCCCCGTTTCCTTGTCGCCGGCCTTAAGCCCATTGTTAGGCAGCCTTTTG
>VGRU01000166.1 GCA_016875255.1 Deltaproteobacteria bacterium
CCCCTATTGATCCGATCAACGGAACAAAAATGACAGCCAAAAGCCATATGAGCTTGTTGTTTCCCTCATAATCGCTCTTCAGGATATCAATGAAGGCGATGACGAAAGGCAAAAATACAACGAACAAAATAATCCACGCCAGTTCAGGCAATCCGATCCCCATAACCCACCTCTTCTTAGGTATTGTTTCCTGCGTGTTTATCGCCTGCCTCCCCCTTGCAGCATGCCTTTAACCTTGTCTGGCCGGTAGAACTCTTTCCTGTATTTCTCAATGCCGGAAATCTTATTGCCGAGCCGGACATTGAGATGCTTTTCGCCCTTGGGAGCGGCGTTATGATATCCTTCGGAGGTGATAACCAGCCATTCTCCATCTCTGAAACTGATAAAGCTCGCAATTTCCTTGCCGGCGGAAACATCTGTGAGCCGGACGGTCCCGTCGTCTGTGCCGGTTGACCACATCCGCTCTTTATCAGGCGTGAACAGGACAAAAGAAGTGCCATCGCCCTGGCCGGTAAATGTGTTGATCTTTTTCCCACTATTCACATCCCAGAGGTGAACAACACCGTTAGCATCCCCCATCGCCAGCCATCGGGTGTCGCTGCTCACATAAATGTTGCTGCGCAGAGAAACCCGCCATCTCGCCTTTTCATTTCCGGTGGCAAATGTCTTCAGGATGGCTCCTGTTTTTACGTTCACCAAGTGGATGACGTACGCTTCCGCAATGAACAAACCATCGCCGGAAGGGGTGTATCGAAACCCGGAGAGGGATCCGTGGTCAGTAGTCAGCCTGCTGATCTGCTCACCGGAATGAATATTATAGACGTAGACCGCGTCTTTTCTTTTCTGTTGATTGGTGTCAAGTTCCTCCGCCAACAGGGCAATATGCGTCCCGTCCGGCGAAAAGGCAAACCCTCCCATATGCCAGCCGGGGGATTGGCGACCTCCAGGCGGGGGGATTGTCAGGAGCGGTTTGAGTGTCGCGGCAGCCAGAACTTGGTAGAGACGCCTTTCACCGAAAACCCCCACCAGGACTTTATCCATATCGGGAGATACGGCGAATATTCTCGAATCTTCCGGTAATTGATCCATCGGGATATTCATGGCTCTGCCGGTCAGAGTATCCGTTATGGAGAAAAACCCTTTTTTCTCCTTTGAAAAGAACTTTCCGACCGTTTTGTATCCGGCCTCGGCGATAAACCGGCCATCTTCCAAAAGGGCGGCCATCTGCGCTTTGTTTTTCAGAGCCCCCCTGGCATCCCATATCAGAAGTCCGCTGACAACGGAACCGCAATATAGAGCGGTTTCGTCTTCGGAAATTGATACCCTTCGGATGCTGTCCCGAATAAATCCCAATGTTTTTAGCACCTTACCGCTTTTTACTTCCTTGATGAGGATGCTGGCGGCATTGCTGTTGGGGATCTCCGCTACGAGTTTAGCGTCAGTTGAATAGACAACTTTGCCGCTGTCTGTCCTCATCTTCTTTGACCTGGCAAGAACAGAGCCTTCCTCGAAGGTTTTGAATCCGAAGGATTTGACCAAAGCTGCGGGAACGGCCGCTTCAATGTGAAATTCTCCATACGATCTCCCCGAATCAACTTCCCATATGACCGCCCTGCTGATTGAGAAAGAAGCGAGGTATTCAGTGTCGTGCGAGAAAAGGGCGTAATAGACAGGGCTGTTATTGCCGGACTGGGCATAGATGATGGGTTTTTCAGCAAGCGTAACATTTGGAATCCACAATAAAAACAGATAAGCGCAGAAAGCTGAATATACGCTTTTTTTCATAAAGCGCCTCATCATTTCTGCCCTTCCTTTCCGGTATTCATTCCCGGGTTTGAGTCCATGCCCGTTATCCCTGTTTTAATGTCTTCAGGATAACAAAAGAATTCAAAGATGGGTTTTTTGTCGGCATAGATTACAAACGTCCTCGAAGGCACAGGCAAACCGAGACCCTCCGCTACCTCTTTGAGTTTTTTGTACAGGGAATATTGGGGTGTAACTTCCGGTGAAATCCCGACGTAAGAACCGGCAAAATAATACTCAAGCCAGGCAGCGGATTTTCCGTCGTACGATTTGATGGAACGACATTCAATTGAAAACCATTTCGTAAAATTACTGCCATCGTTTTCCAGCTTCCGGCAGTCAGAATATTTTATATCTTTATGTGCCGCTTTTGTGTGTAGCCTCATCGATTTGACAGTACCTTTATCCAGCACCAGCTCAACATAATCTTTATTGTCAATTTCATATTTTCCATCTTTCTCGACAACAAGGATTCCCTTATACCTTTCCTCGGCTGCCATACTGACATTCACTGGCATAATTGACACCATAAAGGCAAAAAGGCACAGGATACCGAATGTTTTGAAATGGTTTTTCTGTTCTTTTCCCGAATTAAAAAAAACTGTTCTTCTACGGAATAAAATTTTCTTCATTTCACAATTCCTCCTGTATTGATTTTAAGCTCTTTTTTCAATACCTGGGCTGAATAGATACCAATCAGTTCCCTCACTCAACTACAATCTCATGTTCTCCAAGAAATTTAGGTGTAACATCGCGCCGCCACAGGTCGAAAACCCTCAGCTTTGTAACTCCGGGTTTGATCGCTTGAATGATGATACAGCTAAATGGATCGTAGAAGGCAATCTCAACGGAATCTCCTGCCAGTTCAACCGGACAGGTATTGCTTTTGGACCCTGGCAAAGAATAAAAAAGATACTCCCCCGGACGCAGAGAAGCCTTCTTTTCCTGATCCTTGCCGATTTTCATCAATTGGTAAGCCTGCAACGCCAGGGAGTCGCCTTTTTCCTCGAGCTTGGCACGGAGGACAATCTCATCGTGGTGAGCCGGACCGCTGATGCCCGTGACCCAGATGGCGGTGGAGCCCTCCTCCAGCACCCAATCCTGATCGGTTTGTTTCTGTCCGATGATACGTGACGCCTTCTTCGGCCTATCTCCCTCAGGCCGAAAACCGAAGATGAGCAGGTGTTGTTTGGAGTGAAACTGTTTATATTGAATGACGTAGGACAGGGTGAGGGGATGAGAGAGATCGATGTGAAGTTTATTCTTAGGTCTTTCCTTCGACAGACCGAGTGACAGGTCGTTGCGGCCCTTAATAGGGATTTTCACTGAGTCTGCCCAGGCCATATGGGGCAAAATCAGGAGGATCGCACTTAACAGAAACAACAGATAACGCTTCATTCCTGAACCTCCTGCTTTAATTTACTTCTTCATCTTTTTTGACAACCAGTTATAGGGGAAATCGACATTAAAATAGATCTCAACCCTTTGATTTGTTTTCAGGTCTGTCGCTTCCATCCGGTCATATCTTCGGCCGTTTGATTCGATGAGGCTCTGTTTTTGTGCTTTAAAACCGAGAACATTCAAGAGGATATATTCTTCCCGGGTATTGATCACGATAAAAGCGGTTTCCGGAGCCGTTCCGTCTCCCGAGTGCAAGATCGAATCGATCAGCCCTTTTGTCATCAGGTGGTGATCACGAGATTTCTCCATGTTCTTCATTTCCCTGTAGGCAATTCGGCAAACGAAATGGGCATCGATATCCACATAGTTTTTATCGAGGATGGCCGTAGCCTGTTCAATGGCCTTTTCAAATTGTTTGTTTTCTAAGGCGTCAAACATTGACTGGCGAGCCTCATTATCGCCACCATAAGGGTTATAAAGAGAGGTTTCGGTGTAGGCGATCCTTAATGCCTTAAAATCTGCGACTGGATCGCCGCTCTTGACTCTCGCCATCAAAGCTTCATAGGATTGCTTCTCTTGGGAGGCAGCGTCTCCTGGGTTGATGGCAAAGACCATGACGAGCAATGCGCTGATAATGAATAAAATTTTAAAGTTCATTTTAGGTCCTCCTGAAGGGTTTGTTTTTTGTCGCTACAAATTGCTCACATACACATAGGAACTGGTAAAAGGATAATCCCTCAGTTTCTTTTCCCGATCCGTGAAATAGAGAGAATAGACATTTAATTTCTCCAGACCGGGACGCATGGCCCTGAGAACCAAACTATCTCTTTCGTTGTTGAAAACGCTTTGAACCGCATCTATCCCTCCGCCCTCACAACGGAAAGAACAATTTATCCCATTAGAAACCCCAGCATTTATACAGGGGATGGTAGCAATAAAAAATATCAGATCCTTATTGAGGGCGGGATCGAAGCCTTACCTTTTCTAACGGGGTTTTTTCAGAATAGATCATGTAGGAGTTGCAATTTCTTTGCCAGTCAATTAAATTTCAAAAAATATGAATAAGTTATTGATATTTGAGACAAATTATTAATGGATAGAATGAACATCTTAATTTTTCCCTTTCTGGTTAGCATATTTTGTCAATTTTCTGTCATATGAAGAGCAGTTATTGACCAGTGGTAATGATGGTTTTTCTTATAAAGACAACACCTTCGAAAAAAGGTTCCCATGTTTTAGCCGATATCGCCCAATTCGTACTGGAGAATTCCGACAAGTGTGATGGCCGCGGTCTCGGTTCTTAAAATTCGTTGGCCCAATTTCACAGGAATGAATCCCTTCTTCTCGGCCAATCTCACCTCTTCTTCGGTAAAACCTCCCTCCGGTCCCACCATGAGATAGGTTTTTTTAAAGGGGGGATTCGATGTGGAATATTTTTTGAGGATATCTCTGAGGCTCTCGCCCTCTTTCTCCCAGAGGAGAATTTTTAGTCCTACTTCACTGCAATACTCCAGCGCCTCCTCAAAAAAACGATACTCTTCCACTAAAGACACCTTTGCTCTTCTCGACTGCTGGACCGCCTTGATGGCAATTTCCTGCCAGCGGTGAGCCTTCTTCTGCTTAGTCTCCCTCTCCTCCAGTGAAATAGACTTCTCGGACTTAAAAGGGACAATCGCTGAAACACCCAGCTCGGTTGCCTTCTGGATGATCAGTTCCATCCTCTCCTTTTCTGGGAGGGCTTGAAGAAGGATAATCTCAAGAAGTGATTCCGTGGGTGATTGAAAAGTTTCAAAGGTGAGGACAGAAGCCCTTTTCCCGGAGAGCCGGACGATTCTCCCCCTGAAGTCCTTCCCTTCAGAATCGGTCAGGGTGATAATGCTACCGATACGGCCTCCCTGAACTCGAAGGGCCTCCAGCGGAGGCCCTTCGATGATTACTTCTTTCCCGATGACAACCTTTTGATCGAGAACGATTCTATCCAAATGTTGCATTAATTTTTGGCCAAACGGGCATGGGCAGGCCGTTCGAAAAGGGTTCGAGGCGAACCTTTTGTGGATCAACCATCTCGTTTCCTTACCCTGTCGGAATTCATCTAAAAGAAAATCCTCTGTTTCCCATAAGATTTCAAATCCATCGCCATTCGAAGCCTTGAAGAGCGGCTTGCCCATGTCCGGTTTGGCAACTGACGATTCTATCCATTGCAGGAGGCTTTTCCCTTCTTTTTCTTCTTCTCCTTGGCTTCCTCTCCGCCCCCCTCATACTCTTTGATCTTCTTTCCCAATTCCTGAAGTTTCCTGTCCACCAGGTCATTGACCGTGCCTTCTTTAAAACGTCCGTCCTCCAGCCGTTCGCCCGCCTCCACACCGGTGAGGATCGCAATCCCCTGATCGATGGTTTTCACCGGATAGACACGAAACTTCCCTTCCTGAACCGCCTGCACCACACCCTTTCTCAACATTAAATCGTCGATATTGAGGTGAGGGATCATCACGCCCTGCTTTCCCGTTAAACCTTTCGCCTTGCAAACTTCAAAAAACCCTTCGATCTTCTCATTCACCCCGCCGATCGGTTGAACCTCTCCTTTCTGATTGACTGAACCCGTCACGGCAATATCCTGCCGGAGGGGGAGGCCGGAAAGGCTCGAAAGAAGTCCATAGAGTTCCGTGGAGGAGGCGCTGTCTCCCTCCACTCCGCTGTAAGACTGTTCAAAACAGATGCTGGCGCTCATGGTGATCGGTTTGTCCTGAGCATATCTGTCCCGGAGGTATCCCGAAAGGATATAGACCCCTTTATTATGGATGGGGCCGCTCATCTCCACTTCCCTCTCGATATTAATAATTCCAGCCTTTCCCAAAGAGGTCTTGACGGTAATCCGTGAAGGTTTCCCGAAGGCGTAATCTCCCAGGTTATAGACGGAGAGGCCATTGACCTGTCCTGCGACCATTCCATCGGAATCGATCAGGATCGTCCCATCGTCAATCATCTCCTGAATCTTCTCCTCCACAAGATTCAAACGATAAGCCCTTTTCTCAATGGCCTTGTCCACATGGGCCTCTTTGACCACCGGAGAACCGTCCTTCCCAGCCCAGTAGTTGGCCTCTCTCAGGAGATCGGCAATCAGGTGGAATCGTGTGGAGAGCTTTTTTTGCCTTCCTGCAATCCTCACCCCATGCTCCACAACCGCTGCCACACCCGTTCGATCAAAGGGTCTCAATTTTTCTTCATCGCAGACCTTCCGGATGAAGGAGGCATACTGCCGGATTTTATCTTCATCCTTGCCGGTGACCGAATCGAAGTCCGCCTTGATCTTAAAAATCTTTTTAAAGTCGTCGTCCATGTTGAAGAGGAGGTGATAGAGATGGGTGTCGCCGATCATGATGATCTTCGTATTGCACTCGATGGGCTCCGGCTTGAGCGCAGTGGTGGCAAAGAAATAGAAGGGATCGAAAGTCTGAACCTCCATCACCTGATTCTTCAAGGTCCGCTTCAAAGCGGGCCAGACCCCTGGTTCCACGAGGCCGTCCAGCGCATTGAAAACCAGATACCCGCCATTCGCCCTCAGAAATGACCCTGCTTTGATATGGGTGAAGTCGGTTTTCCAGACTCCGGAGCGATCAACTACTCTCTCGATGGTGCCGAAAAGGTTTCGGTAGTTTGGCGTCATCTCCACGATGATGGGCGCCCCCTTTGTCTCGGAATTATCGACCAGGACATTGACCTGATATTCGGCAAATGTGTCCGCCGGCTGAGACAGAACCAACCCTGGAATGGGCGAAGGGGGAGACTCCTCTTTCTCCCTGAAACGATGAAAATTGGCCACGATATCCTCCTGGACCCCATCCAGGTAGTGATGAATCCTTTCGTAATTAAACCTTTCCTTAATGTCTGTAATGGAGTCTTTGACGGCCGGAGAGATCATCTGCGTATCCAGAGCGGATAATTCATCCTTGATCTCCTTCTCCGATTTCCGGGTCTCCTTAAAGATATCCTCCAATTCGCTGACCAGTTCGGCCTGTTTTCCCTTGATCCTCTCGATCTCCTCTCTGGAGAATTTATTCTCCTCCACCATCGTTTCAAGCTGCTCAATGTTGACCGGATTCCCCTCCACCACCGGGAAAATACCCGGACGGGAATAGGGCCCCATCTGGATCTGAACGAGGGCGAAGCCCTCCTTGTTCACTTTCTTTTCAAACTCCCGGAACATCTCGGCCTGCCTGCTCCGAAATCCCTCAACCAGCTCTTTCTTCTTGTTGAGGTAGTTCTCGTTCTCAAAGATGAGGGGGACCTTCTTCTTCAAGGCTTCGATCAGGGTCTCCATCTCTTTTTTGAAACCATTTCCCTGCCCCGCTGGAAGGCTGAGCATATGGGGCATATCCGGGTTCTTGAAGTTGTTGACATAGCAGAGGTCATTGGGAATCTTCCCTTTTACATCCATCTCTTCGAAGACCGCTTTGATCGTAGTGAAGCGGCCTGTGCCTGCCAGTCCGGTCACAAAGATATTGTATCCGATGCTCTCGATTTCCAGCCCAACCCGGATCGCCTCCAGGGCTCTTTCCTGACCGATGATCTCCTGACAGGGCTCAATCGCTTCGGTGGTTTCCATAGGGAATGAATTGGGATCGCACCGCCAGCGTAACTTCTCAACAGGCACTTCTTCATAAATTTGATTCGCCATGAGCCATTCCTCCTGAGAAAAAACCTTCCTTCTCGATTCTATTTATAACAGAGAGTAGAAAAAGTCAACGCAGACAAATGAAGAAATGGGAATTAAGAGTTATGAGTTATGAATTAAGAATTGAAAATTGGCAATTGAGTTTAGATGCCTTCTTTGGCAAGCTCCTGGATCAGACTTTTTGTTTTTTCTGACACCCTTTTGGGAATCTTCACAATCACCTTCACATATTCATCTCCCCTGCCCTCTTTCTGAAAGTGGGGAAG
>VGRU01000167.1 GCA_016875255.1 Deltaproteobacteria bacterium
CAATATTATGGGCGCCTTTCCCCAAGTGAACGAAGTTGTAATTGTGGCGCGCCTCGTTCAGAAAGTTCTGGGCCTTTTTAAACTCAGGGGATCTTGCCCGGTCCTTTTCCGCTTCCTGGAGAATTCCGTGGACATTGGAGAGACGCTGGCTGGTTTCGTTTTTCGCTTTTGAGAGAAGGACCTGCCACTGTTTTAATGTCTCATCGAATCCCTCCCCATGGCAAACGACACAGGACTCTCCCATGGCCCTTTCAACATATTTCGTGGTATAGAGTGCGGCGCGACTTTCCTCTCCTTTACGATGGCAGGCAGTGCAGTCCACATTGGTTGTAAACATGAGGCTGGGTGAATCCGGAACCCCGATCCCGCCCACTCCCCGGTAAAAATCCCTCGGCGCCAGGTGCATCTCCTTGCTGTGACATTTATCGCAGACCGTGGGAGAATGGACCATCGTCAGGATCGGCCCGATCTCGTGTCGAATCGGTGTATGGCAATCCGCACATTCGATCTTACGATCCGTGACATGGATCTTGTGCATGGATTGGGGGGTATGTTTCGCGGCCAAGATTCCAGGCCCTTTGTGGCATTGGAGGCACTTGCCTTCAGGGATGTGGCCGTCTCCGACAATGACATTCACATGGCATCTCTCACAGGCCACGCCTCTTGCAATATATTTGCGGTGATTGAAGTTCCAGCCTTTGACCTTAATATCCCCTTTGGGTTCAATATGGCAAGAGGTACACCCCCCCACAGCACAGGAGATACACTCCTCCTCTCCTCCCGGGCCGGCCCGATAAAAGTGACAGATAATGCAGTTGGTCTCATGAACGGTGAGGTGGGCTCCCTGGACGAGCTGAGCATGACAGCTTGTGCATCGCAGTCTCATCCCCCTTTTCAATTCAACGAGATGGCTCCCGTGGGGGAATCGTACATTTTTGAAGATCATCTCTCCTTTCAGATCCTCAATCCTGTGACATCCCTTTTGCAAACAATTTCCATCATCCACTTCATAATGGAGTTTTCTGACGCCTTTGCCGATGATGAGGTAGGTCAACCCGAGCTGGAGGTCTAACCCTTTGCCTTTGAGATGGTTTAAAAAGCCTGGCCTGCGGTGACAACCGAGGCAAGCCACTTTGTTGTGGGAGGAAGTCTTCCAGGATTCAACATATTCCTTCATATTGTGGCAGAGACCGCAAAAGGAAGGGCTTTCCGAAAATCTGAAAATGGCTGCTAAGAAGAGGAACAAAAGAAGAAAAAGAGAAACGTAGAGGACCTTCTTTTTCCCTTTAGAAAACCATGAGAGCATCTCGGAAGAAAGACGGAAGAAAGGCTTCATCTCTCATTGAGCCTTAATTTAAGAAGACTTGACGGGAATCTTCGTATGGCATTTCATACAGGATTCCGGCCCTCCTTCAATGGCTTCTGGATGACATTCCATGCAGGTGACCCGACGAGGCCGGTTGGTTCCGACCTCTATCTTCTCGTGGGCAATATTTCGATGGCAATCGATGCACATCAGTTTCGACTCCTCGACATGAAGCTTGTGGGCAATCTTCATGTGATGGGCTTCGGCCTTTTCGTCCTTGGTGACCTGTGGATGACAACTAAGACAGTTAGCATTGACCCGTTCATCGGCGTAAAAAAACCGTGGGAACCATTGGCCCGGTTTGGCGTGGCAATCCACACAGGAGACCCTCTCAGGATGAATCTGAGAAGGGGACCACATGGGGAGACTGCTCTGTCTGGCGTGACAGGAGAGGCAGATGGCAGAGTGGGTGGTCATTAGATGCCCGACCCAGATCACGAAGGCGACACCGATTAGAGTCATAAGGGGGCCGACACCGTAAATCATCCATTTTGATTTCAGTAGGGTTTTTACGCTCTTTACACTGATTGTGGATTTCCACTTATTGATCAAGGCCAATCCCTTCATCGCTCACATCCTTTATACTTTTGAGATGGTAACCAATGTATCGTTCCAGGCTTCTCCTCCTCCAATGGGATCTGAGGTGCCAAAAATGATCAAATTGGGTGAGACGCCATGACCCTCCTTTTCCCACCAGACCAGTTTCGTGTTGGGGTCTCTGCTTTTAAAATCCTTAGCCCGGGCGATATGGCCAAACCCCCAGTGACCAAAATTTCTTTCAATGCCGATCACCCTGGGATGGATGCCGAAGGACAACCGGGCCTCCGTAATGATGGACCCAAGTTTTGTTGTAATTTTGACCCGATCCCCATCCTCGATACGAAGCGTCTTGGCCACATCCCTGTTGATCCAGACGGGGTTGCGATGTTTGATCTCGGCCAACCATAGAAGATTGCCTGTCCTCAGCCCCATCACATTGGGCTCGAAGGTGATGAGGACAAATTTGCCTTTGAGGTCGGCATGGTCTGGAATGGGATCATACCCCGGGTGGGGCTGGAATCCTTTTCGTTTCAATCGCTCGGAGTAAATCTCTATCTTTCTCGAAGGGGTGTTAAATCCATTTGGCTCATAGGCTCTATATTTAGGTTTTTCCTTCGGATCGAACCAGACCCCATTCTCTTTCAAATATTTCCATCCGCCTGCCCGCTTTAATTTCTCAATCTCTGAAACCTTCTTCTGGATATACTCTTCGGTGGAATTGAATTTGAAATGGCGTTCCATTCCTCCGCCGATCCGGTGGGCAAGTTCGATGAAGATGTCGGAGATGGGCACAGCATTGCCATAAGGGCGAACGACAGGCTGCTGTAGGGCCACGAAAGGAATCAAGTCCAATGCCGGAGAGGAATCCAATCCCCAACTCTCCAGGTAGGTTGCAGCAGGCAGGATGAGGTCGGCATAGGATGCGGTCTCGGTCATGTAGCTATCGGCCACAATGATATAGGGGATTAATTTTTCATTCTTTAAGACCTCTATGGTTGCCTGGGTTTCAGGGTTGGCATAAGCCGGATTGGATTCATAAAGAAAGTAGATTTTTGGATTGAACCTTCTGCCTTTCAACAAGGAGATAAATTTTTGTGGAGTAATCTGAACGTTCTCAGAACTGGGAGAGGAAAACTTCAAATCCGTATCATCGAGACGAAAAGACCTTGGAAGACAATGGCCTCCCGGAGTGTCAATGCTCCCTACGATGGCGTTGAGAAGAAAGATACAGCGCTCATTATAGACTCCGTTGAAATGACCGCTCACGCCGCGGCCCGAAATGGCGACGGCCGGCAGGGTGGCGGCGAATTCTCTTGCAATTCTTTCGATATCCGATGCGTGAACTCCGCTGATCTTCTGGGCCATTTCAGGAGTGTATTGAGATAGGTATTGGCCAAGGCCTGAAGGAGAAAGATTGGTCCACCTCTGGATAAAATCCTTATTGTGAAGATTGGCATTGACGATGACATGGGCCATGGCCAGAGCCACCACGCCATCGGTCCCCGGGCTGACGGGAAACCACTCATCGCTATTGCCCGCGGTATGGGAGAGCCTGACGTCGAACGTCACCAGCTTCGCTTTCTTTAAAAACCTGGCCTCCATCAATCTTCCGATAAAACCGGTGTAGGATTCATGGGTCTCATATGGATTGGCGCCAAAGTTGAGGATGTAATGGCTATTGGCCACATCGGGGACCCCTCTCTCCTCTCCCCAGGTAAGCCTTTGACCCCAATCCCTGTTGGCAAAATAGAGGCTGTCCTCATTAATCGCCATGCCCTTTCTAAAGACATCTAAGAACCGCTTGACCAAACCATTGGGTTCGTGTTCTGACTGGAAGATGAAGTCTCCTTTTTCTCCACGCTGGTGGATTGCCTTCATCCTTGAAACGACTTCGCTATATGCCCTTTCCCATGAAATTTTTTCCCATTGTCCCTTTCCCCGCTCTCCCCTCCTGATCAATGGAGACGTGATGCGTTCCGGATCATACTCCATATTGATGCCGGCGAGACCTCTTGAGCACAGCTTTCCAAGGCTATTGGGATGTTTAGGATTCCCTCCGATCTTGACCAGCTTGTCCCCCTCTAAAAAGCCGATGATTCCACAGCGGGCCGGACAGAGCTGACAGATGCTTGGTATTCCTTTGAGCAACTTCTTGGTATGCCGGGAGGCCTGTTTTCCCCCTACTGCCTCCCTGGCATAGGCAGAAAGCTCAAGCAGAGGATGGACGATGAGAGTTTGCACGCCGAGAAGACAGAATCTCAAAAAGTCACGACGGATCATCTTCGCTTTCCTCCCATCAACTCAAAGGAACATACTGGCCCCCGAAAACCATCACATATCTCATAATGAAGACACCGATGGAGGCCAATATGGCAGCAATCAATAATAAAAGATGTGATTTCCGGGTCTTCTTAAAAAGGATAATGAGGGCAGGAACCACATTCCCAAAAACATTATCCACCCAGATATATAAGAAACCGAACTTCCCTATACGGACAAGCTCAACCGTTTCAAAGGCATCCTCTGTGTGGTAATACATCACGGTAAGGTCCGAAAACACATAGAATACATTCATGATCATAAAGCCCGCCATCCATTTTGCGAGGAGATCAATGATGTTGAGGTCTTTTTCCCTTTCTTCGGGGGATTTGTCCTGATAAGTAAAACGGTAACGAATCAGGGCTACGATGAGCATAAAGGCCATTCCTGAAATCATGGCTGAGGCAAGGAAATAGGACGGCATGACAGCGGTGTTCCACAGGACTCTCGCTTTGGCAAAACCCAGGACGAAACCCGTATATCCGTGAACACCAATGGCCGTAGGGAGGCTGATCACGCCGAAAATTTTTGACCATTTCACATTGTTCTTAAACAGAAAGTAAATGTACATTCCGGTAAATATCGGATAGGCGCAGAGGATGAAGGTTCCCCAACTGAGCGGTGACGTGGGGTTGAAATAGATGAAGAGATACCAGAACCGCAAAGGCTGAAAAAGATCAGCCATTAAAAAGATGGGGGATATAGAGAAGAGGATGATCACAAAGATGGCGCCGATCTTGGCCACTGGCTTATATTCACTTTTCCCAAGCAAAGTGGCCGTGATCGAAACGATCGAGCACCCTGCATGGAGCCCAACGATGTGAAAATAGATGGCGATCAACATGCTGACCGATTCATGATGAAAGACATTATACAGGACTTGCACTTCCATAATTGCCCCTTTAATATTTTTCAAATTCAATATGATAACCGTGTTTCTCCCATCCCTTGAGGGGATCCGCCACATCCTTATCCAGGCCGATATAGTAAACATGTGGAAAGGTGGCCATCATCTGCTTCAGAACCTGAACCCTCTCCTTGGACAGCAGTTGGGCTACCTTACTGCTTGGATCCTTTAAATTTCCAAAGACCATCGCTCCGGTGGGGCATGTCTCCACGCAGGCGGGCAGAAGGCCTGTGTCCACTCGATGAACACAGAAATCACACTTTTGAATCATACCGGTGATCGGATTAACAAACCGGACATTATAAGGGCAGGCTGCCCGACAGTAATTACAGCCGATGCATCGATGGGGGTCAATCATCACAATTCCATCCTCCCGGGTATAGGCCGCCTTTACCGGACATACTGTATTGCAAATCGGACGTCCACATTGGTTGCAGAGCCAGGGCAGAAAAAGCGTCTGCATTCGGGGGTACCTGGCCTCTTCGGGCCGCTCGCAGTAAGGACAATCCCATGGCAAGGAGAGCGTAGCCATCTCCGGGTAGGTTCCTTTTTGCATGACCCTTACCCATATCCTCCAGACACCGAGAGGAACCTCATGCTCGGCCTTACAGGCCACCTGGCAGGCATGACATCCCACGCAACGCCTGAGGTCAATGACCATTCCCCATCTCACTTCTTTTTTCATAAGGACGCTCCTGAAATGTTGCTCTTCCTATTTCGCCTCGGTCGGAATCTGGTATTTCTTGATCAGCTCTTTATCGGAAAGGATACCCCTGACGATATTTAAGCCAACATCCACTTCAAAATACCACCCCTGGCTTCTATTCTTTATTCTATCCTCCTGGGTTTGGTACCGAAATGAGACAAAGTACAGGGAGTCTGTGTAATGATAAAAATGCTTCATCATTCCCAAAGCCTTCTCGATCTCTTTGTCAATATGGTCCACCGCCCTCTTTGCTTCCTCGGACAGGTCTTTTGCCTTCACCATGCCTTTACCCCGGGGCACCAGATAAAACTGGATGGAGACATATTCCTCTTTCAGTCTTGTTATCCTTGCGGCAAAATATTTCGGATCGTTTTCAACCAGTAATTCAGAAGCGGGGCTCCCTTCGGCTAAAAACCCCATACCCTTCAATTTGGTCAACTCACTCTTGATCCGATCCATGGTCGCTTTAAAATTCTCCATTGTTTTTTGTCCGTACTTTTCAGAATCAAACAATGAACCAACGTAAATGGCTTTCTCTGCCTGCCATCCGATGATCTTCACATCCCCTTTCACCTTTTCCGCTATATTCTGGGCTTCGCCATAGGCATCCTGAACCCTTGCGTATTTCTTCGCCAGTTCAATGGCCTTCTCTTTCTTCTCCGCCTCCAGCTCAAAAAACCTCTTTCCTTCTTGGGTTGGAGATTCGATGGGAAATTTATCGAGGACAAAGGATTTATAGCGATAGTAGGCGGCGATTTGGTAGATGAGGAACAAAAGAATGGCTATAGCCACCGCCCCCATTGAAATGACGACAACCTTCCTGCCCGTCTCCATTGTCTTGCCCCTTTCCTTTTCCCCGGCAGAAAAGATCAAACATTTCTGCCCCTAAGTGAACGGGTATGAAAAATTGAGCCCCCCATTACTGATTTCTTTGAGTTTTATCTTTTTTTACAAGAGATATTCGTTAAAGGAAAAGTTCGGATCGGGCCCCCACCCTATCGAACAGCCATTTCTTTATCACTTTTTAAAAACGATTGCAAGTGAAAAATTTTTATTTCACAAACAAAGTCGGCTTGCCTTTAAGATTGTGAAAATTAAGAATATTATTTTAACAATTTGAATTGATTTAATAATATTTTTTTGATAAATTTACTAAAGAAAGATGTTTTGGATTTTGATCAAATGCCTATGAAATACAAATTCTTTTTTTTCACAATCACTGTCATGTGCTTCCTGGTTTATCCGGGAGAGAACGGTTTGTCTGGTTCAGAGGGGAAGGATAACCCCATGGAGCAGAGGGAGGAGAAGCTCAAGGCCTTCCGGGTGAAAAGAAACCAGTTTTTCAAAAACGATTCTCATTCTCCTTTAAAAGAGAGCACCCAAAAAAAATTCAAAGGCCTCATCTATTATCCGATCGACCTGAAATATGCGGTGGCCGGTGCAATTGAAAAATATCCCACGGATCCGAAACCCCTCTATGTGAACCTTCCAACGAATAAAGAGAGAGAGAAGAAATATGTCAAATACGGCCGTTTCAAATTTAAATTGGAAAGCAAAGAATACATTCTCCAGATTTACAGGCCCCTGGGCGGAGGAGAGCTTTTCCTCCCCTTTAAAGACAGGACCTCGGGAAACGAAACCTATATGATGGGACGATATCTCAATATCGAACCGATGCCGGGAGGTAAGGTGCTCATTGATTTCAATCGTGCTTGCAATCCTTTCTGCGAATACAATGAAAAATATACCTGCCCCTTTGCTCCGAAGGAGAACTGGCTGGACATTGAGATAAGGGCAGGAGAAAAGCGCTATAAATGAAACCAAATTTCACCGGTAACGGTAAGGGCAACGATGCCCGTATCGTGGTTCGGTTACGTTGTTCGGCTCAAGAAGTTTACGTAAACGTTGGACCTTAAACGAAACGGGCTTCGTAACCGTAACCTCAACCGATTGTTTCCGGACCAAACGTGGAGGTTAATTTATTTCAGTGAATAGAAGATGAGGATTGAATTGAAATATAGAAGCATCCTTGCATTTATGACGATCGGGCTCATCGTCACCCAATCCTACGTTCCGCTTGCTCCGGCCGCGCCCAAAACCCATTTCACCATTGTCTATACCAATGATGTGATGGGCGAGGTGGAACCCTGCGGCTGATTCCGAAGCCCCCTTGGCGGGATCGCCAAGAGAGCCGCCCTGATCTCGGAAATGAGAAAGGAAGGCGCAAAGGTCCTTCTTCTCGACACAGGAAACCTTCTCTTTCGAAAAT
>VGRU01000168.1 GCA_016875255.1 Deltaproteobacteria bacterium
CTTCTTAAACCCCTTCTTGAAGGTTCCTCCGGAAGAAAGGCTGTCCACTATTCTCTCAGCGCTGAAAAGAAACTCCTGAAAGAGGAGAAGAACCTCCTTAAAGCCTTCCTCTCTTTCTGCCGGCGCTGCTCCGTTTCCATTGACCAGAATCTCCCCTTCCTGATCTGTCATGATCTCCTGAACTTGAGGGGAAAGTCCCTTTTTCCCGTAAACATTAAAAAAGACTCCGTGTTGGGTGGCGTTTTCGATGAAGATGGGAATGGACATGCGACCAAAGACTGAGGGGCCTGTCTTCGGGGTAGTGAACATTTCCACTGGTTCGCCCCCTTCGATGAAAAGGACTCCCATGGGATGATGTTCTTTGGTCATCACTTCGATAAAACCGGTATGTTTTTCTTCCTTCAACTTCAGGAGGAACTGATCGAGATGGACAAATTGAGTTGAGAGGTTTTTAAAAAGTTCGGGGTGGTCAAGGTTGTTGGCGATGAGGGCAACCAGCTCGGGGGGCAACCGGTAGATACTGATCACCCCATCCTTCTGCTTTGAGAAGGCAAGAAGGGTTCGGACAGCCTCCTGTCCGATGACTCTTTGGGAATCTCTTCCTGTTTGGACCTCCCCGTTGACGATCATTCCTGACTCGATGAAGAGAAATCCCCTCCCCTCGGGAAAGTCCATCTCAATCGTTCCGCAGAAACCCTCTAATTTCAGGGTGTCGAGCAATGCGAAAAGATCGGTATAGGTGGTCGATAAATTTTTATGGACGACCTCTCCTTTTGGAAATATCACCCTATCCTCCATATGAAGTTCGGAGTCATGAGTTCGTAGTTCGGAGTTATTAACCCATTGTCTAATACTAAAATTTTTTATTCTAATCTCCGAACTCCGAGCTAAATTACTCCGAACTTAAGTTTTAGCTTCCTTCCTTTTCTGCAATCGCTCGATGGCGGCTTTGACGCTTGTCTGCATCCTTTCAATCGAATCAGCCAGGACCGCCACCTCTCCCTTGGCCTTCACATCAATCGGGGTGTCCAGTTCTCCCATGCTGATCTTGTCCGCCACTTCGGCGAGGTGGAGAATGGGTTTGATCACCGAACGGGCATAAAAGAAGATTCTCACTAACAGAATGAGAATTACACAGAGAATGACGGCATAAAATATCTTGATTCTGTTCTCATACTCCTCCAAATATTTTCTCTCGATATCTTTCATCTTAGCTTCAATCGCCTTTGAAGGTCTTGAAAATTCGTCGATGTAAGTGGTTGCCGCCACGATGAGGTCAGTCCCTTTAACCGGCGCCAGATACATATATTTTGGCCGGATCTTTCCATCCGAATCCTTCCAGTCATAATAACCCGAGGCCGGGCCCTTGAGGCTCGCTTCCAGAATCTTCCAGAAAGCGGGGAATCGATCGGAAAGCTGATGCAAGTCCGACCCGACGATCTGGGGGTTGACATGAAAATGGTTGATAGCATTCGTATCATGGACAGCCGTATAGCCTGTTTCTCCCACCTTCTGGACAGCGATCTCCTTAAGCGAGGGGGCTCTCAATATCTCCTCCATTTTCATCTTTGGAGGATGTGACTTGATGAAGATTTCCATCTGGGCGGCCACATCAATGGCCTTCTCCCGGATGATTTTCTCTCCCATTTTGTCGAGAGAGGACTTCGACTCCTTTGTGGAGTTAATGCTCAGTTCCTTTAAACTTTCAGATCCGATATCTTTGATGCTGGTGAACCGGTATTCTCCCATGTCCCAGCTATAGAAGACCAGACTCCCGATGATGGCAAAGGCAACCAGAATCGGAATAAAAACTCCGAGCAATAGTTTTGGTAACAGGCCAAATCTGACTTTCTTTTTATCTGCCATAAGAACCTCCTTTAAAGGGGACAAGAAGTTAGGCCACCCGCTTGCTTTAACCTCTTCTTCAGAAAGAGATAAGCTTCATGGTGACCTTTAAAAATTCACTTCGCTTCATAGAATTGGGAATCTCCTCGCTCAATGCCTCTATAAAAGGCAATGCCCTTTCCTCGGGAAAAGATTCTTTGCCCTCTCCGAACTCAACGAGTTTATCGTCGATGATGAAAGGAGCGACCGGTCCCATCACCTTCTTCAATTCCATATCGAGGACAGTGAAAAAATCTCCTCTCACCGACTTTTTCTTCGCCGAGCCCCGATCCTCTGCTCTGTCCAGCAATCCTGTCTGAATGAGATGGTAGACCGTTTTCAAGAGCTTATATTCATCCCACTCAAGCGATTTCGCAATCTCAGAAATGGTTTTTGTCCCGTTGGATAGAACCAGGACATTCCATTGATCCGCGCTGATATTCTTCTCTTTTCCATCTTTCTGGAGGGAGAGACGGAAAATACTATTTGTGGATGGGATGACCTCTTTGATCTTTTCAAATTCCTGTTTTCGGGACGACCAGTTCAAAAGAAGTTGTTCGGTCGTGATGGGGATGGATTTTTCTTTTGGAAAGACGTCCGGATCGAACGAGATTCTTCCGGTCTTCCAGCTCATAATCGGAAAAAATGCATTCTCGCCTGTAAAATGATTTGTTCTCGCATCGATGATGTCCCCCCTCTCCAGATAGATTTCGCCATCCTCTTTCCCTTTGATGTTAACCCTTCCAGTCTTCTTCTCGGTCAACAAAGGTTTGAGAATATCGAAAAGCTTGACCTGAGAGAGGTCTCCAAGAAATGACTCCGGCATGAAAGGTGGAAGTTGCAAAATAAGTGCCAGATATCCACATTGACCATTTTCTGTAAGGTTAACTCTAACTTGCTAATATTTAAGTAATTTATAGATTGTTTCACTGAAGCATTAGGGCAAGGGAAATGGGGGGGGCAAAGGGTTGGTTAGATATTGACCATTTTATAGGATATTTCTTTCGTTTGGAAACCAGTTATTGTCCATCAAACCCATTTTTCAAACATTCCATTATTCCAATATTCCTGCGGAATTGTTAGTTCCTGATTTGAATCGAATTCACCATCTCCATGAAACTTTTCTTAAAAACCTCGTATACCTTCTTCTCATTTCCGGAAAAGGTATCCTTCTCCCAGTCTTTTCCCTCCTTCGAGACATTTATCCCAAAGGAGTTGACCTCCTTTGAATACCTGACAAAGACGCCGTGCTCTCCCAGATAGATGAACTGGAACTGTCCCTGAAGAGCCCAGTGGTTTGGGATGGAAATTCCTTTTTTCATGATGGGCTGGAGGGATTTGGCATCGGGGTTCCATGCCATCAACTGGGTCAGATGTTCTATCTCTAAATCACCCTTCTTTATCTTTCCCTTCGAATACATCCTCTTCTCGCTGTAAGGTTTGAGCGGCGGGGCAGTCATGGGCAAAGCCTGTGGATTCGTCTTATCCGAGATCTGAACGATGAACATCTCTTCCACTTTTTTCTCTCGATCTTTAATATAAAAAAAGACTCTCGTCAGTGAACTCTCGGTTGGGTTATCGTGAGAGAAGGAATGGATGAGTCGCAAACCCGAGGGCGCCATTGAAGTAAACGGCGGTTTTTGAGAGATAAGTCTTTCCCCCCGGATCTCCAACTCTTTCGCATTAACAACAGCGCTCAGAGCCAGAGCAGAGAGAATCCATCCAAAAATAATTTTTTTCATGGCTTCCTCTTTTTCTCATCATTTGCATGGCCAGGTTGCTTCACTTCATCAGACCGGGCAGGAAAGTCACAATTTCCGGGAAAACGGTCAGGGCGATCGCCAGGATTATTTTCGCCACCCAAAAGGGAGTGGCCCCTTTGAAGATCGTTCCCAACGGGACATCTTTGGCGACCCCCGCGGTAACATAGACACATATCCCGACCGGAGGGGTAAGCGTCCCAATGCTGATCATGATGATCAATACGACGCCGAACCAGACCCCATCAAATCCTAAACTGATGATGAGAGGGTAGATCACTGGCACTGTCAGGGCCAGGATAGCCAGCCCCTCTACGAAACAACCAAGGATAATATAGAAGAAATAGATACCCATGAGAACCACATAGGGAGAAACATCCAGCCCGGCAACGAATGCTGAAAGTTGCATTGGGATCTTGCTAACCGTGATGAACCGCCCAAAAATACCCGCTCCTATCAGGATGAGAAAGAGCATGCCTGTGACACTGGCCGCTTCTTTTAGGGCGTCCCCAAACCCCTTCCGGGTCAAATGTCTCGTTGCCAACGAATAGACGAATGCGCCGAAAGCCCCGATGGCCGCCGCTTCTGTGGGAGTGAAAACGCCTAAATAGATTCCTCCCATCGCTAAAAGGAATAAGCCGGCAATCGGGTAGAGCCTTGCGGATAATCTTAATTTATCTGTCAATGCCAACCTCTCTCTCGGCAGAAGAGGGGCCAGGCTGGGATTAATCTTCACCCAGATATAGATGGTGCCTATAAACAGAAAAGCGAGAAGGATTCCGGGCACAATACCGCCGATCAGGAGCTTGCCGATCGACTCATACGTCAGTATCCCGTAAAGAACAAGGACGGTGCTCGGCGGGATGAGAATATCCACGCCGCCTCCTGCGGCAATACAGCCCGTGCTCAAGACATCCTTGTATCGATAACGTCTCATCTCAGGCAAGGCAACGGCCGTGAAGGTGGCCACCGTAGCAATAATAGAGCCGGACAGAGCGCCAAAAACGCCGCAGGCGCCAATCGTCGCCATCCCTAAGCCTCCCCGCACCCGTCCTAACCAGGCATCGAGGGCCTTATAAATTTCACGCCCTAATCCCGCATGGAGCAGAAAGAGTCCCATCAGGACAAAAAGCGGAATGACGCTCAAGGCATGAACGCTCGCATTCGCAAAGGCATCCATGCCCAGCTTGGCCAGCATCGCCTTTGAGCTGGATAGATAAGCAAAGCCCAGGAGACCGACGAAGAGCATGGAGAGACCGATCGGCATCTTGAATGCCAGGACAACAAAAAAAAGGGCGATACCCACAATACCCGCTATCTCAGGGCTCATTTCCCCCTCACTTTCTCCAAAGAAATCAGAAAGTCAACGAATAAAACAATGCCGTAGAGCAGACTGCCGAAGGCCGCAGCGATGAGGAAAGGGTAAAGAGGCAAATTGAGAACCCCTGACACTTGATTCCCGATCCAGGTGCGCTTCGCATGGGCTGCCAGCTGCCAGGTCAGCGTTGCAACCAATCCAATGCTGATAAGATAGACGATGCTCTCAACCACTCCTTGAGCTTTTAGTGAGAACCTGGACACTAATGCCTCCATAGCGATGTGTCCTTTTTGAATCTGTGTATAACCCACCGCTGAAAAGACGATGAGGGCAAGCATAAACTCGGTCAGTTCATAGGAACCTGTGATCGGAGCGTCAAAAAACTTGCGTCCGGTGACATCCACGACAGTCAGAAACATCATCCCCATGATCATGACCAATCCAATCTTATAAACGATTCTGATGATCGGATAGACCATTCTCTCTACCAATTGGGCAGTTTTAATGAATGTCATGCTGGCTCCTCACGCTATCGATTAGGTCCCTTTTTTCTCGCTCCCCATGAGACTGTGTCGTAATCCCATTTTGACGGTAGCCGCAGGCTTTAGCCTGCGTGTAACTCACTGATTTTGTTGAAACTGACCGCAACCTAAAGGTTGCGACTACCAATTACGACACTGACCGCAACCTAAAGGTTGCGACTACCAATTACGACACAGACCGCAACCTAAAGGTTGCGACTACCAATTGCGACACAGTCTCTATTCAAAAGCTTAACAAAAAAGAAAAGGAGGGTAAAGAACTATGTTATTTCGGTCCAACTTCCTTGCTGATCTTGACCATTTCATCAAAGAACTTTTTCCCCGGAAGCCCCTTTCCCTCCATTTTGGTTGCCCACGCTTTATACAGGGGGTCAGCGGCTAACCTCCACTTCTCCATTTCTGCCGAAGGCAGTTCATAGACCTGAATGCCAGCTTTCTTGTGAGTGTCAATGGACTTTAATGCAAGATCGTCATAGATTGTAGCCCCTTTGATTGCCACCTTTTTCCCCAACATGTCATCGAGTATTTTTTTGTCCTTGGGTGATAGTTTCTCAAAGGTTTCCTTATTCATCACCGAAATCATGATAGGAACATAGGCGTTCATAACGGTCGCATGTGAAGTCACCTCATAGAGGCGAAAATGAAGGCTCGCTGACCAGGGAGTAAAGACGCCATCGATGACGCCCCTTTTGAGCATCTCATATTGCTCGCCAACCGGTGAGGTAATGGGTGAGGCTCCGAAGGCTGAAGCCAGGTCTTTGGTTGCCGGACCGTGGACCCTGATCTTCATCCCCTTAAGGTCGGCCATGGTGCGCACCGGCTTCTTCGTAAACAACTGTCCTGGATCTCCGGCCCAGATCCAACACATCTTCGTCTCTCCATATTCCTTTCTGAATTCCGGAAACTTATCCCAGAGGCCATAGAGGGTTTCGGTGACGTGTTTGGCGGAACTGAACAGAAACGGAAGCTCCGGTCCTTCGGATAAGGGCATTTTACCCGGAGAGTAAGCCGGAAGGGTATAAACGAAATCAGCAATGCCTGTCACTGCGGAATCATAGAGGTCGGCAGGCTTGGCTAAGGTTGCGCCGGGGAAGATCGTTATCTTGACTCTCCCCTCGGTCGCTTTCTCTAACTCCTTGGCCAAGGGATCGATCACCTCGGCATGCATGGCGTGCGACGTTGGGACGAAGTGACCCCACTTCAACTCAACAGGCTTGACCGCCTGAGCCAACGCAGTGGAAAGGCCTGACCCAAAAAACAATCCCGTGGCCAAAAGTAAGATGATTGTAAATAAAACGGTCTTGGATAGGTTTTTCTTTTCCATATTCTCCCTCCCTGTACGATGTGTATTACTATTGCTTCCTGATGAAGCGAATAGCTGATCCTGGACATGAAATCTTCTCATCCAAATGGGTCACTCCTTGGACCGGATTGTTCTGCTTTCCACTTCAATTTTTTCCATTCCTCGTCCGCTTCTCTCTGGACTTTTTTGATTTCATTGTCTTTGATGTGCTGAAACCTCCCCTGTTTCAATAAATATTCCCCAACGGGCAGCCGTCTTGGCTCGTGATTGATGGTAAACCGGACTCCATCCTCTACCTCATAGAGGGGAAAGATATTGGTCTCAACGGCAAGAATTGATATTTCCGGCGAAAGATCAGGGGCCATCCGCCATCCCGTTGGGCAGGGGCTCAGGAGATGAATAAACTTCGTTCCGCGGATCCCCTTGGCTTTGATGATCTTCTGTTGAAGATCTTGTGGGAAACCGATGGTGGCAGTCGCTGAGTAGGGATTATAATGCGCCGCCATGATCTCCATGATATTTTTCTTCCGCCTGGGGTTTCCTTTCGGTGTCGTCCCTGTCCAGGCGAAACTGGGAGTCGAGGAGCTCACCTGAATTCCGGTGTTCATATAGCCTTCGTTGTCCAGGCATACATAGATGATATCATCGTTGTTTTTCGTCACCCCTGAAAGAGCGGCCAGCCCGATGTCATAAGTTCCTCCATCCCCTGCGAAAGCCAGCGCCTGAATATCATCCCTGCCTTGAATTTTCAGGGCATTGGCGATTCCAGCCGCAGTGGGCGCCGCGATCTCAAAAGCGGAATGGAAGGTCGGCACGCCATAAGCGGTAATCGGATAGAGACCTCCGATCGATCCTTCGCAGGAGGGAACGATGACGGCGATCGTTCGAGGTCCCATAGCTTGAAGCACAAGCCTCATCCCTACAGCCAGGCCGCAACCCGCACAAGCCGCATGACCAGGCCGAAGGAAATTGGGTTGATGTTCAGAGATTACCATATTCGCTCTCCACAATCCCAGGCATTTTCAAAAACATGGTTGGGGAAAATTCGAAATCCGAATATCGAAACCCGAAACAATCACTAAATCTTAAATTCAAATTTTCGAAAAAAAGTTTTGTATTTTTTGTTTCGGTCATTCGAAATCGTTTCGAATTGGTCCTGCTGGACGCTTCGCCCGGATTTCGTGCTTCGAATTTTAAACATTGCTATTCCATCATCCAGATCGACTCATC
>VGRU01000169.1 GCA_016875255.1 Deltaproteobacteria bacterium
GGATTGGCGACTATCCTCACCAGTTCAGCGGAGGCATGCGTCAGAGGGTGATGATCGCCATGGCTTTGAGCTGCAATCCGAAGCTTCTTATTGCCGATGAACCCACGACTGCGGTGGATGTGACGATCCAGGCGCAGCTTCTCGAAGTGGTCAAGGAGCTTACCTCAAGGCTTGGAACCGCCGTCATGCTTATCACCCATAACTTGGGTGTGGTGGCACGGCATGTCAACCGGATGGCAGTCATGTATGCGGGGAGAATCGTTGAGCAAGGTCCAGCGGCTGAAGTCTACGCTCATCCGCGACATCCCTATACCATTGGGTTGCTTGCTTCTGTGCCGAGGCTCGATAAACCAAGGAAGGAGAGGCTGGTACCGATTGACGGTCAACCGCCGAATCTGATCCTCCTTCCTCCGGGATGTTCTTTTATACCGAGATGTTCGTATCGCATGGAGATATGTTCTAAGGAGAGGCCGGAGCTCAGGCCCGTGGGGGATGGCCACTTCACCGCCTGCTGGGCCAATATGGTCAAATAGTCTCATGGTCCGATAGTCTGATCGTTGTTTGACTAACTGACTATCCGACGAATGACTATAGGACGTTTATTAAAGATGGCAAACGATATCCTGATTGAAATTAAAAACCTCTCGATGTATTTTCCCATGACTAAGGGAATCATTCGCCAGCATAAGATTTCTGAAGTCAAGGCTGTGGATGGGGTGAATTTTTTTATCCGGAAGGGTGAAACCCTCGGCCTCGTGGGGGAAAGCGGTTGCGGTAAGACCACCCTGGGAAGATGCCTCCTCCAGTTGATCCGCCCCACGTCAGGAGAGGTCTATTTCGAAGGTATGGACCTGTGCACCATGGCATCTGATGATCTCCGATCCATCCGACAAAAGATGCAGATCATCTTTCAGGATCCCTTCGACTCCCTGGACCCCAGGATGACAGCCGGAGAGATCGTGGCCGAACCCCTGCGGGTCCATACCCGGATCAGGGGCAGGGAGTTGAGGGAGAAGATTGCTGAACTGTTGAAGATCGTGGGACTGGATTCTTCCATGACAGAGCGCTATCCCCATCAATTCAGCGGAGGTCAGCGCCAGAGGCTCGGGATTGCCCGCGCCCTTGCCATCCGGCCCAGTTTTATCGTCTGCGATGAACCCATCTCTGCGCTCGATGTCTCCATCCAGGCACAGATCATCAACCTTCTCGAAGACCTTCAGGGAGAGTTTGATCTCACCTATCTCTTTATCGCCCATGACCTCTCCGTAGTCCGCCACATCAGCCACCGGGTTGCAGTCATGTATCTCGGAAAGATTGTTGAAGTTGCGAATCGGGATGCCCTTTACCGTGTGGCCAAACATCCCTATACCATAGCGCTTCTTTCAGCCGTGCCGATTCCGGATCCGGTCGTGGAAGCCACGCGAGAACGAATCATCCTCAAAGGCGAGATTCCAAGTCCGATTGCACTGCCGCCGGGGTGCAATTTCCATCCCCGATGTCCCATCGGTGTGGAGATCTGCAGGAAGGAAGTTCCCTCGCTTCGGGAGATTGAAGAAGGGCACTGGGTCGCGTGCCATCTTGCATAATCTATTACCGTGTAAGCCCACAGCAAAAATTTAGATGTAGGGCAACTCTTTAGGGTTGCATTTAATGGAAGCCTGCGTAAGACAGGCAAGGCTAAAGCCTTACCCTACGAAACTTCAATAACCTATATTCCCTTACCCTTCTCCCCCAAGCCTTCATATATGGAATGAAGAAGATTAAGCCCCAAAACCCCAAATCGTATAATATTTTTATTCTTGCATTGGAATTATGTATAAACCCTGTATTTACAAAAAATCTCTGTATGTTTAAGCAGTTATAAAACATTTTGGCGAAAATGATGGAGTAAATAGTATAACAAAAAAATTCATTTTGGTTAAAAAGGAGGATATATCAAAGAGAGAATAAGCTAAAATCTCAACAATAACGATGAGTTATAATTAAACATCTATTTTGGCACAGGAAATGCTTTATATAGGTTGAAAATCAAAGAGAGGAGGAAACAAAGATGGAAAAAATGGCAAAAGGATTAAAAATTGGGTTGATGGTAGGACTAATGACTCTGGCAGCTTCTCCTGCATTTGCAAGATCGATCAGCTTTAAGGACGCAGGACCGGCTCTCTGGGTTTTTGTTATCATCGGAGCCGTCATCATCCTTCTTCAGCTGATACCGGCAGCGATTCTGTTCTTCAGCTTCATCGGGACGGCCACGACCATGGCATTGAAGAAAGAGAAGAAGGTTGAGCAAGAAGCGGTGCTTCCTGGTATGGAGCCAGTAGCGGCCAAAAAGTAGCTGGAAGGAAATCACGAAAGAGGTGAAGACCGATGTCTAAGAGCATGAAGAAGATACTGACAATTCTGAGTCTGGCTCTGGTTCTGGCAATCGCATTAGGTTCTCTGGTAGTTGCTTATGCAGGTGGGATTAGGGGAATAGGACTTCTTGGGGTCTGGTTCTTTTTGACCTTCGGGGTCATTGTGGTATTAGCCCAGGTGATACCGGCGGGCATCCTTCTGAGCTCCCTGGTGGTATCGACCTTGAGTTCGGATCGAAGGGAAGAGGCGCCTGTTGGCGTGATATAAGAGAAGAGGGGGCAGCCATGCAGCATAAGAAGATACTCATAGCCTATCAGGATGATTTATGGGTCAGATCGCTCGCCACCTATTTTCACGGGCAGGGATACCGGGTGGAGTCGGTCAAAGCTCTGAGCGAGATGATCAAGAAAGTCCGCAACGGCCAGCATCAGGTTCTGCTTCTGGATGATGAGATTGAAGGGTTGAAGGCCTGTGATATCGTCTCTCTGTTAAAGAAAGTCAATTCCAAGATTCAGGTCATCATGATCTCCTCGGAGGAGTCCCTGGGACCGGTGAGACGGCTTCGGGGGGCAGGCATCTTCTATCAGGCGATGAAGCCGGTTGATATGGAAGAGATCCGCTCTGCCGTGCAGTGTGCGTTTGAGAAGATCGAGCGGGAGAATGAGAAGGAAGGTTTCTTCTCCTTCTTGATTCCAAAACTGGCGCCGGCGTAAGATATACGGAATAATTTGGAGACTACGCATACGGTAAAGACAATCTCTATTTTCACTACCTGCCAAGAAGTTCTCTGGCAATGATTACCTTTTCGATCTCCTTCGTCCCTTCCACAATCTCCACGAGCTTGGCATCCCGATAAAGGCGCTCAATCCCGTATTCACCCAGATAACCGTATCCGCCGTGAATCTGCACCACCTCATCGATCACCTTGACCGCCACCTCTCCTGAAAACCACTTAGCCATGGAAATCAGTTTAGGGTCAATCTTCCCTTGATCGACCATCCAGGCAGCCCTATGGCAGAGCGCTCTTGCCGCCTCGATCAGGCTTGCCATCTCTGCCAGTTTGAATTGAATCCCCTGGAAACTGGAGAGGGGGCTTCCGAACTGCTTTCTCTGCTTCGAATACTGGATTGCCTTCTCCAGTCCACCCTGGGCGATTCCAACCCCTGAGATGGCCACGGCAACTCGGGTATGATTGAAGACCGTCATGAGTTGATAAAATCCCTCCCCCTCGATCTCTCCCACCAGATTCTCCAACGGGACCTTCACCTCTGAAAAATTGACCTCAGCCGTATCCGAAGCCCGCATCCCGAGTTTTCTCTTCAATTGATTGGCCTCGAATCCTTCCCGTTTCGTCTCAATTAGAATTGGGCTATGACGCTTTGATTTTATTTTCTCCTCTTCATCGGTGACGCAAAGGACGACTAAATAGTCGCCAATGCTTCCATTGGTGATGAATATCTTGCTCCCATTGATCACATAATGACCATTTACCTTCTTGGCTACGGTTGAGACAGAAGCCACGTCGCTTCCGGCATCAGGCTCGGTAATCGCCATTCCCATGATGGCCTCTCCTTTGGGCAGAAGAGGAAGATACTTCTTCTTCTGCTCTTCCCTTCCAGAGAAGAGAATAAATTCCGAGCCTAAAGTGGTGGTGAGAATTGACCCGCACCCGGCATCCACCCGGGAGAACTCCTCGGTAATGAGGGCATGCTCAAGAAAACCTAGACCGGCGCCTCCATAGGCCTCATCGATAAAGACGCCTACAAATCCGAGGTCGCATGCCTTCTTCCATAATTCCATTGGAAAGGTCTCATTGAGGTCGCACTCTTCAGCCACCTCCGGAAAGGTCTTTTCCGCGAATTCACGGGCGGCCTTCTGAATATCCTTCTGTTCATCCGTCAGTTCGAAATCCATCTCTTCAAACCCCCATATAGGAAAAAGTCAAAGCTCAAATGAGATGCCGAAACAAGTTCGGCATGACAAAAATGTCATTCTGAACTCGTTTCAGAATCCATTTTTGATGTACGACATTCATTTGGCATTTGAACTTTGAAATTTGAAATTGTTGCAGCCGCCTACACTCTTCCCAGCAATTCCCTCGCAATGGTATTTTTCTCGATCTCCTTCGCCCCTTCGTAGATCTCAACGATCTTGGCGTCCCGGTAAAATCGTTCCATATCATATTCGGCGATATAACCATACCCGCCGTGGAGTTGGAGTCCATCATTGGTCACTCTGACGCCCACTTCTCCGGCGATATATTTGGCGATGGAAATGAGTTTAGGATCCACTTTTCCGCGATCCACCATCCACCCTGCCTTATAACAAAGGGTTCTGGCGGCCTCAATCCATGTGGCCATCTCAGCAATCTTGAACTGGATGGCTTGAAAGGTGGCGAGGGGTTGACCGAACTGCTTTCTCTTCTTCACATATTGGATGGCCTTATCCAATGCCCCTTGCGCCACCCCCACGCCCTGGGCCGCAGCAATCACGCGGTTGATATTGAAGAGCTGCATGATCTGGGGAAAGCCTTCCCCCTCTTTTTCGCCGACCAGATTGTCTTTTGGAACCCTCACATCGCTGAACCGGAGTTCCGCTGTGTCAGAAGCCCGGATTCCCAATTTACCGGTGATCTTTAAAGCTCTGAAACCAGGACGGTCTGTCTCCACAATCACAACTCCAAACCGCTTGAACCTTGACCCTGCTTCGGGATGGGTCAAACAGAAAACGACGAGATAATGGGCGATACTTCCATTGGTGATGAACTGTTTTGCCCCATTGATCACATAGTGATCACCCTCTCTCCTTGCCAGGGTCAGGATGGACAGGATATCGCTCCCTGCATCAGGCTCCGTGATGGCCGTCCCCATAATCGCCTTTCCCTTGGTAAGGGGAGGGAGGTATTTCTTCTTCTGCTCTTCGGTGCCATAGAGTTGGATGAGCTCGGCGCCGAAGGTCGTCAGCAAGATATTTCCACATCCCGGGTCCACCCTCCAGAATTCCTCCATCACCATCGCAAACTCAAGAAAACCTAACCCAAGGCCCCCGTACTCCTTTTTGATAAAGAGGCCGATAAAGCCCAGTTCACATGCCTTCTTCCAGAGGTCTCTGGGGAATTCTTCCTTGCGATCGTATTCACGGGCGACAACCGGAAATTCTCCTTCGGCAAACTCCCGCGCCGCCATGCGGATCTGTTTCTGTCGGTTCGTCAACTCGAAATCCATTCCTTCACCTCCATCGATCTTCTCCCCGTTCATCGACTCCCGAAGCGGTATCCGTCTTAAAAAGACACGATAGCCAATTATACATTTGAGACCCATTTGTCAAGAAAAAGTTGAGAGAGCCCTGAAAAACTATCTTTTGCTCTCTGATTTCACAGATTTTAAAAAAATGATTCCACAGATTTTCCTTTATTTATCAATGCATCTCTAATCTGTGGAATCGGTCCCTAATCGGTGTAATCAGAGATTTCTGGACTTTTTCAGAAATCTTCTTGAAGTTTCTAAGAGCCATCCTTTATATTATAAGAAAACAGGCGGGAAAGAGGAGGAGAGCAATGATTGTTAAACAATACGAAGTCGGAAATTTTTCTGTCTTCTGTTATCTGATCGGGGACAAGGAGACGAAAGAGGGGCTGTTCATCGACCCTTCGGATGATGCGGAAAGACTCTTATCCGAGGCGAAATCTCATGGTATCAGTAAAATCAAGTATATCGTCAATACCCATTGCCATGTGGACCATGTCATGGGCAATGCGGAGATGAAAAAAAAGAGTGGCGCCAAAATCGTCATCCATGAAGAAGAGGCCCCTTACCTCAGCCGCACCCCTCCCGATCTTCTCATGATGTTCAGCGCCACCCAATCTCCTCCTGCCGACATTCTGGTCAAAGAGGGCGATCTGATCAAGGTGGGGAAAGTCGAACTTAAAGTTCTCCACACGCCCGGCCACTCTCCGGGTGGAATGTCCCTCTATATGGATGGGATGGTCTTTACCGGCGACACCCTTTTTGTGGGCTCGGTGGGAAGGACGGACTTCCCTGGAAGTTCCTGGGATGTGATGGAAGGTTCCATCCAGAAGAAACTCTACACACTGCCCGGCGACACGATCGTCTTCCCCGGCCATAACTACGGTTCCACACCGACCTCAACGATCCAATACGAGAAGCGACACAATCCCTTCGTCCGTGGATGAAGAGAAAGAGCGCCCTCATCCGGGGGACATTCGTAGTTTCTTCCTATCTTAAGCAGGAAAGGCATTCTTCCTCTCAGAAAATGTGGCATATTTGACACTCTTTCGATGCTTATGATATAAAGAGTTAAAATTGAATAGGTGTTCAGGTGGCTTGATGCCTCAAAAGGGAACCCCGTGAGAACCGGGGACGGCCACGCCGCTGTAATCGGGGACGAAACCTGCCAGTAACCACTGCCCTTCGACAAGCTCAGGGTGGGAAGGGGCAGGGATTAGGATGATCCGTAAGCCAGAAAACCTGCCTGAATACGCTTCACGCTTAGGTCTTCGGTGGAAGGCTGTGAAGGGTGACGTTGAAAAAAACCCGCTCTTTCTCCCGAAGAGCGGGTTTTTTATTGCTCTATGGGACACCGGCCAAAGATGCTTTCAAAGGTTTAGAATGCGGTTTTTTAATGTAGTCCTAAAGCCCTGTTGTTTTTATAATCGTTGACTATACCGGCGATCTGACGCATTGATTATTTGAAGGTTTCCGCTCTAAAACTTTTTCAACATCCCTGACCGATGTCCCATAGAGCCCAAATATATTTTTTAAATATATCAAAATGAACGGAACCTGGAATTTTAAACTCTTTATATCCATCTCGTTGGGACTCCACTTCTTTGTCTTTTCCCTTCTTTCCATCCTCCTGCCGGATTTTAAGATCACACAACTTCCGCGTTTGAACATTGAAGTCTCTCTTCTTCCCATCATCAAGGAGGAAAGGGAGCCGTTGAGAAAGGTGGAAGACAGGTCAAAAGTTCAGAGTTCGCCTGCCCGCCAAGCCACTTCTTCGGCAGGCGGGGAGTTCGGCCTCCAGCCCATAAGGGCCTACGGCCCGGAGGGAGTTCGGGGTGAAGAGGTTGAGATAAAGACCGAAGCACACGCACCCGTGAAAACCCATGAGGAGAGGAAGGTTTCTCAGGTTGAGAAGATAGAGATCACTCTTCCCCAAAAGGAACTTGAGCCTGTATCCACTTCACCCGTTCAGGGCGAAGTGAGAGTCGTTTCTGTCAATGAACCCAAGCCCTCTTTATTAGAAAATGAAAAAAAGGAAATAAGGAGCAAGCAGGAAGAAAGGGTTGTCATCGCATCGCTTGGAAATCCCTTTCCTCAAACCAGTTCCTCTGAAACGCCTCGCGTGGCGATAAAGAGTCCTTCCCTCTCCGAAGGTGAGGTCATCCTTGCTCAACCCCGATATGCTGAAAATCCCAAACCCCTCTATCCCCGGGAGGCGAGGAAAAAAGGATACGAAGGAGAGGTTTTACTCAGGGTTGAAGTCTTATCCAATGGCCGGGTGGGAGAGATTGAGGTGAGGCGTTCTTCGGGTCATGAGGTTTTGGACCGTTCTGCCATTTCCGCCGTGAAGCAGTGGAAATTTGTCCCTGCGAAAAAGGGTGAAACCCCGGTTCCCGGATGGGTCAATATCCCTGTTGCTTTC
>VGRU01000170.1 GCA_016875255.1 Deltaproteobacteria bacterium
AACCCTATGAGATCATCAAAGATATTTTTATTGTAGGAGGGCCTGATATTACGGATAGTCGGGATGGATGCGTCTATCTGATCCATCTGGGTGAATTGATCCTGATCGATACAGGGGCAGGTTGGAGCATTGAGAAGATCATTGGCAATATTAAAAAATTGGGGTTAGATCCTAAGAATCTTAGTAAGATCATTTTAACCCACTGCCATATCGATCATATTGGAGGTGTTCCGGAACTTAAGAAAAGGTTCGAACCTAAACTGTATATTCACAAATTGGATGCGCCTCCCCTTGAGAATGGAGACCAGATGCTAACGGCGGCCACCTGGTATCAAACCACTTTTCCTCCCACGCCCGTGGATGTAAAATTCAATTTGACTGAAGAGGCGCTCACGATTGGCGAACAGAAGATCGTCTGCCTGCATACGCCAGGCCACACACCGGGATCAATCTGCATCTATTTGGACCGAGACGGGAAGAGGGTTCTTTTTGCTCAGGATCTTCATGGACCTTTACTTGAAGAGTTTGGTTCCAATCTCAAAGATTGGGACCGTTCAACAACGAGATTACTCGACCTCAATGCTGACATCCTCTGCGAAGGCCATTTCGGGATTTTTAAAACCAAAAAGGATGTGAAAAACTATATCCTCTCCTACCGCCGCCAATATGGGGTTGAATAACCTAACCCCATTGCAAACGTCCTCCTTTTGCAGTTGGGGATTGAGGGGTATGCAAAATATATTCTTGACAAAAGAGTATTTATATTATAGTCTTTTCTTGAGAGTATAATAATGGTGAGTTTATATGGCAAAATATCTGAAGAAAGTTCAAGTGTTACTGACCGAACAGCAGTTGAAAGACCTCGAAGATATTGCCTCAAAGAATCATAAAAAGCTCGGCACCCTCATCCGTGAAGCTATCGAAGAGTACCACCTCAAGAAAAATAAGCAGGAGAAGATTGCCGAAGCCGTAGACCGACTCCTATCACTTCCTGAAGTTCCAGCCCCAGAAGATTATCAGAAATGGGAAGCAGAATATCTTGAGGGGAAGTATTCATGTCGATAAGGGCGCCGCAAGCCTTTTTCATCGATGCCAATCTGATCATGTATTCCATCGGCAGCCCTCATCCCCTTCGTGAACCCTGCAAAAAATTCCTTGAAAAAATCAAGTCTCGAGAAATTCTCGGCGTAACGAATACAGAAGTTCTCCAGGAGATCCTCTATCGGTATTTCTCAATAGAAAGAAGAACGCTCGGCGAAATCGCCTATCGATCGATGATCGAATTCTGCACAGATATTTTTCCGGTAAGGGTTGTGGACACAGATAAGGCCCTTGAGATTTTAAAAAGGGTTAACGGAATCACATCCCGTGATGCTGTCCATGCCGCCACCATGATCCATAATGGAATAAAAGAGATCATCTCCACCGATCCTCACTTCGACCTCATTCAAGAAATCAAAAGAATCGACCCGTTAAAACTTAGTTGAAATGATCTTTGGTGAATTCGAAGTTGAGGAGGAATTGAAGAAATAAACACCTCAAAAGCGGCCTCTGGGTCGTGATGAAATAAATTTGACGAATTACTGAAATTCTGTTATTCTGAATTTCGAAATCCTTGATATCGGAGGGAATATGCGCCAAAATCTTTTGGTATCCAGCCGGGGACAAATTACTCTTCCTTCTTTAGTACGAAAACGCTTGGGCATCCAATCCGGAGGAATTGTGACCCTTGAGGAAAGGGATAATGTAGTAGTGTTACGACCTGCAGCCGTAGTCGAAATTGAAACCTATTCCGACGAAAATATTGCCCAGTGGGACAAAGAAGACCGTCTTGAACCTGCTGAGCGGAATGCCCTTTTAAAACGCCTGAGGAAGCGATCTTGATTCGCCCATTCCTTGATGCAAATGTCCTCTTCACAGCTGCACATAATCCTTCTGGAAAAGCAGCTCTCATCATTGACTTTGGAGCCCAAGGATATTGGAAAGTGATGTCCTGTTCCTATGCGATTGAAGAAGCCCGTCGTAACATTTCAATCAAATTTCCAGACTATTTGAAAAGATTCGAAGCATTAATGGCGACGGTTATAAAAGTCCCTTCCAGATCAGGTAGAAACTGTCCAGTCATTCTTCCAGAAAAGGACCGCCCTATTCTTGAAGCCGCCATCCATTGTAAGGCGTCTCATCTGCTCACAGGAGATATCAAGGACTTCGGCCCTTTTATGAATAATCCGAGCCTTACCGGTGGTGTTGTTATACAGACTGTCTCAGAATTTTTGGTTGGGTTTATGAAGTCAAAGAGTAAAAAAAGTAGGTAATACGATAGGGAGCAAATATGAAGAACTTTACCGAAGACCAAATAAAGCGCCAGGATTTTGTTGGGCGGCAAGCGCCTCCCCATATCTTTCTTTGCTTCTTGACAATATTATACTAATGTGTATAATGCACTTATGTATAATACAAAACAGCGACATCTTAGAGAAGGAGATTTATGAACCCTTTTAAATACGGGAAAATCGTCTCGGGCAAGGATTTTTGTGGTAGGGAACCCCTATTAAAGCAAATCATCGGATATATCAAGTCGTCACAAAATATTGCGATTAAGGGTGAAAGACGAATTGGAAAGTCTTCTACCATCTATGAAGCGGTCCAGAGATGTAAGGGAATCCAGTATCTGTATGTGGATCTGCTGGGCATAAAATCCATTGATGCGCTATGCAAGAGAATACTTCGGGCCATTGTTGTTTTGGAACAAAAAGCAGGGCTTTTTGACAAAATCATCAAAACACTATCTTATCTGAGACCTTCCATTTCGCTGGACCCCATCACCTTGATGCCGACCATCACTTTTGATGCCTCCGTTGAGTTGAAAGCGAATTCACTCCCGGAAGTGTTATCGCTCATTGAATCTCTTCATAAGAAAAACCGAATCGTCGTGGTTCTCGATGAATTCCAGGATATCCTGCAACTCGTTGATGCCCGGGAGGCCCTTTCACTGATGAGGAGCAAGATTCAGTTTCAGAAAGATATTCCCTATGTGTTTACAGGAAGCATTCGAAATAAAATGGATGAAATATTTACCCATCCTGATTCGCCTTTCTTTAAGTCCGCTATTCCCATAACGGTGGATTCCTTACCCTATACCGAGTTTTCGGACTTTTTAAAAAAGAAATTCTTGACAGGAAAACGGAGGATTAATGATGATGTATTGAAAAAAGTTTTTGAAATTGCGCATGACATCCCGGGAGATATTCAGCAATTATGCGAGGCTTTATGGACAGTAACTTCAAGTAATAGCGTTATAGGTACAGATAGACTGAAAGATGCCCTTGAGTTAATTTTCGCCAGGGAACAAAAATCTTATGAAAACGACAGGGGTCTCCTAACAGACTTCCAGATCAGATGCCTTCTGACAATCGCAAGAGAAGGTGGAAACAGGGTTTTTTCCGTCTCATTCATGAAATCTGCTGGAGTAAATAATCCATCCTCTGTTCGCAGGGCGATTAAACGGATGATTACCCTCAATATTTTATTCGAGAGGAATAACGAATACAGGTTTGTGAATCCTTTTTTCAGGGCCTGGATCAATTACAGAGGAAGATAGAAGGTGATCACTAACAGGGCAGGGCAGGTTATACGAAAGGGGTCATGATGCAAGGGTTTGGCGACGAACAAATAAAACGCCAGGATTTTGTGGACAACCAGATCTTTGATTTGGTGAACAAGCTCATTCCTTCAGAAAGAGTGATAGAATGGAATATCGAGATGATCGGAGATATCAGAGATGCATCCAACATTGGCTTGTTGATAAATATAAGGTCGTTGATGAGTTGGAATTTTATCCATGATAAAAATCTAAATGTAAATAGGGTTAGCCTATCATGACTCAGTCAAATAGGACAAAGAATTGAGGGAGGGTGGGGAGAATTAATGGAGGTGGAAATACTTCGTTACAAATATCTGACACCAAACTACGAACTGGAATCAGAGGTAAAGCGTTACAAAAGGTATTTTCAATAAACTGAGGTAACTGGGATGCTGAACTGGGAGGAGAAAATAGACAATGAAAAAATCTTTCAAAAGCTCGTCAATCATCTATTCGCACTGGAATGCAACTCCCCAGGTTTCATTCCGAGCAGCCCATACATCGGTGCAGATGGAGCTTGGGACGGTTTTTATGAAGGTCGCTACGCGCAAGAAAACCAGACAGGCATCTGGTCGATCCAATCGAAGTGGACAAAAAAGTCATTCAAGGAGGCCCACTCTTGGCAAAGGACAGAAATAAAGAAAGAGCTCAAAAATGCGAATAAGAATAAGGTTCAGCACCTGAGGATTGCGACAAACGCAGAACTCAAAGTTGAACAGGTCAGAGATTTAGAGGGCTTAAACAAGGGAGAGGTCGCTACATTAAAAGTTTGGCATAGGGAAAGGCTAACTCTAAGGGTAGAGCAGCAGCCCTTTTTGAAGTCATTGTTTTTTGAGTTGCCCCAGCACCCCAAATTTGTTCCCTCGAATCTGTATTTTGACCAGATTGAAAAGGATCTTCTTCCAGCTTCCAAAATTGAAAAATTCAAGGAATATGCAGGCCAAGTGAAAGGATTCTTGCTGTCGGAAAGCAGCATCTTGTTAATCCACTCTCCAGGTGGCTACGGAAAATCTCATTTGCTCCGGGACATTTCTCAAGAGGCGCATAAGATTGACCCTAATAGGCAATCATGGATGACCAGGCAGGGACACCGTTCAGTTGAAGACGCTATACAAGATGAGATAATCAAGGGAAGAAATTACCTTCTAATATTTGATGATGCTGACAGGTTCTTGGACGAGGCTAGATCATTAATAGCTTTTGCAAGGCATGAAGCCAGCGCTGTCAAGCTAGTTTTGACCCTGAGAACGTCAGGGCTCCGGCCTATCCATGAAATATTACGGCAATTGAGGTGCGAAGCAATTTATGGGGAGATTAGCATATCAGACTGGTCAAGAAATGATTTGGTGCAATTATTACGGATAGCTGCTGAACAGGGAACGGTAGAGGATGAAGAGATTCTGGCAGCCTTGTATCCAAACCCTTACCTCATGGTGTGGATAGGGAGGCAGAAAAGAAAAGCCCCCTCAATGGATTTTAAGAAAGTTAAGGAAAAGTTTGTCAATGATGTAGATTTTGAAGCAGACCGATGTCTAAAGGATGTATTCACAAGCTCTGAGATTAAGGAGTTTATTACTAACCTGGCTTGCATTGCCCCGCTTTCAATGAGAGATGAGATCTTGTTAGGGAAATTGGCTGAGAAATTTGGCAGGAAGATTGAAGTAATAAAAGGAAAGATAGACGCCTTGGTTGAAGCTGGTGTTCTTAGGACAGTAGGAAATTCAATAAGATTTAGTCCAGATATGAGAGGCGACGTATATCTTGCCTATGAATTGGAAAAAGCCCGTCATGAGGAGCTGAATAGACTTGTAAAAGATTGGCTTACTCTCTGCGCAGAAAAGCTCTTTGTAAACCTGGAAGGTGCTGCGAAGTATGGGAATGTGCCAGCTTTAGAGAAAATCTTCTCGGAGATTGTTGATACATGGACCAAAGAAGCGACAAAAACCCCAAGATTCATAAGGGATGAAAGGCTAAAGCTTTCAGAAACGGTTGCCCGCCTGGCCCCTAAAAGCTGTTTCAATTTAATGTATTCATATTTACATTCAGAGGCTCCTGTCTCACAAGATAAATACCTAAAATCTCTAGAGAGCGGAATGAACCTCACGACAGATGATTTTGGCCCAGTTATTATCACTCTTTTTAAAATACCAGACCTGAGAAAGGAGATACTTCCGCTTTTAGAAGAAATACATGCAAGGGAGATCGAAGGATTTTACGACAATTATAAGCCATTGACTTTGGTGCGACATTCTCTGTCGCCGTTGCACAACAGCCCAAAAGAAATATTAAATACGCTTGCGGTTTTTGTGGAATGGCTGAAAAATCCCAATCAATACAGGATTGAGCTTATCTCAGCTGGCCTGACCGAAATTTTAGCCGGTTCCCATGCTTATACCAAGTCTACTATTGGAGGGATAGAGTTTGGCGATAAGATTTTAAGACCAACCAAAGAAATTACCGAAATAAGAGATCGAGCAATGCATCTTCTAATCGAGATGCTTAGGTATCCCTCATCAGATGTACAGTTGGCCGCCCTAAAAGTTGCGGAGGGAATTGGCAGCACAAGAGGAGGCGTAGGACCTAGACGGGGTATGCCTCTTTCTGACAGGATAGCTAAAGATACAGCGGTGGCACTAGAGGAAATTGCGAAGCGTATTAACCCTGAAGCGGACTTTCAGCTCCTCAACAAAATAGAGAATTTATTTATAAGGTGGTGGGGCCTTGAAATTCCGGGAGCCGAAAAGGCTGCAGATTACTTAAGAAATTTCCCAAGAAGCGTAGAATACATTGTCTTCAGATATTTCGCGTCACCAGATTACGTAATTATAGACTTTGAAGCCATCGAGAAGCAAGTTCCAGATACAGATAGGTGGGGTTGGCTCGTACATAATATTATGCATAATGACGATCATTCTAAGCCTGAGTATTTTAAGCCGGAAGTAGAGATGCTTATACAGAAGTATGACTCGCAAGAAAAGGCAGTCGGTTTCTTAATGGAGTTGCATGAGAGGATATCAGGTTATGACCGATGGCCTCGGCCGCAAATAGTCAGGTGCTGGGTTCGCCTTGAGCAAGAAAAGTTTGCTTCAATCAGAGGTAATAAAGAGTTGTGGGAGAAGGTTCCTGAGAGGTTCAGGAACGAGATTGACCTGGCTTTGAGCGAAATGGACACGGGATTTATAAAGAAGCTTGCAGAAGAGGTTTTGCCACATCTGCCGAGTGCGCCTATATCAAAGGTCGATACATTCCTGACTATGCTTGGTAGGCAGGAAGTTGATGAAAAAGACCTAAGAAATTGGTTGATGCAGATAGCGGAAAAGGGGGACAAAGAGCATCGGTTATTATTGGTTATCCATCTCGATCATGTATTAAAAAAGATTCCTACACTCATGCTAGAAATACTGAACAAGTGTGTTTCAATGGAAGAAGAGCTGAATCCCAGGATGACGGATAATTTGTCATTCATCATACATAGGATTCAGGAGCACCCAGAAGAAATCGATAATAAATTGCTTGATCACCTGAGGGATGAGTTGCTGAGAAAGTTAAAGGACGTTCCTGAACTTGATTGGGATGCTGATGAGTTATTAAGATTTTCATTCAGCGGGATTGATTCGGCAATCAATTTTGTTGAATACCGGCTTCAAAAATCAATGGAGGCCCGAAAAAAGAGTAAGAGAAGGAAAAAATTGGATGCCGTGCCTTTTGACGGGTTGAAATCCATTTCTGGTCAGATCAAATCTTATGCCGATTTTGAGAAGCTGATGGAAAGGGTGATTGATTGGCATAAGGAGGATATGCTTTATAGAAAGTTTTACTTAGAATACTTAATGGAGCCGATATTGGGCCTTTCGGACAAAGGCTCCCAGAAAACATTCCTTGAGGAATACATAGATAAACAAATCCTGGAGGGGCATGTACAAAAAGCAATGACCGCATCTGAGTATTTGCCTATCAATGAAAATACCAGCTCCTTGCTCGTAAAGGTTTCAGAAAAAGCTATGGAAACCGGTGCCTCAAAGGATGTTGAAAGAATGCTTTTCGCCAAGACCCTGCCGAAGGGAGGATGGGAAGGTAAGCCCGGTGAGGCTCCTCCAGCCTTAGAAGAACTAAAAGGAACTTTTCAAAAGATGGAGGAAATGGCTAAGCCTGGTGAACTGAAGGTTCTTATCGGAAGATGTGTGGCATCTATCGATGTGGACATTAAGGATCATCTAAAACGAGACGAAGAATTCCTGACCCCAAGAGGCTAGCTTGAGAGAATAAAACGAATTATTCTTTACCCCTCAATTATTCAATACGGCAGGTGGGGTATTAACCCTTAACTGACAACGTTCAGGACATCGTTCAC
>VGRU01000171.1 GCA_016875255.1 Deltaproteobacteria bacterium
CCATGTCGATCAACCTATGGGAGACGGAAGCAGATCTGACAACTTTTGAAACAAGTCCTATCTACAAAGAGTTGCTTGGAAAGCTTGGAAGCATTCTTGCTGGCCCTCCTGCCGGAGAGCGCTACGAAGTTAGTGTTCAGGAATAGAATTTATCAAATACTCAGCTTTTTTTAGGGGGAAAGTGTGGAAAAGGTGAATGTTACGGGTGCCACCCTCTCTAAAAGAGGGTGGCACTTTTTTAATTAAAGGCAACCTCTAATCGTTATCTGATAACGTTCAAGACATCGTTTACTGATTTTACGTTCAGGCCATCGTTTACTATTATTCTTTTGTCAACAAGGCACGATTCAGATCAAAGAACGAATAACTCAGGTGTCAGGTCTACACTATTGACAAGATAATTATTAAGATTTCCCAAATAATGTCTATGGCCGGAATTGAGTCAATAGTGTAGACCTGACACCTATATCTACAAGTTTTGAAAAAAGCATGACATTCTTATCGCTGTATTAAGGTTAAGTGATAAAGGGTGGCATCCTCTTTCCAAGATGTCACCCTTTTTTGTCAAAGGTTTTCAATGAGGGCTGTTCCAAATTCAGAGCATTTCACTTTTTTTACTTTTTTCATCTGCCGGGCGAGATCATAGGTGACGATCTTTTGTAAGATGGTCTTCTCCAGGGCTTTGGTAATGGCCTCTCCTGCCTCACTCCATTCCATATAATCGAACATCATGGCGCCTGAGAGAATGACGGAGGAAGGGTTGATCACATCCTGGTCTGCATATTTGGGTGCGCTTCCATGGGTCGCCTCAAAGACCGCTCCCTGATCTCCAATATTTGCCCCGGGCGCCATGCCCAGGCCCCCGACCTGAGCGGCCAGCGCATCGGACAGATAGTCTCCGTTGAGATTGGGCGTGGCCAGGACATCATACTCGTCAGGCCGCAAGAGGATCTGTTGGAACATGGCGTCTGCAATCCGGTCTTTAAGAACGATCTTCCCTTCCGGAACATCCTTTTCTCCTGACTCGCTTTCCAAAATGATCCGGTCTCCAAATTCCTCTTTGGCCAGCTCATATCCCCAATCCCTGAAAGCCGCTTCTGTAAATTTCATGATATTGCCCTTATGAACCAGGGTCACGCTTTTTCGATTGTGAGAGAGGGCATAACGAATGGCCCTCCGAACATGGCGTTTTGTCCCGAATCGGCTGATGGGTTTGATTCCAATCCCGGAATCTTCACGGATCACCTTTCCCAGTTCCTTCTCAAGAAACTCTCTTAAACGCAAGGCTTCTTTCGATCCCTCTCTCCACTCAATCCCTGCATAGACGTCTTCCATGTTCTCACGAAAGACCACCATATCAACCTTCTCAGGATGTTTCATCGGGCTGGGTGTTCCCGCGATATATTTTACTGGCCGGATGCAGGAGTAGAGGTCGAGTTTATGCCGGAGCATCACATTGATGCTCCGGAACTCTCCGCCCACGGGCGTGGTCAGTGGACCTTTAATACCGATCTTATATTCCCGGATGGCCTCAATTGTTTCCTCAGGAGCCCACTCCCCTTTCAATTGAAAAGCCTTCTCTCCGGCATAGACCTCCAGCCAGTGAACCTTCCTCTTTCCTCCGTAACACTTCTCCACAGCCGCATCGAAGACGCGAACCGAAGCCCTCCAGATATCCGGCCCCACCCCATCCCCTTCAATGAAGGGAATAATAGGGTGATCAGGGACATGCAGTTTTCCATCTGTGTAATCAATTTTTTCTCCGGGCATAAAGGTTTAGTCTCCCTCCGTTACCTATCAGCTATAAGCTATGTAGGGCAAGGCTTTAGCCTTGCATGCCTGCTACAGGCAGGCATTATAAGCAACCCTAAAGGGTTGCCCTACTACGATTAAATTTATTTAAATTGCTCAATGTAGGTAGACATTATTCGCTCCTATGTTTATACCTCCCAAAAACCAACGCGGTGCAATTTCCTCCAAAAGCGAACGAGTTGGAGAGAACAACGTTGACTTCTCTCCCCCGGGCCTTTCCTGGGACATAATCGAGATCGCAATCTTCATCGCCTTCCCGGTGATGAAGGGTGGGAGGAATGAAATGATAAACGATGGAAAGAACCGATGCTACTGCTTCAATGGCGCCTGCCGATCCCAGGCAGTGTCCCACCATCGACTTAATCGAACTGATGGGGATGGCATACGCTCTCTTTCCAAATACCTTCTTAATGGCAATGGATTCCACCTTATCGTTCAGAGGTGTCCCTGTTCCATGGGCATTGATATGATCGACCTGATCAGGAGATACACCGCCCTCTTCCATCGCCTCTTTCATCACCCGGGCCTCAATCACTCCGTTGGGCTCGGGCGCGGTAATATGATGGGCCTCTCCGCCTATTCCATATCCCAGGAACTCTGAATAGACCCTCGCTCCCCTTCTCACTGCTTCTTCATAATCTTCCAGGATTAAGATGGCGGCTCCTTCGCCCAGAGACATTCCAGCCCTCTTCCGATCAAAAGGCCTGCAGGGAGAAGGGTCCATCGCCTTCAGGGAATTGAATCCGCCAAAGGTAAGTTCGCACAGGGAATCGCTTCCTCCGCAGACCACTGCTTTACAGTCACCCTTCCGGATGAGATCAGCTCCATAACCAATGGAGGTGGCCGATGAACTGCACGCTGTGGTGATTGTGGCTTTGGGTCCTGAAAATCGAAATCTTTCTGCGATTCGACTGGTTGTAAAACTCGGTATGAAAGGAAAGATGAGAGAGGGGCTCGATTTCCCTCTTAGCAGAATTTCCCTGTGGTAGGCTTCTGCTTCCAACATCCCTCCTGCGCCTGCCCCCAGGCATACCCCTATTTCTTCAGGAGGATAGGAATCGATTCCGGAATCTTTCACCGCCTCTTCAGCCGCAATGAGGCCCAATTGATCCGTTCTCGAAAGCCTCTTCAGCTCTCTCTTTTTAAAATATTTCTCAGGTTGATAACCCCTGACTTCGGCTCCGATCCTGGAGGGATATTTTGAGGTATCAAAAAGGGTGACCGGACCAATGCCTGAACGGCCCTCTTTCAGGGATTGGGCAAACTCATCCACACTCTTCCCGATCGAACAGAAAATACCCATACCTGTAATGACGACGCGCTTCGATTTCATCGGACTGCCTTATGTATATCATTTTCAATCAAAGGCTCGCAAGACAGCCTTGTATGATAAAGTTAAATCCGCTTCTTGATAGATAGAAAAAACTGGGGTATTATAAAAATATCTCAAATATCAACAAGTGTAGAAGAAATCTCTAAAAGGGAGGAAGGATCATGAACGAAAAAGATCGTTTAAATGCTCTGGAGGTGGCGCTCAATAATGAGATAAGGGAGAGGGAATTCTATCTTAAAAATGCGGACCGGACGCAGAACCTCCTCGGCAAAAAAATGTTTCGGCAGATCGGGGATGATGAACTGGAGCATTATGAACGGCTGAAACAGCTCCATCAAAAGTGGGCAAAGCAGGAAAAATGGCCCGAGACCGTTCCCCTCAAAGTTAAAGACACGATCGTGAAGGATATTCTGGTCGAATTTCTTAAGAAGGTGGATGAAACCAAAGGAGACTCGGATGATTTAGCGGCTGTCCGAACGGCGCTCGACTTCGAAGCAAAGGGGGCAAAGTTCTATGCCGAAATAAGAGACGCCTCATCCGATCCCAAAGAGAAACAGTTCTTCGACCTCCTTGCCAGGATGGAAAACGAACACTACCTTTCCCTCAAGGACACTGAGGAATATTTCATCGATCCTGCCTCGTGGTATCGAAAGATGGAACATCATACCCTTGATGGAGGGTAGACTTCCATTTTAGATTGCGGATTTCGGATTGAGGATTGGGAAACCTAAATAAAAATATTGGTAACACTTTAGCGCTTTGAAAAATAAAAAAATGTGCCTTGTAGTGAAGGGCTTTATGCCCGTTAACAAACAGGAACGGTGGGATTTCGAGCCAGATATACGGCCACGAGGGCCTACACTACAGGCATTTTTCAAAGTTCTAAATTGATACAAATATTGAAATTTCTCAAGCTTGTCATCCTGAACTTGTTTCAGGATCTGGGGTTCGAATCAAAACGAGATGCCGAAACTAGTTCGGCATGACACCCTTTTCTTTTTTAATGTTAAAAGGAAATTCTCAGATTTCATGAGCCAGTATCTGAAACCAGAAGTTACCGGGGAACAAATCTGGACAGAATCCAGCTAACAATGCTAATGAGGATGACCCCCAGCACTGCTCCCATAAAGCCGTTCACATGAAATCCCCTCACCAGGGCTGAGACCAGCCAGAGCATCAGTCCATTGATGACCAGCAGAAAGAGGCCAAGGGTCAAGATCGTGACGGGGAAAGTGAAAAAGACCAGTAAGGGCCGTAGAGTCGCATTGATAATTCCCAGAAGAAAAGCGGCCACTAAAGCCGCCCAGAAGCTATCCACCCAGATCAAGCTCGGGAAAAGGTAAGCAATGATCAGAATGGCCACCATGTTGATGATCAGACGAACGATAATGAACATCTATTCTTCCTGCCTTTCTCTTTCTGCTTAACCATAAACCTCTTCATCCATCCAGTCAACCCTTTTTTTGACTATTTTTCGAGCCCATTGACAGAGGTAAGATTATTTGTTAACCTTACTTAAAATTTTGGTTGACAATTAAACGGAAAGGGGAAAGCTTGTGTCGGTTGAAAAGTTGAGGCTCGTCGTTCTATCATCTCTCATGGCAGGCCTGATGGCCGTGGGAGCCTATATCCATGTGCCGATTGGACCTGTTCCCATCGTTCTGACAAACCTCTTCGTCCTTCTCGCAGGACTTCTTTTGGGAAGTCGCTGGGGAGTGGCCAGCGCAGGCCTCTACCTTCTCGTCGGAACCATTGGTATGCCTGTCTTCTATGGCGGCAAAGGCGGATTGGTCCATATTCTTGGTCCAACCGGCGGCTATCTCTTCGGATTCATTCTCTGTGCATGGATCACGGGTTTTACCTCCGAACGGTTCCGACACTCTCTGGTCGGAGGGATCTTTGCCGTCATCATCGGTTCGCTCATCGTCTATGGTCTTGGAGTCCCCTGGCTCAAAATGATGACCAACATGCCCTGGAATAAGGCATGGATGGTTGGGATGATTCCTTTTCTCATTGGAGATGCAATGAAAGCCGCTGTCGCTATCATTCTGGCCCGTGCTGTCAGACCTATGTTGAATCGTCAACACATGAACGAATAGTTCGAATGATAACGAATTTTACGAAATATTCGAGCCATTCGTTACCATTCGTTTTATTCGTGTAGTAGTCATTATGATCCAGATTCAGAACCTCCATCACCGATATCCGGATGGCACTTACGCATTAAGAGGTATTGATCTTCATATCTCTAAAGGTGAATTTCTTCTCATCTGTGGGTCCAACGGAAGCGGCAAAACCACCCTCCTCCGAATCATGAGTGGTCTTCTGAAACCCACGGATGGATCCATTCTGATCAATGGCTTTGATTCCATAAAAGAATCTCTTAAGGTGAGACAAATCGTGGGAATGGTCTTTCAGGACCCGGACAGCCAGATTGTTGGAGAAACAGTGAAAGAAGATATGGCTTTTGGACCTGAAAACCTTGGGCTCTCTCAAAAGGAGATCAACGAGCGGGTGAATTGGGCAATCGAGAAGATGGGCCTTCAGGGCCTTTCAGAAAAACCCTGCTATTTGCTCTCCGGAGGAGAAAAGAGGCGGCTTGCCATTGCCGGCGTGATGGCCATGAAGCCGGACGTAATCCTCTTCGACGAACCCTTTTCCCATCTCGATTATCCCGGAATTCAGGAAGTCCTGAGATATATGATTCAGTTATATCAGGAAGGGCACACCTTAATCGTGACCACGCACGATGTCGAAAAAGTGGTCTGTCATGTGGATCGAATTGCTATCCTCCAAAATGGAGAAATCAAGGCCTCAGGCTTCCCAGAAAGCCTTGTACAGGAACTTTCTCGCTTTGGGGTGAGACCGCCTTGTTATGTGCTTCTTGGAGGGGAGAAAATCTCATGGCTCGAATAGTCCTTCACTACTTCCCTGGAAATTCTCTTCTCCACCGTTGGGATGGACGATGCAAATTTTTTGGACTCCTGATGATTACGGCAACCCTTATTCAAACAAGAATCTCCTGGTTCATTTTCGATTCGATCCTTCTTGTCGGTCTCTTCTTCCTTTCACGATTTCCCATCAAACAGCTTCTCCGTGAAATCAGATTCTGGGCCATCTTCCTTTTCATCCTATTTCTATTTCAGTCTCTTTTTACACCTGGACTCCGCCTTCACTCATTTCCATGGCTTCCTATCAGTAAGGAAGGGCTCCTTCTGGGAGGACTGACCTGCTGGCGATTGGGACTGATTCTCGGGTATGCCGTCCTCTTTACAGCGGTGACCCGCCCTCGTGAGCTTCGTGACGCCTTGATCTGGCTTTTAAAACCTATTCCTTTCTTACCAGAACGCCGTATCGGATTAATGGTTTCTCTCACTCTCCGTTTCTTTTCACGCACTCTTGATCAGGTTGAAGAGGTGAGCCTGGCTAACAAGGCTCGATTGGGAGATCGAAAGAAAAATCCTATTCGTAAAGCAAAATTTCTTGTCTTGCCGATCCTTCGCCGTTCTATTTTAGAGGCCGAAGAGGTCACCTTCGCCCTCGCCGCCCGGGGCTATCGCGACGATGTACCTATCCATCTTTCAAAGTTACCCCTATCGCATCTAACTCCCCTTCTTTTTCTTCTTGGATTTATTATGGTTACTGGATGGTTTTAGTTATAAGACAACGCCGGAGTTGTAAAAAAAAATAATTGATACCTAAATTGAGCGATCTTTTCATTCCTCACAAGGGGGGCAGGGAGGCCGAAAAGCCTTTTAGAGCGATCACCTTTGATGGGTTGAATCAAACATGAGGCCTGTCCAATCATCACCCGTTGGGTGAAAGTTCGAGGCCCATTCCCTAAATTTATAACGTATCGCATTCTAAAAGGGTTTGAGGCATCTCTGCCCCACTTGTGAGATAGGATGAATCGCTCAATTTAGGTGATAAAAAGTGATGCTGGAAATGATAAAAAAATAGCCGCAAAACATCTGCGGCTATTTTTACCACCCCCCCTTATCATCTATTTCCCAGAAGGTTTTTGGGACCCTCTTTTTTTCAATTCTTACGCCGGAGCCAGTCTGGGAATCAAGAAGGAGAAGAACCCTTCTTTCTCATTCTCCCGCTCAATCTTCTCAAAGGCACACTGAACGGCAGAACGGATCTCTTCCATATCAATCGGCTTCATCGCCTGATAGAAGATGCCTGCCCCCCGAAGCCGTCTTACCGGTCCCAGGGACTCCTCCGAGGAGATCATGATGACCTGAATCCTGGAATTGACTTTCTTTAACAGAGAGACGATATCACAGGCCTTCAATCCTTCAATCTCATCATCCAGAAGCAGAACCTGATGCTGGCCGTTGCGGACTTTCTTGATCATCTCGCTCAGAGCTTTGACCGACTCCACCCGGTATCCCTGCCCGTGAAAATAAGTGTTAAGCGATCTGACCCATAAATCATCTTGATATGCGATGAGAATCTTTTTGTTTTGCATGGTAACCCCTCCTCATACCCTTATGTTACATGGATGGGTACTTCAGCCCTTCGGTAAGGGGTGAATGCCGATCCAATTAATGAGGTCAGAAGAATTCCTGCGGGTATCACCTGTGCCAGTACGACGATGATACCAAAGGTCAGGAAGAACCAGACTCCAAGAAGTCCTATTCCCCTAATCTCACCTGCATAAGCAACTACCAGAGAACCTAATGCGATTGCTAGAACCAGGGCCAAACTCAGAATTGTCAGTATCTTCTTCATGCTCTTAGACATCGGTCTTCACCTCTTTCGTGATTTCCTTCCAGCTACTTTTTGGCCGCTACTGGCTCCATACCAGGAAGCACCGCTTCTTGCTCAACCT
>VGRU01000172.1 GCA_016875255.1 Deltaproteobacteria bacterium
CGACTTGACACAGCTCATTCTGGGGTTGGACCGCGATTCAGAGAAGGTCGCCCGCCTCTTTGATGAAAGAGATCCTGCGGTCAAGAAGATGGTCCAGTGGGTGATCGAAAGGGTGAAGAAGAACGGCCGGAAGATCGGCATCTGCGGGCAGGCTCCGAGCGATTATCCCGAATTTGCGGAATTTTTAGTCCGGTGCGGCATCGATAGCATCTCCCTCAATCCGGACACAGTCATCAAGACCACGGAGAGGATCTTGCAGGTCGAGAAAGAACTGGGGATTCCGAGAAGGAAAGAGCCTGAAAAGAAGGCCTTAGCGGCCAGTTAAGTTTTGAATCCTAAATTTCAAATGACAAACTTCAAATGCCAAATCAAATCCAAAGTCTCAATGTCAAAGAGTTCAGTTTTGGGTTTTGACATTTGAACTTAAGATTTCAACAAGTGAAAATCCTCCTTCACATCTGTTGTGCCAACTGCGCTATTTCTCCCATTGAAAAAATAAGAGAAGAAGGGAATGAAGTCGTTGGCTATTTCTTTAATCCCAACATTCATCCTTATCAGGAATATCAGAAAAGGCTGGACGCCCTGAAGCAATATTCGGATAAGGGAGGATTAAAAGTCATTTATCGGGATGAGTATCTACTGGAGGAATTTTTGAGAAATGTATCTCATCGCGTCAAAGAAAGATGTCAATATTGCTACTCTCTCCGGCTCGAGGCAGCGGCACAGGAGGCAAAGCATAAGGGTTTCGATGCTTTTTCAACCACCCTTCTTGAAAGCGGCCATCAAAATCATGCTCTAATTAAAGAAACGGGGGAGCGTGTGGCAAAGGAGATTGGAATTCCCTTCTATTATGAAGATTTTAGACAAGGGTGGAAGAGGGGCGTGGAAGTTTCCAAGGCGATGGGACTCTATCGCCAGCAATACTGCGGTTGTATTTATAGTGAGAAGGAAAGGTTTTTAAAAGAAAACAAAATGTCAAATGACAAAGTTCAAATGTCAAATAAAGTTCAAAGTTCAAATGAAATAAAAAAATCAAACGAAAGGGTTTTTGATTTAGAGGAGAGGACTGGCAGGTTTGGAGAAATGATTGTTGAGTTTGTGAAAACTCTTGAGAGGAATGAAATCAATCGGCCGCTCATTGGTCAGTTGGTAGACGCCGGTACGAGTGTCGGCGCGAATTACATGGAAGCAGACGGAGCGGAATCGAAGAAAGATTTTAGGCATAAGATCGCAATTTGCAAGAAAGAAGCAAAAGAAACAAAGCACTGGCTAAGGATGATTCGAAAGGCAAATCCTCACAAGGCAGCAGAGTGCCAAAGACTCTGGCAAGAGGCTCATGAGCTGGCGCTTATTTTTTCTTCAATCATTCTGGCGAAGAAGAGTTGAAATTCTGACATTTAATCATTCAGGGTTTGACATTAATATGGTGTCTGAGCTTTGACATTTGAAATTCATTTTGTACGGTGTTAGTCGTTTGACATTCCTTTGAACTTTGAAATTTGACATTTGAAATTAGGATTGAAGGCAATATGTTCGGATTGGGCGCGTTGGGCAAATTACTCATCCTTTTGGGCGTCTTTATTGTTTTGATGGGCCTGCTTCTGATGGCCGGCGATAAAATCCCATGGGTCGGGAGGCTTCCTGGAGATATCGTCATTAAAAAGGAGAAGTTTACCTTCTATTTTCCCCTCGCCACCTGCATCCTCATCAGCCTTCTCATCACAATATTCTTTGCTCTGTTCCGGAAATAATGCCACCCAATCCGCAATCCCTGATTTTTATAATTGACATCCAACCCAGTTAGGTCTAAAAAATAACACTTCTCGAATCTCTGGAAACCGAGAGAAAGGGTGAGCTTTCCATCCTTGGCTATTGCAATTATTTCAGAATTCTGATATTCTGAATTCAGATAGAATATGGGAGGATTAAAATGCAGATCATGAAGCCGTTAACCACAGAAATCAAGTCTCGTGGTCAGTTAACCATTCCCAAGAGAATAAGGGGCATGGGTTATCTTGAAGAAGGGCAAGTCGTTTCGATCATTCCAGTCGGTGACTCCGTCATTATTACGCCTAAAAGGCTTGAACTGGAAGAGGCAAGAAGAGAGATAAGAAAATTGCTGAAAACAACGGGGATTTCCGAAGAAGAGCTACTGAAAGGACTTCAAGAAGAACGAGAAAAACTATATCAAGAAACCTATGCCAAAAAGAATCGTTAGAGTTTTTCTCGATTCAAATGTCATCCTCTCTGGCCTCCTTTCTGAGAAAGAGGCACCGCGCACCATTCTTGACTTATTAACCCTTAAACTTCCCTTTCTTGTTGGTTCAACAGGAAGATATAATCTTATTGAAATTGAACGAAATTTAGAAAAGAAGATGCCTGAGATACTTTCTGTGTATAAGAGATATCTACCTAAGTTGCATCTCAAAATCATCCACTTGCCTCGACAAGAAGAGTTAAGGGAATTTTCTGGAAAGATTGCGAATAAGGATGTCCCGGTTCTTGTTTCAGCCATCCAAAGCAAGGCAGACTTTCTTGTGACAGGGGATAAACAGCACTTTGGGAAAATGAAGGACCTCGACAAATATCCATTTCATGTCGTGACCCCTTCAGAATTCATCGATTCTGTTCTTCCTGAGATTCTAAAAGGACTCGAAGAAAAAGAATAAATAAAGGTTGGCTCCCCTTACGCTTGACGCCTGACGGTTTCTGAAATGGCGCAGGATAGGTTGGAAGAATGTGTGTGGAGCCCCCATGGGAAAGGTTTGAGACATTCAAAAGCCGAATGGGAGACGACATCCCAGCCAACAGCGAATGGATTTCTCTGCCGGGAGCTGTGGGGTCAGGCATCGATAATTCGGTATTGGCGTAAATCTTAGGTATCATCCATCAAAAAAGTTGGCGTATTCGAATGCGGATTTCGGATTGCGGCCTCCGGCTCAGGCGCCGCCCCAGAGGGGCTTCTGCCCCGGAGGGAAAGCCCTCTGGCTCGGAGAGATTGCGGAATTGAAACCGCTTGAAAACAAATCTTCCAAATGCGGATTGCGGAATTAATACAAAACAAATGGATGAGTTATTGGTTAAATAGTTGAGTCGTTACGTAGTAGTTGACTTCATTTTGAAGTCAAGAACTCCAATCCCTCTGACTGGCCGGCAACGTGCGCTGCTGACTTCTTAAAGCTTGCCAATTCCCCTTTTTTTTTGTATCATCCTTCTATAGGAAGTACGATCTCGTCGTTATTTTAAAAGGAAGTAGAGGTTTGTTATGACCATTACAGATCGAATTGAGATTAACCCTAAGGTTATGATGGGCAAACCAGTCATACGGGGGACCCGAATTCCGGTGGAACTTATTCTCAGAAAGCTAAGCGAAGGAGCGAAAGAAAGAGAACTTTTAGAAGCCTATCCCAGGCTCACCAAAGAAGATATCCAGGCTGCTATTCGATATGCAGCGGACACTTTGGCTCATGAGGAAACGGTCATCTTGAGCACTTCCAGACAAGCAGCCAGGAAATGACGATGCGCTTCCTTGCCGATGAAAGCTGCGACTTCGCTGTGGTCCGAGCCCTCAGGAGAGCTGGATTTGATGTCCTTTGTATTTCAGAGAGTTCTCCAAGAACCGAGGACTCGGAGGTCATAAGACTTGCTCTCCATGAAGGGAGAATCTTATTAACAGAAGACAAGGATTTTGGTCGGTTAGTCTATTCCCACGGTCAAGATACGCTGGGTGTGATTTTCCTTCGATTCCCAACTTTTGCTCGCAGGGAGATATCAAGAGATGTTCTCAATTTGGTGAAGCAGCAAGGCGAAAAATTAGTTGGCTCCTTTGTTACTGTCCAACCCGGTCGTATCCGTATTAGCCACAAGCCTTAAAGGGGATGGATAAAGATTTGGGGTCAGACTTAAAGATTGAGATACGGGGGGCATCCCTAAAAAAGTTGGCACTGCCCTGAAGCGCAGCGCGTAGGGCAAAGAACGAAGCGAGCAGATTAAAGCTCCAAACGAGTCATTAGGTTATTGCGTAATTCGATCTCAGAGTCGTTGGATAGTGGTTGACTGAATTATTCAGTCAATTGTGGCAGGGTTCAAACCTCAAATCTAAACCATTGGGTCTGACTGGCCGGCAAGGTGCGCTGGCAAGCGCACAACAGAAGAAGAAATCTACCCTTCCCGGAAGCCCCATTTTTTGAGGTGCTTTCTTTTTTCAGTCAAGAGCATGAAACAGGGTTGTAAACCTGCCTATCATTGGAACAATTCTTTATTTGGAATTATCAGACATGAGACACGAACAGAGAGAACGGTTATCAGGTGGCCACTTCCTTAATAATCTCCACCAGCACTTTCGTTCCAAACCTCAGATTCTCCAGGTCGATGCGTTCGTTGTTTGCGTGGACATTCATCAACTCTTTTTCTGTCAATTGGAAGGGACAGAAGTCGTAGGTGAGGATTCCTTTCTCCCTTAAGAAGCGGCTGTCGGTGGCGCCGGGAAGAAGAAAGGGGACGACCGGACAGCCGGGATGATTCTTCGAGGCAAACTTTTCAATCGCCCGATAAAGCTCTGAATCGAGGGAAGAGGGGGGAAGGGATTCGCTCTCTGAAATGACCTCCACCTCAATTTCATCTCCCACTCTACGCTTGACCTCTTTTAGAAATTCCTCTTTATTTGTGCCGGGGATGAGCCGGCAGTCGAGGGTGGCAGTGGATTCCGAAGGGATGACATTGGCCTTGCTTCCGGCTTGAAGCATGGTGAGGGAGATGGTATTTCTCATCATGGCATTGAAGATCGGGTTGGAGGTCAACCAGGTGGAGAAGGTGGAGTCGCTGAGCCCTTTCTCGATGTCTTCAAACAGAGGCCTCTCATAAGAAGGCTGTTTCGGAGCCATCTTATAGAAATATTCTTTTACCGTGGGGATAATGTGAAAGGGGGTCTCCCATCTCGTGAGGGTCTCGAGGCCTCTGATGAGCTTCACATTCGGGTTGTCCGGATGGGGCATGGAGCCATGGCCTGGCGTGCCTCTGGCCTTTAGTCTGATCTGGAAGATGACCTTCTGGCCATTGGAGATGGCATAGCGGTCAGGGGAACCATCCTCGTTAAGAATAACATGTCCCCCTTCATTGAGGGCGTATTCCGCCACTCTAATAGAAGGGACATTCTCCGTAGCCCATTGAACGCCCCATCTACCGCCGGTCTCCTCATCCGCCGTTGCAAAGAAGATCAGGTCTCTTGTTAAGGATATATGTTCTCTTTTGAGGATCAGGAGGGCCATCATCTCGATGATCCCCAGCGATTTGCAGTCGAGGGTTCCGCGGCCATAGAGATATCCGTCTTTGATGACCCCTTCGAAGGGAGGAACTTCCCAACCTTGCTTCTCAACAGGGACGACATCGATATGGCTGAGAAGAAGAATGGGCCGCTTTGGTCCATCTCCTCTCAGTGTGGCCGAAACACTTCCTCTGCCGGGAATAGGTTCATATATCTCGGAAGGGATGGCTTCTTTATCAAAGATCTTTTTAAAAAACTTTGCCCCCTCTATTTCGTTGCCCGGAGGGTTGACCGTATCGATTCGGATATAATCTTGAAGATAGTGAGTGGCTTCGTTTAAAAGTTGGTCCCAATCCATAAAACCCTCCAATGGGCATTGTAAAATTAGCAATTAGCAATGATCAATGATGATCTCGCAAAAAGTCGTCTCACCGGTGAAAACCGGTGTCCAGGGTTTTGTTAATTATATGATATTACTGGATGTGCTCGCTCGCTTCGCTCACTCCGCCTCCCTTCGGTCGCCCGGCTGGAGTTTACCCCGTACTTGATACGGGGCCGGAATGACGATCTTTAACTTTTTTCGACTTTTTACAAATCCCTCATAAAAGGGAAATCGAAAAAATACACTGCTCATTTTGCATTTTGCAATTTCCAATTTGCAATGTTCTTTTTCAGTCTTCACCAAAGACCGACACGATCCTGAATTGATTCACATCCACCAATCCCTTGTCCGTGATCTTCAACTCCGGAATGACAGGCAGGGAAAGGAAAGAAAGGGTCATCAAGGGGTCTGGAAGTTTGCACCCGAGGTTCCTTATTACTCGTTGCAAGCTCTCCAACTTTCGGTAGACTTGAGAGACCGGTTCATCAGACATCAAACCGGCGATCGGCAGGGGAAGGTCTGCAATCACCTTTCCCTCCGAGACAACGGCCAATCCTCCGCCCATCTTTCTGATTGTTTCAACAACCTTTAACATATCCTGATCGTTCGTTCCAATGATGACGAGGTTGTGGGAATCGTGGGCGATTGTTGATCCGATGGCTCCTCTCTTTAACCCGAATCCCTGAACAAAGCCGATTCCAATATTTCCTGTGGCCCAATGCCTTTCGACCACGGCTATTTTGAGGATATCCTCTTTAAGGCCGGGATAAGCCACTCCATCTTTTAAAATGATTTTCTTCATCACTTTCTTGGTGACAATTTGATCCGGAATCAATTGGATGACTTTGGCGATGGGTTCTGTGCTTCGGACAACGAGGGAGTCCGCCTTGAGAGGCTTTATCCGAAAAGATTGCTTTCGCTTAATTTTTACCGATGCCGATGGAACGATCGAGCTGAATAACATTTTTCCATGGTCTGACACCAGGATGCCATCTTTAAAAACTTTTTTAACCTGAAACCGACCCAGGTGATCAAAGGAGATAATGTCTGCCAGATATCCCGGGGCAATGGCTCCGATGTCATCAAGCCTGAAATATTCTGCGGTATTGAGGGTTGCCATCTGGATGGCCAGGATAGGATCGAGCCCTCTCCGGATCGCTTCTCTCACCATCGAATCGATATGGCCCTCTTCAAGAAGTTCTTTGGGATGGCGATCGTCCGTGACAAAGAAGAACCGCCTTCCGTTTTTAGAATTGACCAGAGGGAGAAGATCATTGAGATTCCTTGCGGTTGAGCCTTCTCGCACCATAATCCACATCCCGTTCTTCAATTTTTCTTTTGCCTCTTTTGGAGTGGTGCACTCGTGGTCGGAACGGATTCCTGCGGCGAGATAGGCATAAAGACCTTTTCCAGAAAGGCCGGGAGCATGGCCGTCGATTCGTCTTCCCTCTGCCATCTCAATCTTCTTCAGGACCTCCGGGTCTCTGTAGATCACACCCGGGAAGTTCATCATCTCTGCCACCCCGATCATCCAGGGTTCTTTGAAAAGAGGCTTTAAATCATTCGCCTTGAGATTGGCTCCCGCAGTCTCCATATGGGTGGCAGGGACGCAGGAGGGAAGCATCACAAGCACATTGAATGGGACTCCCTTTCCAGACTCGACCATAAAGCGGATGCCCTCTATGCCGAGGACATTGGCAATTTCATGGGGATCGATGACGGCTGTGGTCGTCCCGTGGGGCAGGACAGCCCGTGCAAATTCAGGGAGAGTCACCATGCTCGATTCGATGTGGACGTGACCGTCAATCAGTCCAGGGCAGAGAAAATCGCCCTTCACATCGATGATTTTTTTCGCTTCATAATCTCCGAAGCCAACCACGATTCCATCGAAAATAGCCACATCCTTCTTTTCAATCTCCCCCGAAAAGACATTGATGACTCTTCCATTTTTAATGAGGAGATCAACCTCTCCTTCACCTGATGCGGCCCGTATTCTTTCCTCCAGCGAGGTCATATCCGAATTCCTCCTGATGGCTTTCATAACAAATCCCTTATGGATGATCAAGGAGAGATTTCTGAAACCTAAATTGAGCGATTCACCCTATCTCACAAGGGAGGCCGAGATGCCTCCCGCCAAAGGCGAGGCTCGCCTCCGGCGGCAAACCCTTTTAGAATGCGATACATTGAAACAAAGGGCAATTGGCCATAATGATTCACCAAACAGGTGATGATTGAACAGGCCGCTTGGTTAATTCAACCTATTAAAGGTAATCGCTCTAAAAGGCTTTTCGGCCTCCCCGCCTCCCTTGTGAGGGGTGAAAAAATCGC
>VGRU01000173.1 GCA_016875255.1 Deltaproteobacteria bacterium
CTTTTACCTTAGCCCATACCTTTACCTTGGCCAGGTTGGAAAAGATGTGTTCTATCTCTGCCTCCAGGATCATGGAGTCTCCTGGAACAACCTTTCCTTTCATTCGAAATTCATCAATCCTTGCGAGAAAGGGAACGCCTCCCTCCTCTTTTTCAAAGGATGAATGAAAGGCAATCCCTCCTGTCTGGGCCAGCGCCTCCAGGATGAGAATGGACGGCATGACGGGTTCACGTGGGAAATGGCCCTGGAGATAGGGTTCATCGATGCTCACATTCTTGAGCGCCACCGCCCTCTTCCCCGGCTCGATCTCAAGGATTCGATCAATCATCCGAAAAGGAAAAGAATGAGGCAAGTTTTTCAGAATATCGTCTTTGTCCGCCATATTAACCAGTAATGTCAAATGCCAAAGTTCAAATGTCAAATCAAATCCAAAACCCGAATGTTAAAATTTCGTAACACTTTAGCCTTATGAAAAAAGGTTAATTGATCAAAAGAATCATCATAAAATCCCCCTTAATCCCCCTTTTCCAAAGGGGGAAACCCCTATCTCCTCCCTTTGGCAAAGGGAGGTCGGGAGGGATTTTACAAAGATTTTCAAACAGCTAAAGTGTTACAAAATTTTTAATTTGAACTTTGACATTAATTTGATATTTGGATTTTGAAATTTGAACTTCGTTAGAAGAAAGAAATAACCTTAAACACTCCTTTGGCTATTCCCATGATGATGAATATCCCTATGAACGACCCTGTCATCAATAGGATCGTCCCCTCCGTCCGGTTCTTTTTCAGTAAGAAACTGACAATGCTTCCCGAGAGAATTCCGAAACCACGGATGGGAAGGGCTGAAAGAAGAATGAGGCCCACATTTCCAAAGGACATCACTTTCTTAATCAACGGCCTCTCATTCAGGCTTGAGATTACTTTATCCGTTTTATGGGTGAGCCACCGAACGACGAAAAATGTTTTGCTCGAATGTTCTAACAATGCCCCATAGATGGGAATCTGCACATAGTCATAGGCCAGGGCTAAAGGGAAATAGAGTAAGACAGACATCTGATTGAAGATAGCAAAGAGCACAGAGAATGAACGGCCCAGGGTAAAATGAATGAGCGTGAAGAAGAGAATGAGATTTCCTGTGCCGGTTATCGGTTCCATTCACGCCCCATAAAAATAGAAGAATAACATTCTCCGGGAGAAATCCCCAGGTGGAGGATGGTCCGGACCTCCTGATCCAATCTTTGATGGGTGATATAATGAAGATCGCAAGTGGGATCTTGAACGTGATAATTGATCGTGGGTGGGATGAAGCCATACTCCATGGAAAGCACATTGGCCACCATTCTCATCCCACCCGATGCGATCGCCTCGCCGGTCATCGATTTGACTGAACTGACCGGAATCTGAGAATACTGAGATGGAAAGGCCTTCTTCATCCCCCGGGCTTCCAGCCCATCGAGTTCCTTTGATGAATTCCCTGCACCGCTGATAGTATCGACCCCCATCCCTTCCTTTTCTTTCAGCGTCAACCGAATGGACCGCTCTATATCTTCTGGCCCATTTTCCTGCGGAGACGCTCCTACTAAACTGTGCCCTAAAATATATCCGGAAATTTTCGCCCCTCTTGACCTGGCATGCTCTTCCGTCTCAATCACCAACACCCCTGATCCTTCTCCCAGGATCAATCCATTTCTCATCCGATCATAGGGACAGGACATCTCTCCATATCCCACATCTGTTGCCAGGAGACGAAGATCAGAAAAACCCCGAAAGAGGAACTCGCTCAATTCGTCTACCCCTCCTGTAAGAATGACATCTGCTCTTCCGTTTCGGATCTGATCGCAGGCAAAAGTGATGGCCGCCTCAGCCGTGCAGAAGGATTGGACGAGCGTGCAATTGACCCCTTGAATTCCAAGTTCGATGGAGACATGACTGGAGGCGGCATTAGGAACCGTGTTGGGAAAAAGCATGGGATTTAAATCTAAAAAGTCCTTCAGAACCTGGCTCTTGTGAAACTCCTCTGAACTCGAGAGCCCGCAGAAACCAGAACCCAAAACCACCCCTGCTCTGGAACTATTCTCTTTCGTCACGGAAAATTGAGCATCAGCTAAAGCAAGTTTCGATGCGGCAATGGCAAACTGACTGGCTCGATCGAGACGTCTGATCTTGCTTGCGGGGATAAAATCTTTGGGATGGAAAGACCGGATCGCTCCCCCCTTTTTAGAACGGGAGAATTGGGTATCAAAGGTCTTAATCTCATCGATACCTGAGCGACCACTCTTCAACGAGGAAAGAAATTCCTCCTTCCCGATTCCAATCGAAGAAACCACTCCGATTCCTGTGATACAGATGCGATCTGCCATAGTCAAATTCCAATCACCTATAACGGACCCCAACCCCCTTATAACCCCCCTTCATCCCCCCTTAAATTAAGGGGGGAATAGAGGGGGGTTAAGAGGGGGAAAGGGGGAGTTATTCTTTGGAATATTGGTTATTGAGATATGGGTCATTATCTGGGTATTGGAGTTTGGAATTTGGTGCTTTCTATTCATAGACCTTCTCTTCTTCTCCTTCGAGGTCTCCTGCATCTGCCTCCACATCTCTCGACTGGCCGGTTTTCTCCAAGACCTCTTTATAGAACTCATGCTGAATAAGAAGATTCATGATTTCGTTCGTTCCGGTCCAGATCATCTGTAGCCTCGCATCACGGAAGAAACGCTCAATGGGATAGACATTCGTATATCCGATTCCTCCCATCACCTGCATCGAATGGTTGACGACCTCCCAGAGCATCTCCGTGGATATCTTTTTAGCCTCGGAGACCATCCTCCTCGAATCGAGGCCTTCGTCCACATGCTTTGCCGTGACATAGACAAGACTGCGAGCCGCATCCAGCTTTGCAATGGAATCCGCTATTTTAAAACTGACCGCCTCAAATTTACGTATCGTTTCGCCAAAGGCCTTTCTCCGGTTGCTGTATCGTGTGGCAATCTCGAGGCAGCACCGGGCCATGCCAAGGGCGCCTGCCGCCGTAGTCAACCGCTCGGGGATCATCATCCGGTTGAAGACCAGGAAGCCTCCGTTTAATCGCCCCACAAGATTTTTTGCCGGTACCCTTGTATCTTTAAAATAGAGCCGGCCTGTTCCCCCTCCGCGTGAGCCCAGAAGCCCATAGACATGCTTCACCTCAACGCCCATCTCCCTTTCAACGATAAAGCATGAAATCGATTTGTGAGACTCTGCTTCGGGTGCGGTCTTCGCATAGACCAGAAAATAATCCGCGCCTTCCGCGCCTACCACAAAACGTTTTTGGCCATCGAGGAGATAATGGTCTCCATCCTTTCTCGCAATCGTGGTTGCGCCGAAAAAGTCCGATCCTCCTCGTGGCTCGGTGAGAGCCTCCGCACAGCAGAGCTTTCCTTCCAGGGTGGGCTTTAAATATTTTTCCTTCTGTTCCGGTGTGCCAAACTGGTGAATAGCCTCGCCCACAATGCTCACCAGGGAGTAGAGACAGCTCATCCCCGATCCGAGAACGCCGATCTCTTCAATGGCGGTCACCTCCCCTGTCCAATTCATCCCCCTTCCTCCCCACTCCTTTGAAAACCGCAGCCCGAGGAGATTCTCCGATGCCAGGCTCTCCATATACCCTTTCGGATACCTCACCTCCTCCGCATCCATGGCCCGGACAAGGGAACTCGGAACCTTCTCTTTGGCAAACCGTCGCACCTCCTGTTTCAGTTTCCGCTCTTCCTGTGTTAATAGAATCTCGAACATATCCTCCTCCTTGTATGAAATCATCTGATAGAATGCACTATTGATATGATATGAAATCATCTGATAGAATGCACTATTGATATGAATTCTTCACCCAAAACCCAAAAAGAATCAAGAGTTTTTTATTGACAGAGAGGAGAGATACATTGAATAATTTGGGGCAAGGTGAAGAGGTTAGGGTTAGGGTGACGAAGCCCGTATCGTTAATAAAAGGTTGATCGTCTTTTAATTATTGGACCTAACCGTTACCGATAACCGAAACGGGCATCGTGACCGTTCCCGTTAGACGAAACCCTTATTTTCATAGTAAATTTGGATTTCTCAAGGAGGCACAGAATGAAAGAGTTGATCAAGAAGAAGGCGAAGGAGTTGGGAGCGGATCTCGTCAGTGTTTTGAACCTGGGAGACTATAAGAGTCCCCGTTCGCCGGATCCTCTTCGTTACCTGCCAACGGCCAGGTCCATCGTCGTTTTAGCCTTTACACCCCTTGCAGGCGCTTACAGATATCGGGAGAACACCTGGAGCAAGATGCCCTCTTTTCTATACAGTGTGGAATCAGCCGGCAATACCGCCGCCTACCATTTAGGAAAGTTTATGGAAAGGGAACTGGGCGCCGAATCCTTTCTCGTCCAGGCCCACCGGCCTTTTGAAATCAATGAGGAGACTTTCCGTTCTCCCATCGGCAGCATCTCGCTCCGTCATGCCGCTGTTCAGAGCGGGTTGGCGGTCTGGGGCAAAAACACTCTTGCATTGACTCCTCAATATGGCCCCCGCGTCATGTATCTCGGTCTTCTCAATAGTCTGGACCTGGAATCCGACCCTCCCCTGGAAGGCTATGATCCCTGCTCCGCCTGTCAATATGACTGTCGATCCACCTGCCCGGGAAAAGCCTTCACAGAGGATGGCCGTGTCCTGAGCCACCGCTGTGTAAAGGTAAGTCAGCCCGATGATGTAGGAAACTTCATGCGGTTTTTAACTGAGATGGCAGGGAAACCTTCAATGGATGAACGTCTGGAGATGATGAAGTCGCCGCGTTTTTTCCGCCACCTGCAGTATCTTCAATTCTTCATCCATTACCACTGCGACAACTGCACCCGGCGCTGTTCTGGAGGTCTTGCGGGTCCGACAAAAAACTAATATTATCAATGAGATACGAATTCTCTTGCTATCTGGATTGGAATAGATTATAGTTGCTTCATATCAGGTTGCAAAGAGCCTATGATCTTTTTAAGGTGAAAAAACCGCAAAGAACTCTAAACAACTCCTTTGCGGTTTTTTTTATAAAGTGATCAAGCCCCTCCTGGCCCGATGAAATCCCTCGCTCTGCTTCAATAAAAACGAATTTACACAAAGAGATTGAAAGAGGAGAGAAGCTTGGAAGATCGGGATTCAGAAAAAACTTTCCTATTTGAGCCAAATGAAGATCCCATCCTTCTGTCCGAGGAGCTGGATATCGACCTATTGGGCGAGTTTCCGGTAATCGCATTGGAGAATGAAAGCCTTCGTCTATCGGAAGAGGACGATGCGGCTGGAGCGGGCTATGTCGGCCTCCAGGGGAAGATGGTCGATCCTGTCCGGATTTATTTGAAGGAGATGGGATCCTTCCCTTTATTGACCCGCGAGGGAGAAGTGGAGGTGGCCAAAAGGATTGAAAACGGACAGCAAGAAATCCTTCGTGTGGTTCTCAACTGTCCCATTGCGATCAAGGAAATCATCACTCTTGGGAAGATCCTCCGGGCCGGCAAGGCCAAGGTCGGTGAGATCACGAATGAAATTGATGATGAAGTGATCAATGTTAAAGAAGAGAAGTTTCAAAAAAGAAGGGTGCTTTATCTCATTGATAAAATTAGGAAGGAAACAAACAACATTCAACTTCTTCATAAGAGATGGAGGGCCTTGAAAAAGAAATCTTCTAAAAAGAAGATAGAGGAGGAGATCTGCAGAAAACAGGCTGAAATACTCCTGGCATTTAAACGGATCAACCTAAGGGGAGAGCAGATTGACAGGATTCTACGGGGACTCAAGCAGTTGAATATCCAAATGGAGAAGGCCCAGCAGGAGTTAAAAAAATATGGAGGTCCTTCAGGAAGTTCAATCCGGGGAATGAAAAATCCGAGGCTCCATCGGGGGAACTTGAAACGAAAAGATGGGGAGGAGAGGAACAGGCTCGTCCGGAATATCAAGCGTAAAATAAGCAGGATAGAGGCGGAGTGCGGCCTCTCTTCAAGCCAGCTTAAAGAGGCTCTCAGGGCGATCGCGAAAGAGGAGGCCCGGGTGAATGAGGCGAAGGCCGAATTGATCAAGGCCAACCTGAGATTGGTCATCTCCATTGCCAAGAGATATATGAATCGGGGGCTTCAGTTTCTCGATTTGATTCAAGAAGGGAATATCGGGTTAATGAGGGCCGTGGAGAAGTTCGAATACCAGAGGGGCTATAAGTTCGGCACCTATGCCACGTGGTGGGTTCGCCAGGCCATCACCCGTGCCATTGCCGATCAGGCCCGCACCATTCGCATCCCCGTCCATATGATCGAAGTGATCAACAAATTGAACCGGACCTCTCGGAACCTCGTGCAGGAAATGGGAAGGGAACCGACCCTCGAGGAAGTCGCTGAAAAAATGGGGGTGTCTCTTCCCCACATTCAGAAGATTTTGAAGGCGAGCAAAAAAACCATCTCGCTCGAAACCCCCATCGGCGAGGAGGAGGAGAGCCGTCTGGAAGATTTTATTGAAGATAAGGAATCCATTTCTCCCCAGGATGCCACCATCAGTTCCAATCTGGTGAAACAGATTCAAAGCGTTTTTTCCACTCTGGATAAGCGGGAGGAAAAGATTCTGAGGATGCGGTTCGGGATTGGAGAGAAACACGATCATACCCTCGAGGAGGTCGGGCAGGAGTTTAACGTCACACGGGAACGAATCCGGCAGATTGAGGAAAAGGCGCTGAAGAAATTAAGACATCCCAGCCGGGCAGAGAAATTGAAAAGTTTTACCGAATATTAAGAGAGCTCTGGAAAATGATTACAGGCTCTCTTGATTACACACCTGCCTGCCCTGCCTACCGGCAGGCAGGCGCAGGCAGGGATTTCAAAAAGAGATTCGAGTTTTTTCAGAAATTTCATTATAAAAGGAGAGAGACGATGAACATTTATGTGGGAAATTTGTCATTTGACGTTACAGAGGAAAACCTTCAGACAGCCTTTTCAGCCTTCGGGCAGGTCAGCTCAGCCACCATTGTGAAAGATAAGTATAGCGGCCAACCCCGGGGTTTCGGCTTCGTCGAAATGCCTGATGCAAATGAGGCCAGGACGGCGATTGCAAACCTCAACGGGAAAGAACTCAATGGCCGGCAGATGAATGTGAATGAGGCGCGGCCCCGGGCAGACCGGGGAGGCTCAGGAGGCCGTGGCGGGGCCCGTGGGGGAGACCGTGGGGGAAGATCCAATTTCGGCGGAAGAGGCCGTTATTAAGATCGGCTAAACATGTCGGGATAATAAAATGTCTGCGTCCGTTTCACTTCACAAAGAAGTGTTTTGCCCATAGACATTTTTTCGATTTCGATCAGCCTCAGGAAAGAAGGGAACAGGATGCAGAGAAGAAGACACACAAGGATGCGAAGTTCAAGGACCAGCCGCCCAAGCCGTCCAAAATTCTACAGAACCGCATGTGCGGGTTGCGGAAAAGAAGTGGTCCTTCAAGTGGCTCCGCCCGAAGGCAAAACACTGATGTGCCTGGAGTGTTTTAAAAAATAATCTTCCTTTTTAAAAAGGTTCTTCCGGCATTAGCGTGGGCAAGACGATACCGGTCACCCTGAGTCCCGCCCAGGCGGGATCGAAGGGTGAAACCGTTAAAAAGTGAAGAGTTCGATTCCGCCTGAAACATTGAGCACGATGCCGGTGATGTAGCTGGCTTTGTCCGAGGCTAAAAAGACAATCGCATAAGCCACGTCTCCGGGCTCTCCGGGCCTTCTGAAAGCGGTCCGTTTGATCAACCTCTCCCGCACCTCCGGTGACCAACGCAACCTTCCCTTTGAGCATCATCTTTTCATCCCCCTTTCAATTCACTGGCTTTAGATTCTCGACGAAAAGCCTTAAGGAATCAAGAGAGCTTTTTAA
>VGRU01000174.1 GCA_016875255.1 Deltaproteobacteria bacterium
ACGAAGAATTCCTGACCCCAAGAGGCTAGCTTGAGAGAATAAAACGAATTATTCTTTACCCCTCAATTATTCAATACGGCAGGTGGGGTATTAACCCTTAACTGACAACGTTCAGGACATCGTTCACAAACGTTCTTTGACAATTGAATAGCCACAGCCCGTTATATCATGAACACCCAATTTTTACTTAAGGAGGTGTTCATGAAAAAGAAGATTTTGAAACAACGGGCATCAGCAGTGCAAAGGTATCTCGCCGGAGAAAACCCAGAGAGAATCTGTGCCTCACTGGGTAAAACGACCCGATGGCTGTACAAGTGGGTAGCACGGCACACCCCGGATGATCTCACATGGTTTGAAGATCAATCTCGGCGTCCTCTTTCCAGCCCATACCGCACCCCTGCAGAGATCGAAAAGATCGTGGAGATGGTTCGGCTGAACCTGTACAACAAGGGACGCTTCTGCGGCAATCAGGTCATCCAATGGGAGCTGATCGATATGGAAGTTCAACCGGTTCCCTCCCTCAGTACCATTGGCCGTATCTTACGCCGCCGCCAATTAACCCATCGTCGGACCGGAAGATACATCCCGAAGGGCAAGAAATATCCCGAACTCCCGGCGCTTTTGCCCAACCAAACCCATCAGGTGGACTTGGTTGGTCCGCGTTATCTTACCGGTCCGATCCGGTTCTACAGCCTGAATGCCATCGATACCGCGATCAACCGGTGCGCAATAGAGCCCATGCCCTCCAAAGCAGCCCAAAGCGTTTTGGACGCTGTTTTTGCGCTCTGGCTGCGTTTGGGCATCCCGGAAAACCTTCAGGTGGACAACGAACTGGCCTTTTACGGAAGCCCAACCCATCCACGAGGCATGGGACCCCTGATTCGTCTCTGCCTGAATTATGGAGTCCATCTCTGGTTCATTCCGCTTGCTGAGCCATGGCGAAACGGAATCGTCGAGAAGTTCAATGACCATTACCAGCAGAGGTTTCTCGACAAAGTCGCCATGTCCTCCATGTCGCAGCTTCAGCAAGAATCGCTGGCCTTCGAGCACCGGCATAACAGCACCTATCGCTACAGCAAGATCAAAGGGAAGACGCCTCTCAAGGCATTGGCTGACATGGAGAAAAAATTGATCTTTCCGAGTAAAAGCCATGCCCCAAAACATCCCTTGGATAAGCCAGAGGAAGGATGCTATCATCTTGTGAGATTCATCCGAAGCGACTGCCGACTAAATATCTTCGGTGAAATGTTTCCCGCTCCACCGGAAACCCAGTACGAATACGTTGTGGCTATTATCGATGTCAAAGAACAAAAGCTAAAACTTTTTCTGGATACGATCCAGGTCGAAGAATACAAGTACCCAATGCGGTAACGATATGATACAGGTCACGGCATCACATTAACCAAATAGTTTCAGAGTGCCTACTGAACGATGTCGTGACCATTATTTCTGTGAACGATGTCCTGAACGTTGTCACTTAACATTTAATGAATTTATTCATTCACTGAGTTTATGTGCTACCGGATTTGTTATTCCCTCCGGTTCAATTTGACCGCAAGACATAAATTCATATTGTTGCCTGATAGCTTTATTACCTGAAAAAAGCGTGAAAAGTTACGTTTCAGATTAAAAAACCTTTAAAACACTGGAGATTCTGAGCACTCATGTCTGGAAAAATTTACAAATTGGTGAAAATTTACAATGGTTTCATCTCTCTGATCTTCTGGACGATATGATCCAGGGTCTGTTTGGAGATATACTCGCTGGGTAATTTGAGAACGTTTCGGTGTTGCGATTTGACCAATCTTGCAGGGAGGACTAAAAATTCTGTCCGAATGGTCTCCAAGGTTGCATTCTGAAATCTTGGAGGCAGGCAGAGTCTCTTGAACCAATTGACGAGATTGTAGGCGAACAGCAAGAGATGGAAATAGAACTGATTGGCCTGGAAACTGTTGGTCGGAATCTTGGCCAAAGCATAACTTTCTTTGAGCTCCCTGATAGTGACTTCGATGGCTGCCCTGGGTCGATAAAAATACCAAATCTCTTCGGCTCTGAGAGGGAGATTGGTGACAAAGACCTGATAGCTGTAACGCTTCAAATTGAAAAGCGTCAGTTGTTCGGAGTCTTTCTCGGGGAGGGGGCGGCGGATGACTACAAAACGATGGGGTTCCTTCCACCGGAAAGGTTTGTAGAAAAACTCGGCTGCTCCCCAGTTTTTCTTGAACCGGTGATAACGAAGATTCCCTATTTTGTTTTTGATCGGGTTTGTCATCTTGGCTACGATGGCATAGCCAATGCCATCTTGGTCCAGGGGCTCGATAAATTTGTGATCGAAAAAACCGGAATCGGCTCGTACTCGAATCCGATAGATACCAGGAGGAACCTTTCGGAGACATTCTTTGAAGAATTCTGGTGCACCCGAGGAGGTATAAACGTTTCCAGGTCTTAACAGATCATGCCAAAAGTCTCTGGAATGATATTCGAAACACAGCAGCGGATGGTAAGAACGAGCCCCTCTTTTGTGAGGATTGTAGCCGACTTCGGCACCCTCGATGAGTTTGCCGAAAAGAGTGAGAACGGAGGAATCCAAATCGAACAGAAGGCTGGTACGGGGCTTGGGTAGATAGAACATCTTCAGCCTTAACTGGTCGTGAACTTTGCTGATATCTTGAACGACATGGGGATTGACTCGTTTGAGAAATCGCCTTAAACTGCTGGCATAGGGAAACTTTTTTAGCCCAATAATTTGTTGAAACGCACCATTGCCCTGAAGGATTTTCGTTTTGTTTAGACGGTGGATTCCAGCAATCAAAGCATAAAGGATGGCCAGGACCAGCTCGACGGGATGATAATAACTGGACCGCTGAGGGAAAGGAACCTGTTTTTGCAAATACCATTTTAATCTCAGTTTTTTGCAAAACTGATGAATAAGGAAGATGCCCCCAAAGTGAGTCAGATTGCGCTCTCCAAGGGAGATATGTAAAATTCTCAGACCTTTTGGCATCGGGCACAATGTTCCCTTTTAGGGAAGGTTCTGCCGGAGAAGTTTTATCAAGATTATATAGTGTTTTCATTAGCATTTAAAGGCTAATTTGTGTCTTTGGCTATAAAGAAAATACCGTTTTCACGCTTTTTTCAGGTATTAGTATCATTAGGGACGGTTGTCAAATTTTAGTTAACAAATACTTCTGGACTGCTATGTTAATTTTTCTTTCCACCTCTCAGGTTGATTCGGAAAGGGAACTGGTATGAATTTGAATGAGGCCGAAATCAATAATTACCTGGCCCCTTTTTTGGGACGGTACGAAGATAGTTTTCAAGAGGCCTGGGTAAAGATCCTTGAATCCAAGCCCCAGACACTAGAAGAGGTAACGCCCATTATTAAAAAGATTAGAAGCAAGGAGATAAACCAATACTTAAACAGAAAATACAGAGAGGAGAGCTTGTACAAACCTATTGGAAAGGGTAGGGACGAAAAATTCACCTTTGAATCAATACTGGAAAGCCCTGGAAAAGAGGACATTGAAGATGAAGACAATGGGCATGATGGTCTTTATAAAAAAATAGTAGATTTTCTGATAGGTGAGTACTTCAATAAAAAGAATGAAAATATTGAGCTAAGAAGAAGAGATATCGAACTCAAAGCAGAAAGACTCAGGTTGCGAGGAGAATGGCTTAGATTTAAGAAGGATCGGTTTGAATCCTGGAAAAAGCTCATGGAAGATAGAGGAAAGCAGAAAGAGAATCAGTTTAAGTTCGAAGTCCAACTCCGACGGGAGAAGCTCAAACTTAAAAAGGAACAGTTTTACCTTCAGGAGAAAAGACGGCTAGAGAGAGAAGAAAAGTACAAGAGATTTCTCCAGCGGAGAGAAAATAAATGCAAGATCAATTCACCAAGATCGAGCTCGCATTCGTAGGATCTGGGGTCAGGCAGCGGTAATTCGGTTATATAATTTTATGGCTCGAAAAGATGAGTCGGTACTGAATCTGCTTGTTGAATGTTCATGGTGGGTAAGTTTGGAGGAAAAGAAAACGGGCGAACTATTAAAAAGCTCAAAGAAAGACCTTAACGTTTGACTCAATTTTTGAGTCAAACACTGATATTCTAATCCAGACTATTCCTTTCTTTTTGACCCATTTGACTGAATTTTTCAGTCAACTTATTAGGCATTCCTTTTCCCCCAACTTCTCCTATAAATGCGATCGCATTTATAGGAGAAGTTTGAAAGCGCAGTGGCATACACAAATATCATAAAGAAAAAGGACATAGGTTCTAAAACAATTTGGGAATTGGGGGAGGGGTTACAAATCGATGGCAGGTCCAAAGAATGGGTTGAGAAATAACGGATAGTAAGGTATCCTCACAAAAAGGAAGTAAGGAATAATGCTTGCCAAGATGACACCCAAGAGCCAAATCACCTTGCCAAAGGAGATTGTGAAGGCCTTCCCGGATGCCGAGTATTTTGATGTCAGCGTAAGGGATAATACGATCCGTTTAATGCCGGTGAAGATAACCCCTGCTCAATCATCCCTTGATAGTGTAAGAGAAAAAATCAAGAAGGTCGGCCTGACTGAAAAAGAGGTGGATGAGGCAATCCAGTGGGCAAGAAGCCGAAAAAGATAGTATGAGTGGTGCGGGATACAAACATCTGATATCCGATTAGCTTCCTTTCTCTCCTAATCATTATTCTCTTAGAACCTTAAAAAACCTACCCTTGATGTTGCCGAGTGATAAAAGGTAAAATAGTTTTGGCGGACGTTGGAGGAAACTGCTGTCATGTTTTGGAGGAAGAAACGCATTGGCCTTGCCCTAGGAGGCGGGGGCGCACGAGGGCTTGCCCATATCGGCGTGTTAAAGGCACTTGAGAGGGAGAAGATTCCCGTCCATCTCATCGTGGGTACCAGCATCGGGGCACTGGTCGGCGGGGCCTATGCGAGTGGGACCAGTCCGGATGAATTACAAGAAAGGGTAGAGTCCTATCTGAAGAGTTCGGATTTTCGATCTTCGGCAATGAAGGCTTTTGGGACGGCTCATTCAAAGGGAGAGATAGGTTTGGCCCAGAAGATTCAGGCCCACTTGAGAAATTACTTCTATCTGATCCAGGCCATGTTCAAACCAGGGATTCTTTCAAATGAGGATTTCCAGACCACCATCGATTATTTTATTCCAGACATTCAGATCGAACAGACTCGGATTCCCTTTCGGGCCGTGGCCACCGACCTGGTGAGTGGCCAGCAGATCACTTTTTCTCGAGGATCTCTTCGGCAGGCCGTGTTGGCAAGTTGTGCTGTTCCAGGAGCCATTGCGCCGCTTAAGGAGGGAGAAAAGCTTCTATCCGATGGTGGCATCACCTGCCTCGTCCCCAGTTCTGTGGCGAGACAGGAAGGGGCAGATGTTGTCATTTCCGTGGCCGTAGACCGCTGTATGAGCTCAGAGGAATTGCGGAACGTTGTGGACGTCTATTATAGAGTTAGCGAGATTATGGGGGAGAGGCTGAAAGATTACGAATTGGCTCAGGCGGATGTGGTGATCCTTCCAGAGGTTGGTGATCTACATTGGTCTGACTTCTCTCAGGCCATTAATTTGATTAACGAAGGTGAGAGAGCGACAAGAGAGAAGCTCGAAGATATCCGTCGTGTCCTACCGGGCATCAGAAAGTGGTTTAGATTTTTACAGACTTCGAAAGGCAGGGAGATACACAAGGGACGGAATAAAATACAGGGATGAACCAAATTAATCGTAGAGATTTTTTGAGATATACCTGCGTAGCTGGAGGAGCATTATTTTTGGGGATTGATGGAGGGATGGCTATGTCCAACACAAAGAGCCGTGTGGCGTTGGTGAAGACGGATGATCGTAGGAAAGGGGTAAGGGAATCTTTGAAAACCCTTAATGTCAATCCTGTCAAAGGAAAGAATGTCCTGATCAAGCCCAATTTCAACACGGCAGATATCACGCCAGGCTCCACGCATAACGACACATTAGCTGCCTTAGTCGAAGAGATCTGGGAGATGGGGGCAAGGTCGATCAGCCTCGGAGAGAGAAGCTATCCACCTACCCGTGAGGTGATGGAGAAAAAAGGGATTTTGCCCATTCTTGATAAATTGAATGTAAAGGTCATTGATTTTGATAATCTTGAGGAGAAGGATTGGGTGTTATTCAAACCCAAGAAGAGCCACTGGCCGAATGGGTTTAGGATTGCACGGCCCATTGTCGATGCAGAGTGCCTCATCTCCACCTGCTGCCTGAAGACCCATCAGTTTGGAGGAATCTTCACCTTATCGTTAAAGCTCCATGTGGGTGTTGTTCCTACTTCCCGTCATGGATATGAGTATATGCGGGAGCTTCACAGTTCTCCCCATCAACGAAAGATGATTGCAGAGATCAACGAACCTTTTAAACCTGCCCTTGTCATCCTTGACGGAATCGATGCCTTTGTGGATGGGGGTCCCATGACTGGGAAGCGTGCGAAAGGGGAGGTCTTCCTTGCCTCAACCGATCGGGTGGCCATGGATGCCGTTGGAGTTGCCATTTTAAAATTTCTCGGAAGCAACGAGAGCATTATGAAACCGAAGATCTTTGATCAGGAGCAGATTGCAAGGGCAGTGGAGCTTGGCTTGGGGGCATCGTCTCCCTCAGAGATCGAGGTGATACCTGCCGATGAAAATAGCCAGGACTACCGGGATCGGGTTTTAGAGATATTGAAGAAGGGATGATAATATAGAGTCCTTCCTTATCCTAATGGAGACTTTTGAACATGGAATATTATGACGCTCATATTCATTTTTTTTATGACTGTTCATTAGACGAGCTCCGGCAAAAAATCGGTCTTTTGGAAAAGGCCGGCCTTGCAGGCATCAATATCCTGGTGATAAGCGAATTCCCCGCCGAAATAGATGCTTATCTGAAGATGATACCCGGAGCCTATCATTCCCATGTCACCCGGGAGGCTCTTAAAAATCAGAAAGACCCGTTTGCGGTTTTCAACTTATCTCCTCAGCTAAAGATGGTTCCCTTTTTAGACGCCCGCTTTTTGGAGAATCATATTGAAGAAAAAATTAAAATGTACAGGAAGAGGGGGTTCATAGGCCTTAAATTGCTTTACGTTCCGGAAGAAGATACTACCTTGCGCGTCGGCGGCATGGAGAAGACGTTTGGACGAACATGCAAGCAGTCGGAGAAGATTACATCCATCATCATCGAACAGGCATCCTCTCATGGGATGCCCATTTTGATGCATGTCGACTTGAGAAGATATGGAGATTTTGTTGACGAAATGCTCAGAAGTTACCCCGGGACAAACTTTAATATCCCCCATTTCGGATTTTCCAGAAGGGTCATGTCCTTGCTGTTAGATAAGTATTCAAATTGCTACACGGATATGTCCTCTTTAATATCCTTTATGGAAAAAGAGCCGGCCGCCTATAAGAGTTTTATCCATCAGTATCAGGATCGGGTCCTTTTTGGCAGCGACGCAGTGATCGGTGAGCCGGAAACTGTCCTCTCGGCGCTTGAATTTATGAATCGATTCCTGAAAGATATGGAAATATTCCATAAGCTGGTGAATAAAAATTATATGAATTACATGGCCCATGGATCATCGTCTTAACGTTCATTTGATCAGAAGCAGGAAGAGGAGAAAAACGCTCTCCCTCCGAATTAAAGAAGACGGGGGGGTCGTTCTCTCTGTTCCTTATCATACGCCGAAAGGGGAGATAGAGAAGTTTATTAAGGAAAAAAAGTCCTGGGTCATTAAAAAAGTTACAGAAAAAGATAGATCGATCAAAGAAACCCAAAAGGCGTTTATCCCCGGAGAGAAATTTTTATATCTGGGAGAATCGTATCCGCTGGAAATCCGGGAATCAGA
>VGRU01000175.1 GCA_016875255.1 Deltaproteobacteria bacterium
TCGGCTGGATAGCAACAGGAGGAATGGGCATCGGCACCTTCCGCCACGGTCCGGTCAAAAATCAGATTATTTCCCTTCGTGTCATCACGCCTGATGGGACGATCAAGGATCTCTCCTCAGGGGACCCTGAGATGAGTTACTTCCTCTCCACGGAAGGACAGATGGGAATCATCATCAAGGCCACACTCCAGGTCTCCAAACGTCCCTCCCGATGGTTCCCTGTCATCCTTTCCTTTGAAACCTCTTCATCGGCTTATGACTTTGCCAAAAAAGTGGCCTCCCATCCTTCCATTAAACCCGAAGATATTGTCGTCTACTACCCGCACTTTATTTCCACCCTCGATCTTCCATCCGATTCCAAGCCATCCATTGAACATCGTTACCTCGTTCTGCTGTCCTTTACAGAGGAGAAGGAGGCCAAAAATTTAAACCTTTATCTCAATGAACGTCAACTCGTCCCTGTTGATGAAACCCTTGCCGATGGACTCTGGGAAAAACGGTTCCTGCCGATGTCCATCAAATCATTGGGGCCGTCCCTGCTCGCAAGCGAGATGATCCTTCCCATCGAGCAGGTCGCTCCCTATGTTGAGAAACTCCATGAGATGGGAAAAAGTCTGGCAGTGACGCTCTATCCGATCGCCCATCTGGTCAACCCGAAAGAAGTGCTCTTTCTTGCCATGTTGGCCACGGACAACCGGAAAAATATTTTTTATCTTGATCTGATGTTCATTCCGATGATGCTCAAGCTGGCCGTCCAATCTTACGGCGGGAAGCCTTATGGGATAGGGATATGGAATACGCCCTTTCTGCGCCATCTCTACGCACGTGAGGAATTGAGACAGCTCCGTCAATATAAGAAAAAAGTGGATCCGGGAGGGATTCTCAACTCGGGAAAATTCTTCTCCACCTCAGGACGCTGGGGTTCTTTTCAGAAGGCGTTGTTTCAGTCCGACATCTTTGACCTGGGGCTCAGCGCTTCCCAGTGGCTCATGTTCAGGCTTCTCTCTTTTTTTCCGGCGGAGAAATTGAGGCTTCGCACCCCCATCGTTTCCGAAAAGCTCGAGGGGATCGCCAAAGAGATCCTTTCCTGTGCCCAGTGCGGCGCCTGCGTGGCTGGTTGTCCGGTTTACCGCGCCACGGGAGATGAAACCCTGACGGCCAGGGGAAAATTTCTAACCATCAAGAAAGCTCTTGAAAAAGGGGAGCTGGAGTTATCGAAAGCCCTGCCCCTTTATTTCTGTCTCCGCTGCGGCCGCTGTGATGAAGAGTGCCAGGTCCATTTGAAGCACCTTCCCCTTTTCGAGGGGTTGGAGAAATATCTGGCGGACAGCGGCGATTTTCCGATCGAACAGATAAAGGAATTTATCCGGGAGGTGGAAAACAGTCCCGACTTTCACCGGTTCCTCGATACCATGAGAACCGGTTTTGACCAGAAGATCCACGAGAAGCGCAATACCTTTCCAAGATACCGTGTCCGCATCGATGAAGCCCACTGCATCCATTGCGGGACCTGTGTGGACGCCTGCATCTACAGCGTCCGGAAACGGGGTGAATCCGATCCCAGGTCCATTCTGATCGAGGATGAAGGGCTCTGCCGTGGATGCGGTGCCTGCCTGGAACGATGCCCCCAGGTGGCTGCCGGCCTGCCCGCAACGACCGTGGAACTCCATCCATATTTTCTCCAGATAGACGATCCCTACTGGACATCCCAGGCCGTCACCCGCATCGACCTGGAGGCAACCACAGGCAAAATCCCTGTTTCGGGGACGGGTCAGGGAGATCCGCATCGCGGCTCGGGTAATGATGGGGTTCGCTTCGGCCATTTTCATATCGTCGGCCCTGCCCAGAACCTTCTCTACGAAAGCACGGAAGATGCCATTGCCATTCAATTGGGCAGGCGGCCAAAGTATCTCGAGTTCGACGGAGAAAAGATCAAAAACCCGCCCCCCCGCCTCATCGCCTTAAAAACCCCCATTCTCCTCGATCTTCTTCCCATGAATGGAGGAGAGGATTGGCTGGAGGCCATGCTGGAGGCGTCTGTGACCATGGGGACCCGCATGACCCTCCGTCTCGAAGATTTCGAACGCTTTCGATCAAGGATTGGAAACAGGACGAATTCCCTCATCCTCAGGCTGAGTCCTGATGATTTGGAAAAATGGCCCGGCCGCTTAAACGGTCCGCTATTCAACCTGATCGAAATCGAAGTTGATGAAACGGTATTGAAAAAGGGAGATGGGATCAGGAGTCTCTTCGGGGAATCTACAGTCCTCTGCGCCGTATTAAAAATCGGGAAAGAAGATGTCAGCGGAGAGCTTCAGCCCTCGCTCTCCCTTTCGACAAGGTTTGAATCCCTGGTCCGATCCCCGTTCGATCTCCTCTGCATCACTTCGGATTACGACCCGGAAAAAGGTTATTACCCGACCACCGATGGTGTGCCCGCAGTCCACCGTTGGCTTGTTGAGAGAAAGATCCGGGACCGGTTTTCTATCGTCGGAGCCGGGGGCATCCGCTCTGCCGCAGATGCGCAGAAGACGGTCCAGCGGGGCGCCAACGGAGTCAAAATCGATTGGCCGCTTCTCCTCGTCGGAGATCCCCAGGCCCGCCAAAAATTTTCGAGGGGAGAACGGGTCAACTTCCCCCAGGATATCCCAGTGTTGGCAAAACGCATCGCCAATCTCATCCGAGTCTGGAACATCCAGGTCATCGAGGTTCTCGGCGCCTCCGGCTTCAAGGACATCAAGAAGACTGTGGGCGAGGAGAATCGCCTGGTCATTTTTGACGACCTAGAGGAAAGGGTTTATGACATCTTCCACGATCCCGTTCGCCTGAAAAGAAACGAAGAGGCAAACAGGGAACGAATAAAAAGGGAGGGCCTCATGGCCGGCCTTGGATGGCGGTATCGTCAATTAAAAGAGATGATCCATCCGACCCTTCTCCCGCACCGCTTCTATGATGCGAAGATGCCTCCTGCCTGCTACCGCATCTTCGACCAGGACCATGTCTGGCCGGCTTCGCTCATTTCCTCTGTGGGTCGGATGGCCGCCGGCGATCAAGAAACCCTGCTCCTTAAAAACACGGAATCATCGGGCAATTTGGGAGACGGCTTTGACGTCATCGGTATCCGGTTGAACAGGGACCCCGACGAGATCCCTGAAGAGAGGTTGGATGAAGTTTCGACGGCCCTGCAACTGGCGCCATCGCTTCGCCTCCAGACCCCTCTGGTCGGAGCCGGCATGTCCGTTGGCTCGATCGGGCCCGGAACCTGGCGCGCAAGGGTTCTGGCAACCCGCGCCCTTAAAACTCAACTTGACACAGGAGAAGGAGGATATCCCACCTTCTATATCCTTGATTCGAAGTGGAACCCCCTTGAGCTGACAGAACGACAGGTCATCCTTTTGGGCCGGGTGATGGAAGAAAGAAAGCTCATTACCGTCGAAGAGCTGATCCGGCGCTCCCAAAAGAAAGGAGCCCTCTTCCCCGAATATCAGGAGATTGGTGAGATATTAAAAAGATATCCCTCTTCCATGCCGGTCCAGTTTGTTCCCATTGTCACCGCAGAAGAGGAGCCGTATGTCTCAACCCAGCTCAAGACGGGCCTTTTCGGAGTCACCAAAGAGACCATCCGACGCGCAAGGCGCGTGGTCATTACTTATAGCCAGGGAGCCAAACAGGGCGTCGGCGGACACCTCCTTGGAAGAAAGGTTTTCGGCCTTGTCTCAAGGCTCCGGGGTGTGCCCGAGGGCGTAAGCCTCATTTCCCCTTTTCCTTTCCATAACTGTTATTCGATTGAGGATGTCAAAGCCTTTATCGATGCCGTTCGAATGATCAACAGAAAAGCAGCCATCTGCATCAAGGTTTCTCCTTCCCCTGATATCGAGTTCATCGTTTCGGGCCTGGCCCGGATTGCCAAAGACAATCAGATGGCGATCGAGGTCTGGCTGGACGGACCCCGAGGAGGAACAGGCGCAGCCCCTGACATTATCAAGGGCCAGATGGGAATGCACATGGAATATGCGATCCCCATCTGTCATGAGAAATTGATGAACTCCAACCTGAGAGAATATGTCGTCTTCATGGGAAGCGGCGGGATGCGCACCTGGGGAGACATCATTAAAGGAATTGCGCTCGGGCTCGATGGAGTTGTCCTTGGAACGGCCGACCTGATCGCCATTGGCTGTGTCAGGGATCGGAACTGTGAATCCGGTTGCCGAAGCGGCATCTCCACGGTCAACCCGAAGATGCAATTGCTTCGCAATGTGGAGCTGAACACCCGCCAGATCATAAACTTCCGCGCCGCCTTGCAGGCGCAGATCATACGGGCGATCGCCGCTTTGGGGATGAAGGATATCCGTCAACTCCGGGGCCGTTATGACTGCATCAGGTGGTCTTTGCTTGAGGAGAGGGTGGAGAGCCATCGCCGCAACAGGAAAGCCATAACCGCGGTTGATTCCCAACCCCGGCACGAAACCCGAGAGACTCGCCCTTTGCGCCCTCCACGGGTAGAATCTCCGCCTCCTCCGTCCGATTGCGGAGTTGCGGCCATCGTATCGAACCATTTCATCCCGAGCCATGTGATGGACCTCATGCTCGACCGCATGGCAAACCGTGGGATGGACGGCGTGGGAATCTGGAAAGGAGGGTGTTATCCGCTTCACCTCGATCACTATGCCCTTCACGTATTGGTCAAAGGCATTGCTCAAGAGGAGGTTGAGTTAGAACACCTGACCCGAAACCTCGGCCTTCATTTCGGGAAGATCCGCCAGAGAGCAAGAGAGGAGGTCCTCGTCATCCGGCTAAAGATCATCAAGGAGGTCTTTGAAAAACATTTTCAAGGCCTCGAAGTGGCTGAAGACGATGGCGACTTGGAGAAACGCCGTATCCCCTACCGGCTGGACTCCGGGGGACACGAGCAACATTTCCGCCTCTTTGGCGAAAAGGATCCAGGAGATATCTATCGATTCTTTGTGCGGGTTCGCCGGGAAGAGCTTCACCGCTTTATAGAAAAGGACTTGCTGACGGATGAGATCTGGCCTCCCCGGCAGATGCGTTACCGGGATCTGACCCTGGAAAACTACAGCGGGAACAAGGATTTTTTACGGGAGGCCGAAGATGAATATATCTACCGGCTTTCCCGCAGGGTCACCAAAGAGAATTACGTGGACTATCCGAAGAAGAACGCCGCCGTGCTCTCCTGCGGAAAGAATTCCGGCTGCTGGAAGAGCGACGGCTCCCATATCCCCTGGGAGCTTCCCGATGCTCCGGTCAATATCATCCACCGCAGGCTTGCAACAGGCTCGGTCGTGGATCAGATGAATTCTCATCCTTTTTCAGAACTGCATACGGCCCTGACCCATAATGGGGAAATCACGAATTATCGCACCATGCTAAATCGCGTCGCCCAATTCAACCTGACCCCGCTCGCCCAGACCGACACAACGGTTGCCTCACTCAAGCTCCACCTGCTCAGTCAGTATCTCCGATATCCCTTTGACGCTCTCGTAGAATCTTTCTCTCCAACCACGGGATGGAACCTCACCCAATTGCCCCCCGAACTCAGAGAGCGTTTTGAACGCGTTCAGGAGGTGGAATTAGAGAGCGCTCCGGACGGTCCCTATCAATATCTCTGCGGTCGCATCGACCCTTATGCGAGGTCGATCGAACGGCTCGATATCATCGATCCCTCCCTGCTCCGGCCCAATGTGGCCATGCTCTATGATGACGGAGAGAATTTCGCCAGCATCATCTGCTCTGAGAAACAGGGAAGTGATGCCGGACTTCAAGAACTCTACCGGCTGGGATTGATTAAAAGTCCTATTTCACCTTTAACTTTTACGGTCAACCCAGGCATGGTGAGCAGGGTCTTTTATGATGAGAAAGGAAGGGTTACAGGCTACGAGGTGCGGGATAAATTCGGGAAGAAAATAGAGATCCCTCATGGGGAGTTTCCTGCCTCGAGGAATGTTAACTTTGTCACCGGGCTTGAAAAGAAGGATTTTGAATCCAAAGAAATGCTGAAATACCCAAGGCAGACCCAGCATGTCATGCTGAACTCGTTTCAGCATCTAATAGAACCAATAGATCATGAGACCCTGAACCAAGTTCAGGGTGACAAGGAACGATTTTCTCGGGATCCATTTAATCTGTCAAGCTTCATCCGGGAGCGACTGCCCCGCTGGAGTTTCAGTGAATTTAAAAAGACATTGGAGCAAATCCCCGAAAACCTCCCTCCCTTACGGGCAATCGAGGAATTAGCCCGGATTCACGATCACCTGGCCGGATGGGATACGGGAAATAAGGACAGGGGAGCATTGACTCATATCGTGCGCCAGCAGATCGATTCATGCCTCGATCGTGTGAGGGATGAAGGTGGGATGTCCAGGATCATCCTGGTCAATGCTAAAAAACTGAATCCACCTGAAGAGATGGGGCGGGCGCTGGTGGTCGATGCCCGGGGATTCCGACCTGAGGGAATTGATCCTTTCCAGGCGCTCAGTCCTTTCCTTGATCATGCCCATCGAATAGGATGGCGGAGATTCATCGTCTATCGGGCAGAGGGACAGCGGGGCATCGGCATGGGGATGGGCTCCGGCGATACCTCGGATACGATTATGGATGTATTTGGAAGCCCGGGCGAGTATTGCGGAGCCTTCAACATGGGCGCTCTGGTGCGTGTTCATGGAGATGCACAGAATTTTACGGGGATGGTGATGCATTCCGGGACACTCGACATTCACGGTGATGCGGGCAAGGTGACAGGATACTCAGCCAAAGGCGGCACGTTTAACATCCTCGGCAATGTCGTAGACCGGGGTTGGGTCTGTGCAGTGAGCGATCCGCGGGGTCCTGGACTGCGGGTCAACATCGTTGGGACCGCTTATGAACACCTCTGTCAGGCCCTCATGGGAGGCTCGGTCATTATGCTTGGCCTTCGCCGGGGAAGTGACGGAACCCTTCACCGAATGGAATCTCCTTACAGCGGAGCAAAGATCCTCGCAGGCGCCTCTGCCGGGGAGGTGATCTTCTATGACCCCAAAGGGAAGTTAAACGAAGCTCAATACAAGAGTTGTACAGCAAAACCCATCGATCATCGGAAATGGGAAGAGATCATCAACCGCCTGATGGGACTTGAGAAGATTTTTGGCCTCGGCATCTCCCGGGAGAACGGCCACCTCACCGTCCGTATCGACGGACGACCGGAGAACATGGCGCCCGAGGATTTTAAGTGGATTCGGCCAAAGGGAGAACTGGAGGGCTATCATTAAAATAGCATTGCAAAATGCAAAATTAGCAATGAGCAATTAGCATTAAAAGGCTTTAAATCAGACATGATGGTCTCATAAAAAGTCTGAAAAGCCCGTCATCAGTCATTCCTGCCCCGATTTTCATCGGGATAAACTCCAGCAGGAATCCAGTGCTTACAGGGGGGTAGAATTCTCTGGATTCCCCTGCCTACCGGCAGGCAGGCGTTTTCACGGGAATGACGACTTTTTTCGATTTCATCAGACATGACGACACTAGAATAAATTTCCTCTTGAAATGCACGAAAAGAATTGGTAGGATGATATAAAAAAGAGGAGGTGAGCGGTTATGGCAGTCAGGATCATCATCGATCGGAAGGTGAAGAAGGGGAAGGAAACGGAGTTTGCAAAACTGCTCAGAGAGTTGAGAACAAAGGTGGTTCCCTCCAAGGGGTATATCTCGGGAGAGACGCTTCGGTCATTGGATGACCATCACAATTATATTGTAATTACCACCTGGCAGAGCGTGGATGACTGGAAGACATGGGAGAAACATCCGGAACGGAAGAAGGTTCAGGCAAAGATTGAAAAGC
>VGRU01000176.1 GCA_016875255.1 Deltaproteobacteria bacterium
GGAAGCGGGTGGTCTTTACCAATGGCTGTTTCGACCTCCTCCATGTCGGCCATATCCGATATCTCGAGAAAGCCAGAACTCTCGGGGATGTCCTGATCGTGGGGTTAAACACTGATCGCTCTGTTCAAACCATCAAAGGACCCCATCGCCCTATCCTGCCCGAAGAGGAAAGGGCTGAAGTTCTCTCCGGCCTCTGGTGTGTAGACTATGTCACCCTGTTCGATGAACCCACCCCATTGGAACTGATCACCTCCCTTCAGCCCGATGTTCTGGTCAAGGGCGGCGACTGGGCCAAGGAAACAACGGTCGGCCGGGAAGTGGTGGAGGAATCGGGTGGAGAGGTGGTCATCCTTCCCTTTGTCGAAGGGTCTTCGAGTTCAAACATTATTGAAACCATCCTGGAGCGATATGAAAAGAGACCGTGAAAAAGATTTTTTGTCACCTCCGGAGAGGCTTCCTCTTCTTCCTGTAAGGGATGTGGTCGTCTTCCCCTATATGATTCTCCCGCTCTTCATCACACGGGAAAAATCGATCAAATCCCTCGAAGAGGCCCTCGCCAAAGACCGGCTCATCTTCCTCGTCTCGCAGAAGAACCTCTCCGAAGATGAGCCTGCCATCAAAGACCTCTACCGGGTCGGGACAGTTGCCCTCGTGATGAAGATGCTCAAGCTTCCGGATGGAAAGATCAAGATCCTCATCCAGGGACTCTCCAAGGCCACCCTCAAAGAGATGATCCAGGTGACGCCTTACCTTCTCGCAAGAATCGAGAACATCAAAGACCCATTCCTCACCGAGATCACCCTTGAGATAGAGGCCCTGATGAGAAGTGTCAGGGAACAGTTGGAGAGGATCGCCTCTTATGGCAAATTCATCTCTCCGGATATGATGTTCGTCCTCGAAGGCGTTGATGATCCCGGAAGGCTCGCTGATCTGGTCGCCTCCAACCTGGAGCTTCCTGTCGAGAAGGCTCAGGAGATCCTGGAGATCTTCGACCCCATCGAGAGGTTAAAAATGGTCAGCGACCTCCTCGGAAAAGAGGTCCAGGTCCTCACCATGCAGGCGAAGATTCAATCCCAGGCAAGGGAAGAGATGACCAAATCACAGAGGGAATATTATCTTCGTGAACAGATGCGGGCCATCCGGAGCGAGCTTGGCGAGGCGGACGAACGGTCAAAGGAGTTCAAAGAACTCCGGCAGAAGATCAAGAAAGCAAAGATGCCTGAAGAAGTGGAGAAGGGGGCTCATAAAGAACTGCAACGGCTTGATCAGATGCATCCTGATTCCGCCGAAGCTTCCATTGTCCGTACCTATCTCGACTGGTTGATTGAGATGCCCTGGTCAAAATTAACCCCCAACAATCTCGACATCAAAAAGGCGAAGGAGGTTCTGGACGAGGACCATTACAACCTCGAAAAGGTGAAGGAGCGGATCCTCGAGTACCTGAGCGTGCACAAGCTGAAGAAGAAGATGAAAGGCCCCATCCTCTGTTTCATCGGCCCCCCCGGCGTGGGGAAAACATCTCTGGGAAAATCGATCGCCAGAGCCCTTGGAAGAAAATTCGTCAGGATCTCTCTGGGAGGGATCCGGGATGAGGCTGAGATACGGGGGCATCGCCGCACCTACGTGGGCGCCATGCCCGGACGGATCATTCAGTCGATCAAGCAGGCCGGAAGCAACAACCCCATCTTTATGATGGACGAAGTCGATAAGATCGGCGTGGACTTCCGGGGCGACCCTTCTTCCGCCTTATTAGAAGTTCTCGATCCGGAGCAGAACAATGCCTTCAGCGATCACTATCTCAATGTCCCTTTCGACCTTTCTCAGGTGATGTTCATCACCACGGGAAATGTGACCGATCCCATTCCCTCCGCCCTTAAAGACCGGATGGAGATCATCGATATTCCCGGATATACGGATAGGGAGAAATTGAAGATTGCCCGGACCTATCTTCTTCCGAGGCAGATGGAGGAGAACGGGATCGGGCCAAACCTTTTAGAAATCTCCGACCAGGCCATCCTCCAAGTCATCTCCCAGTATACACAGGAGGCAGGCCTTCGCAATCTCGAAAGGGAACTGGCTGCAATCTGCAGGAAAGTAGCGAAAAAAGTGGCGGAAGGAAAGAAGGAGAAGACAAAAATCACCGCGAGGAATCTCAATCAACTTCTGGGACCGCCTCAATTCCTGCCTGACGAGGAGCAGGAGCGCAACGAGATCGGTGTGGCAACCGGCCTGGCCTGGACAGAGATCGGAGGCGAGGTGCTCCATGTGGAGGCTTCAACCACTCCCGGAAAGGGTTCGCTCATCCTCACCGGTCATATGGGAGAAGTGATGAAGGAGTCCGCACAGGCCGCTTTCACCTATACGCGCTCCAGGGGAAAAGCCTATCGGATTAAGGCAAGCGATCTGAATGAGAAAGAGGTTCATATCCATGTGCCTGCAGGCGCCATTCCAAAGGATGGACCTTCTGCCGGCATCACGATGGCTGTCTCCCTCATCTCAGCGCTCTCTGGAATCCCTGTAAAAAAGGATGTGGCCATGACGGGCGAGATCACGCTGAGGGGAAGGGTGCTCCCGGTGGGAGGTCTCAAGGAGAAGGCGCTGGCCGCACTTCGGGCCAACATCAAAAAGGTGGTCATTCCTTACCGGAATAAGAAAGACCTCGTCGAACTTCCATCCTATCTCCGCAAGAAGATGGATTTCCTCCCGGTCAAACATATGGATGAGGTCCTGCGGATAGCGCTGGCCAAACGTAAGAGTTAGTCCGTTATAAATGAAATTGTGTGCGAAATGGCAACAAAATTTTAGCTATCGGGATCTAAATCCGAAGCACGAAATCCGGGCGAAGCGTCCAGCAGGACCAATTCGAAACAATCTCAAATGACCTAATTCCAAATGTTCAAAACGAAAAAGAAGCTTAAAGAAATTTGAATTTGGGAAATTCGAATTTGTTTCGGATTTCGATATTCGGATTTCGATATTCGGATTTCGAATTTTTCAACTCAAAAAACCTTTTTGGCCTCGGCTGAGGTGGGCTAGGAGTTCGGAGTTGAAAGCAACTGCAAAAGGCCTTCGGGAGATCGGGGAATTCGGGCTCATCTCAAAAATCAGAAACTGGACGGATGCCTCACGCGCTGATGTGGTTCAAGGCATTGGCGATGATGTGGCTGTGGTCGAGATGGGGAAAAAGGTCCTCCTCATCACAACCGATATCCTCATCGAGGGTATCCACTTCGAGCGATCCTGGACCGACCCCTTTCGCCTGGGGAAAAAAGCCCTGGCCGTCAATCTCAGCGACATTGCGGCCATGGGCGGAATTCCAAAATACTTCCTCATCTCTCTTGGACTTCCCAAAACACTTCCCTTTTCATTCGTCTCCCTCTTTTATCGCGGATTAAAAGAGATGGCAAGACGGTTTCAGGTCGATTTGATCGGCGGAGATACCTCCCTCGCTCAGAAAATCATCATCAACATCTGCCTGATTGGTGAAGGGAAAAGGGGAGGTCTCCTCTTCAGAAACGGAGCAAAGGTCGGAGATGATCTCTATGTCTCCGGAACACTGGGAGATTCGGCATTGGGATTAAAGATTCTCCAGGATAAGAGTATTCCAAAAAAACCAAAAGGATTGATCGACAGACACCTCTCCCCTACTCCAAGGATTGAACTGGGACAGGCCCTTGGCAGAAAACAGATTGCCTCTGCCATGATCGATGTGAGCGACGGTCTTCTTAGTGACACCAAACATATTCTTGAAGAAAGCAAGGTCGGAGCAAGGATATGGGAAGACCGCATCCCGCTATCAGGCCCCTTTCGGAAATGGGTCAGTCCATCTTCAAAGGATCGTTACCGGATCGCACTGGCCGGAGGTGAAGACTACGAACTTCTTTTTACCGCATCGCCAAAATGGAAAGCCTCGATTCTATCCCTTTCCCACTCATTAAATATCGCGATTACCCGTGTGGGCGAGATCCTTCCAAAAAAAGAGGGATTTCATCTCATCGGGAAAGAAGGAGAGAAAATCCTTTCCCCCCGAACAGGTTTTGACCACTTCAAGTAATCTCTTCTTTCGTTGCTCACTATTCCATTTACCCCGTTAGAAATAATGGACCGCTCGGTTTCGAGTCCCGCCATAGCGGGACTGGAATTTCCAACGGGGTTTGCCTTCCGGTATGATAATGAGTTGATATTATGAATGTTTTTAGATCTTTCGGGTCATATTCTCTGTCTTGACAAACCCCTCCCCCGTTATTATCTTTACAACAATAAAGTGGTACTTAATGGTTTTTGATGAAGTCGTAAAAAGTCAAAAAGGCGTAACGATCGTTATTCCGGCCCCGATTTTCATCGGGATAAACTCCAGCCGGAATCCAGTAATCTCAAATAATGATGAAAACGCTGGAGGTCTGTTTTAACCGGTGAGACGACTTTATACGGGACGATCTTTTTTAAATGGCATTTAAGAGGTTTGAAGAAGGGCAATGTTTCCTTTAACCGGCAGAATGAAAGAGGTTCTCAGGATGGTCATTGAAGACTATATTCACACTGCCGAGCCGGTGAGCTCGATGTCCATTTCGAGGAAGTCGGCTATCCGTCTCAGCCCTGCAACCATCCGCAGCGTCATGTCCGATCTCGAAGAAACAGGACTCCTCTCTCAGCCTCATACCTCGGCAGGCAGGGTTCCGACGGAGAGGGGATTTCGGTTCTATGTCGATTCTATCCTCGACCTCCACGAATTGAGCGGCGAGGAAAAAAGGGAGATCCGTTCGAGGTATTCCATCTCCCAGTCCGAGTGGAAAGACCTCTTCCGGGAAGCCTGCCGGGTCCTTTCATCCTTTTCTCACTGCCTTGGCGTGGTCTGGGCGCCCCGGTTGAGCGAGCTCATTCTTCAACATATCGAATTTGTGAAACTGAAAAAACATTTGACGCTGGCCATCTTCGTCAGCACAACGGGAATCGTCCAAAACCGGATCATCCAGATGGATGAAGATCTATCTCAATCCGACCTGGATCATCTTTCCGACGATCTCAACGAACTCCTGACCGGTCTCACCCTCCAGCAGGTGAGGGAGAAACTTTTCAGCCGGATGAGAATGGAGAAACATTCCTATGATCGACTGTTCCGGCAGGCGATCCATTTGGGAGGGAAAGCCTTCTCCTCATTTGATGAAACCGATGTCTTCATCGAGGGAAGGACCAATATCCTCTCTGAGCCCGAGTTCGGAAATATTTCGATCATGGCCGACCTCCTGCGGGCCTTTGAGGAAAAGGCCACGATGGTCAAGCTCCTCGATCAATGCATGGCGCCGAGAGGGGTTCGGATATCCATCGGATCGGAGAGTCAGGTGCAGGAGATGGAGACGTGCAGTCTCGTGACATCCACCTACGGATGCGAGGGAAGGGTTTGGGGCGCCCTTGGCGTCATCGGCCCCCGGAGGATGAATTACTCCAGGATCATCCCTCTCGTGGACTATTCGGCAAAACTTCTGAGCGAGATGCTGGACACCTATTACCATTAGATCGGAGCGCTTAAGATGGGCGGATCGGGAAAGGAAGAGACACCGGTGACACTGGAAGCAGGCGGGGAGAAGCTCTCGGAGAACCACTCTGAATTAAAATCCCATAAACATAAGAAAAAGAAAGACGACAAAGAACACGAGCTTGATGGTCTGAAAAAGAAACTCGAGGAGAAGGAAAAGGAGGCAAAAGAGAGCCTGGACCGGCTCTTGAGAATTGCCGCCGACTTCGAGAATTATAAAAAGAGGGCCGCAAGGGAAAAAGAAGACTGGACGAAATTTTCAAATGAGGACCTGATCAAATCGATCCTGCCTTTTATCGACAACCTCGAAAGGGCGGCCGATCATGCGGAAAAGGTGACAGATACGGGGGTTCTGATCGAGGGGATCAAATTGACGCTTCGACAGATTCACCAAACACTGAACCGGTTCGGTCTCACCCCGTTTGAATCGGTTGGCAAACCCTTTGATCCTGCCCGCCATGAGGCGATGCTGGTCGTGGAAACGGACCGGCACGAACCGGATCAGGTGGTCGAGGAATTTCAAAGAGGATATTTCTTGAACGAACGGCTCTTAAGGCCCGCAACCGTATCCGTATCGAAGTCTCCGTCGAAAGAGACTCAGATAACCGAATAATTTTTTCACTAAGGTGAAGAAGGGAGAATGAACATGGCTAAAACAATAGGAATCGATTTAGGGACAACCAACTCGGTTGTCGCCATCATGGAAGGAGGGGATCCGGTCGTCATCGCCAATCCCGAAGGAGGCCGGACAACGCCCTCCGTGGTTGCCTTTACCGATAAAGGCGAGAGGGTGGTCGGCCAGATTGCCAAGCGTCAGGCCATTACCAATTCCGAAAATACTATCTTCTCCATCAAGCGACTGATGGGAAGGAAGTATAGCGATGCAGAAGTTCAAAAGGATGTCAAAATCCTTCCCTATAAGATCGTTGAAAACAAGAACAACGATGCCTGGGTCAGGGCGAGGGATAAGGAATATAGCCCGCCCGAGATCTCTGCCTTCATCCTTCAGAAGATGAAGGAGACAGCAGAAGCCTATCTCGGTGAGAAGGTGACCGATGCCGTGATCACGGTCCCGGCTTACTTTAACGACAGCCAGCGCCAGGCGACCAAGGACGCCGGAAGGATCGCAGGACTCAATGTCGTCCGGATCATCAATGAGCCCACCGCTGCCTCTCTGGCTTACGGTCTCGACAAGAAAAAAGATGAGAAGGTCGCTGTCTTTGACCTGGGCGGCGGAACTTTTGATATCTCCATCCTTGAGCTGGGTGACGGCGTCTTTGAAGTCAAATCGACCAACGGGAATACCCATCTCGGCGGAGATGATTTTGACCAGCGCCTCATCGACTACCTGGCCGATGAGTTTAAGAAAGATCAGGGAATCGATCTCAGAAAGGATCGGATGGCTCTCCAGAGATTGAAAGAGGCCGGGGAAAAGGCAAAGATTGAGCTCTCCAATATGATGGAGACGGATATTAACCTCCCCTTCATCACGGCAGACGCTTCCGGACCGAAGCATCTCAATATGAAGTTGACCCGGGCCAAACTGGAAAAACTGACGGAGGATCTCATCGACAGCGTGGAAGGTCCTTGCCGGCAGGCTCTTGCCGATTCCGGACTTTCACAAAGAGACATCGACGAAGTAATCCTCGTTGGCGGGATGACCCGAATGCCAAAGGTCCAGGATAAGGTCAGGCAGATCTTCGGAAAAGAACCCAATAAGAGCGTCAACCCGGATGAGGCGGTTGCCATCGGGGCCGCCATTCAGGCCGGAGTCCTGCAGGGTGAGGTGAAGGATGTGCTTTTGCTCGATGTCACCCCGCTTTCCCTCGGGATCGAAACGCTCGGTGGCGTCGCCACCAAACTGATTGAGCGAAACACCACCATCCCGACCAAAAAGAGCCAGATCTTCTCAACGGCATCCGACAATCAACCCGCGGTGACGATCCACGTGCTCCAGGGTGAAAGGGAGATGGCCGCTGATAATAAAACCCTTGGCCAGTTTGAACTCGTGGGCATTCCTCTTGCTCCGAGGGGCCTCCCTCAGATTGAGGTGACCTTCGACATCGATGCCAATGGGATTGTTCATGTCTCGGCAAAAGACCTTGGAACAGGAAAAGAGCAGTCCATCAAGATCACCGCTTCAAGCGGCCTCCACGAGGATGAGATCAAAAAGATGGTCAGGGATGCAGAAGCCCATGCGGCAGACGATAAGAAGAGAA
>VGRU01000177.1 GCA_016875255.1 Deltaproteobacteria bacterium
CCCCATCCCAATCCTTCTGTGTCCAGCGGATGCCTCTTCGGCCTCCCCTGCTCTCTCCCCATGGCGATAATATTTGAATCAGAGAGGTTAAGACCTTTTCTCTCTCGGTTGCAGGTACAAATGGCCCGAGAGATTGGAGCAATAATATCACCGGGGCTCTAACCATTGATAGGGAGACTGGAATATGTAAGGAGTCTACAATGGCCCTGGGTAAGTTTTCCCAATCTCCCCGCCCTGTCATTCCCATAAGCTTGTCAAAGGAATCTCGTATTCCTGTCATGGCATACCTCCGTGGATAGGCATAATGAGGATAAAATCCTTTTTCTCAGCGTTCACCTTTTCCACCAAATTCCACCAACCTTGAAGACCAGATCCTTTTAATCATTTCCTTTCAAAGACAAATATTTGACCCCCATTCCCCTCATTCGTTACAAGGCATCTTCTTCTCTTCACGCCAATAGGGGTGATCGACAAAGGTGATCGTTCTTCCGAGGTCCTTGTAAAGGATGAATTTTGACTCCTGATCGCAAAGGATCAAGACATAGCTATTGTTTTCAGGATAAACTCTCACCGGATATTTCTTTACTTTCCGGATGATCTCTTTGTCAGGATAGTACTGTTCCAGAATGAAAAAAAAATCTCGGCGTTTAGATCAGATGGAAGCGGTCCGGTTGAAAGCCTGTGTCCCTCAATCTTCTTTGAAAAATCGATCAGATATTCCTCTAACTCGGCAACCGCTTGTCGATCAAATCCCTGAGAGGACTGAAACCACGGGCATGAGGCCAGTATGAAAACGACCAATGAACAGAAAAAGAAGATTTTTAGTTTGTTCCTTATCATGCTTACCAATAGATTAATCTGTTAGTTCCCAATTCCCTGCCGGTATCGAGGTCGCCATTGGTGATAGTAGAAAGAAACGGGCCTATGTCTCCTCCGGCGATCCCTTTTGACAAAAGAATCCAATGATCGGCCGCGTGGCCTGCAGCCTTTGGAAAGAGATCTGTTTCATAATTTCCGATCCGGTCATTCGGAAGAGGAAGATGATCCCAAAAAGATTCCTTCTCTTCAGGGGTGACGTCAAAGCTTCTTTTATAGGTATATTTGTGGCTGGGGTCGAAAATGCGACCTACGAATAAGGGTCTTCCTGCAAACCCAATCCAGTCCTCAAATTGATCATGCCATTGGTCAACTTCCGGAAGATTGTCCTGGTAATCTGCCGGAAAATGGGCATGGAGAACCTCTTTCCAGAAGGCACCTAAGATAGGATGGATTTTATCCTTATCCCCGGGGGCTGAACAGAGTTGGACGATCTCCATTAACTTGTTATGTTCAATCTCCGCTCCTCTGCGAACCTTATTGTAGATGAAGGCATCCTGAATCATCTCGCATTGACGATGTTCTGTTTCGTGCCCTTTGTATTCTCCGACAATGTTCATGACGACCGGGTGGATCACCAAGTCTCCGGTCACATGGGAGAGATAACCCAACACCCAACAGAATGGGACAATAAATTCTTCTCTTACGATACCGCCACTCCATAAATCCGAGAGTTTCTGAGCCATGGTTTTAATGGCATCCCCGGTGTGCCGGTAATGCATGTGGTCAGCCCAATCTTTTTGTTTCGGTTGAAAGACATCGAGATACGGATAGTCCGGACCGACGGAACCGAGGTGAACAAAATGGGAATGAGTTAAAGTAGAGCCGCGGAGTTTTTCATCGATGGCCTCATCTCCGACGAACCGCTCCAAGGCCTTTTCCGTAATCATCAAATGGGCATACGTGGCTGGCATGGAATGGCCCCCCCCTGCCTTCCATTCTACCGGGCTACCCGGATTCAAGTACAAATTGTGTGTAATGCATGACCACTTTGAGATTGTTATCTCGGACTGCCACCACTAAGTCGTCTTCAAAGGTCTCTACTTTCACAGAGACAGACCCGATGCCCGGCAATAAGATACTGATCTTCCTGTGATCTTTTGCCAACTCCTTAATCAGCTCGGTCATCTTGCTCATAGATTCCTCCCCTCAGTTTGGAACCCCTTTAAGGATTTTCTCCAAAGCTGCCTTGGCATTATTGAGTTCTGCTTCTCTTTTCTTAAGGTTGGCATCTGCTTGAGTCTTTTCTGCCTGGCCCAGGTCTTTAATGAGTTGGACCACGATTTTGTACATCTCCATAGCATCAGACACCTTAGTGGGGTGATTGATGGACATTTCACAGGCACGGTAAAGCATCTCACGGGCGATTAGGAGGAGTTGGGTTCGACCCGCCAATTCAATTGCCTTCACCGTAAGATCGCTGGTGAGACCAAAATCAACTTTTTGCTGTTGAGGCAATGTGAGTTTGATGTTTCCAATCAGTTTTTGAATAGATTCTAAAGCTACATCAGGGACAGGTTCAGCGCAGAACTTCAGATCGGACCCCTCTTTTACTATATAGGTACCCCGGACATCGGATGGATAAGTAATGACGGATGACATTTGAGGGGAAATCTCGATTCTCCTTACCTCCCGCTGCGGGGTTCCACATCCACTCAATACTGATAGGACGATAATAATCATTATTAAAATGAAACTTCTCATAGCCCTCTCCTCTCCGGTCAATCACCGATGCTTTTAAAGCAGATCGTGAAGTTCCCCCTGCTTCCGCACTGGGCATCTTCACAACTTCAGCGAAACCCACCGAAGCCTATCCACCTTCGCTAAAGCTTCAGATATTTTTAGAAAGATTGAAAACTTTAAAAGGAAGGCTCCAAGAGGACAAGAAATCCCCCTTAGAGCTTTTGTTGGGGCATCTTATAAGGGACCCGAATCATCTTTTCTCCGATGATTAAAATGGAACATTTAAAAGGGAGGGCGTTTTCTTCACAAATTACCGAAATGATCTATTACCCATTACCAAATATCTACTAAAATCGTTTAAAAAAGTCAACCCTTCGACTCCCCAGCCTGAAAGTTGGGGCTTGACTTCGGCGTGAGCTCAGTCGAACGCTCAGGGTTGACCGAACATAGCACAAAGCGTCATCATTTTTGAAAGTGGTGTCACAGTAGATAAGAAATTGCTTAAACAAGACATTTAATACTTAGCAAATTCCTTGCCAAAGGATTAGAAATTTTAAGATTTTTGTAATATATCGAAATTAAAAGATTAATTTGATTTTTATGAAGCCTGCATACATGGGGAATTAGGCTTTGGATTGTAATGTATAATTACAGTTGTCAACTATTGTTAACAGTCACATAGCTTAGTCCATCGATTCATAAATTCGGTAACCTATTTATTTACTCAGGACTTAGTGCTGAGTGAGTCATTATTTCAACTCACAGCATGAGGATACGTGATCGTATTTGCGAATCGAAGCACTTAGTTTTTTAGGGTATATCTATACTGGGAAACGATGAAATGGAGAGGCCGGGGGATGAGGTGATTGAATTGCATGAATCATTGACAGGCCTGGATTAATCTGCTTAAATAAAATTGTAGCATCAATTTGGCGGTTTGAATTGAACTACCACCAGCTACAAGCTGGTGGATTCTCTACTGACTGAAGTCAGCTAAAGACAAAACAAACAGCACAGAAATCCTCACGAGGGGAAATCTAAAAAACCTGCACACAGTGTGCACACTAAAGTCTTCGCCTGAAGGCGAGGGTTTTTCTCCCCGAGTGAGACAATAAATCTTTTAAAATCCCTCCCCGCCTCCCTCCTTCGGCAAGCTCAGGATGGTGAGCATGTCGAACCATTTGCCAAAGGGAGGTGAAACATTTCCTTCTTTTGATAAGAAGGAGTAAGGGGGATTTAAATCCTATGAAGATCACTGCAATTATTCCTGCGCGATATGGGTCGACACGGTTCGAAGGGAAACCCCTTGTCGATATTCTCGGCAAGCCGATGATTCAATGGGTCTATGAAGGGGTCTGTCAGTCGAAATTGATCGGGGAAGTTATTGTCGCCACCGATGACCAGCGAATCCTGGAGGCAGTGCAGGGGTTCGGGGGAAGAGTTGTGATGACCTCTCCGGATCATTCTACTGGAACCGACCGTGTCGCGGAGGTGGCACAAGGGCTCAGGTCCGAGATCATCGTCAATGTCCAGGGAGATGAACCCCTGATCAAAGGGTCCATCATTGATAAAGCGATCAGACCTCTTTTAAGGGACGAAACCCTTGCGATGTCCTCTTTGATGACAAAGATCAAAGACATAAAGGACTGGTTGAATCCCCATCAAGGAAAAGTGGTGGTAGATGGAAAAAGCTTTGCCCTTTACTTTTCGAGGTCCCCTATTCCCTTCCCAAGGGATTTCACCATCGAACAGATCCTGTCCAATCCTGAAATGAGAGGAAAACTTCTATCAAAAAAACTTTTCAAAACCATCGGTCTCTATGTTTATCGTCGGAGCTTTCTCTTAAAATTCGCCAAGATGAAACCCACCCCGCTGGAAAAACTGGAGAAGCTGGAACAGCTCCGTGCCCTGGAAAATGGTTATAAGATTAAAGTGATCCCTGTGGATTACGAACCAATCGGGGTGGACATTCCTGCAGACCTTCAAAAGGTTATCGCCTTCCTCAACCGCAGTGGTTAAAAACCCCTAACAGATTGTTTCCACTAATTATTTACAAAATCTCCCCTCACCCCTCTTTGCTAAAGAGGGGGAGAGAAAAAATTGGATACGACCTACTCGATTTGGAGAAGACCCTTTTTTTAAAAATCGCCGATTGATTTTAAAAAAGAAAAGTCGATTTCCTCCGATTTCTCCGATTTCTGCGTTGATTTTTTCACAATTTTAGGGTATACTGAATTGTTAGTTTAAGGGAAAAAATGGAATCGACCGCAAACAAACCCTGTTTTCTTGTTTTTATCCTGATTTTAACCCTTTTTCTTGTTTTTGCCTGTTCCACACCATCCTGGTTTCCGATTAAAAAGGGACCCCCTCATAAGGCAAAAACAAAGGAATTGGTGGATAAAGAGATCATCATCATCGACAGGCATGAATATGTGAAGGTCCTAAATCCCCATATCTCTGAGGGAGGAAGCCAGCCTAAGTATCTCTATATTCCTGTGGAGGAATATTTAGCCAAGAGAGAAGCTTATGCCGCTCCGTCCATACGCGGTGGGCAAGAGCAAAGGACCTCCCCTGCCCCCACAACCTCCTTACCTTCTTCCAAGCCGGAACAAGAGACCCTTTCAGCCTCTGTTTCAGTCTCCTCCGTCGCCCACTTAAAGAAGAAGGTGTTGATCGCTCACTTCGATGATCGAACCGCTTCTGCCGAAGAGACCTTCGGCGACTGGTTGGCCGAAAGACTGATGAAAGAAATGACGCAAAGGTCCTTCCAGGTTCTTTTTGTTGACTATCAGATGGTAAAAGAATTTCTTGAAAAAAAGGAGGGCTCCCCATCTGATCTGGATTCCCCGAAAATCTCAAAAATGCTCAGCGAGGTTTTCGGCATTCATGCTATCGTTCTGGGAGAACTCTCGGGGCCCTATGTCTTCACCACAAAAGGAACAAAGGGTCAGGATGAGACGTCAACAGCCATTATTAAAATAGAGATGAAAATTATAGATACCTTCTCCGGTAAAATCCTCAAAACTCTTTCGGCCCAGAATGCCATCGTTCCCACGAAAGAGAGGGGGGCCTTCTCCGATGAGAAAGCAAAAGGAAGAGCGTTTGACCTGACGGTTTCAAACCTCAGTCGATCCCTTTCAAGGGAATTGGACCGTCTGGACTGGTTTTGCCGGGTTGCCAAAGTGGATGGAGAAGAGGTCTATATCAATGCAGGCAAATTAAGCGGGCTCAGGGTGGGAGATATGATGGAGGTGTTTCAACCCGGGAGCCCTGGGGAAAGAAGGCTGATGAAGGGAAAGATTCAGATCTCAACCCTCTTTGGAATGGATGCTTCTATCGGAAGGCTGATTCAGGGAAAGAAGCCTGACGAAGAGGATATATTAAAACTCGCCGGACGCGAAGGAACCTGAGGCCTCGCTCAACTGCTCGCCTGCAACCAAAAAGTCGGGCTGATACGAGGAAGATAACTTCTTTGGATAGTGAATGATAAGGAAGGAGGGTAAATGTTATGTTTCACATTGGTGATAAAGCCGTCTACCCGGGTCACGGGGTAGGAGTCATCGAAGCCATTGAGACCAAGCGTATTTCGGGTAAGGAGCAGAGTTTCTATATCCTCCGCTTCGTCGATAACGGGATGACCATCATGGTCCCCGAAGATAATGTAGAATCCGCCGGCCTGAGAACCGTGATCCGGAAGATCGAAGTCCGGAAGGTGATCGGGATATTGAAAGACAGGGAGATCACCCTTGATAATCAGACATGGAACCGGAGATACCGGGAGTATATGGAAAAGATCAATAAGGGGTCCATCTACGAAATTGCGGAAGTGTTTCGGGACCTCCATATCCTGAAGTCAGAAAAAGAACTCTCCTTCGGCGAGAAAAAAATTATGGACATGGCCAAAACGCTCCTGGTCAAGGAACTGGCGATCGCCAAGGATGTGAAAGAGTCGAACATCCTGAAAGAGATCCATATGATCTTTGGGGCATAGGCATCTCTCTCCCCCGTCTCATCTTTATATCAACCCATTCGACTCCCCGATCTGATCCTTCGACATCGCTCAGGACAGGCACCCGGGGTATGCTCAGGGTTGATACTGAGCGGCGCTTTTCCCTCGACTCTGCTCGGGATGGTGAGCCCTTCGATAAACTCAGGGCCTTGAGCCTGTCGAGAGGCTTGTCGAACCATTACCCCGATTTAAAAATCGGGGTTTGGTGCCGTCGAACGTATCAATCAAAACTTCATCGAAAGGAGGTGAACGAGTTGGACACTTGGATTCTTCGTCTTTTTTTGTTTTTCATCTGCGGTGCAAGCGGATACTTCTTGACTAAGGGAATTTCACCCCGGATGGGTTTGTTCGGGCTTTTCGGGGGTCTGCTTCTCTCCGGCCTGACCCTCCTCATGGAGGATCGGTTGAGAAGAGTTCCTTTAAAAAATCTTTTAGGAAGTTTTATCGGACTGATCCTTGGAGTCATCTTAGCCAATCTCATTTCCAATATTTTCTTTCCCTTTTTCTTCAATGAACAACAAATGGCCTTGCCTGTGATGGGTCTGCTTTATGGGGTGTGCGGATATACCGGTCTGAGGATCGGCTTAAAAAAGGCAGTCGAATTCCATCTGCCCCATGGTTCGAGGAATTGGAACCCCATGGGGAAAGAGCTTCCCCGGGATGGAATCGCCAAGATTCTGGACACCAGCGTCATCATCGATGGCCGCATCGCCGACATCGCTGAAACGGGTTTTATTGAGGGCCCCCTTCTTATCCCCCAATTTGTTCTCGGGGAACTCCAGCACATCGCCGACTCCCATGATCCCATCAAACGAACCAGGGGAAAAAGGGGACTTGAAATCCTCCATCATATCCAGAAGCAGGTCAATGTGGATGTCCGGATTGTCGACACGGACTACGCCTCGGTCAAAGAGGTCGATGCCAAGCTGGTTGAACTCGCCAAAGAAGTCAATGGAAAAATCATCACCAATGATTCCAACCTCAACAAGGTCGCCGGGCTCCAGGGGATAGAAGTGCTCAACATCAATGCCCTGGCAAACTCTTTGAAACCCGTCGTCCTTCCTGGAGAGGACATGAATGCCAAAATCGTTAAAGAGGGCAAGGAGATGGGGCAGGGAGTGGCCTATCTCGATG
>VGRU01000178.1 GCA_016875255.1 Deltaproteobacteria bacterium
ATCCGAAAATCGATCAAGAATCTTCAGAAGGAGGCCATGATGGGGGCCTTCCTCGCGGTTACGATCATCCTCCTCTTTTTAAGAAATGTGACCAGCACGCTCATCATTGCCCACGCCATTCCGGTTTCCATCATCGCCACATTCGTGCTCCTGCATTTCGGAAAGTTTACCCTTAACATCATGACCCTCGGTGGGCTGGCCCTTGGAGTAGGCCGCCTGGTGGATGATGCCATCGTCGTGCTCGAGAATATCAACCGGCATATGGAGGCGGGAGCGCCTCCGGAAGAGGCTTCCTACAAAGGGGCGGCAGAAGTAAGCAAACCGGTCATTGCGGCTTCGCTGACCAGCATCATCGTCTTTCTCCCCCTGTTTTTTGTGACCGGGATCGCGCCCATTCTGTTCGTCCAGTTGGCTTATACGGTTGGATTCTCACTACTGGCCTCCCTCTTTGCGTCGCTGACCCTGGTGCCTATTCTGACCAACAAATTTCTCCGCCCGGTCCGGTTGACGGCAAGCCCATCCCGGGTCCAGAGAATCCTGCAGAAGACCCATCCGCTCTTCCTGTGGATGGATCAACGATACCACAACACCCTTACATTTGCCCTGTCCCACCGGAAGCTTGTTGTGACAGGCGTGGTGTCCGCTTTTTTGGGAACACTCCTTCTCATTCCTCTCATCGGGACAGAACTCTTTCCTTCCTCGGATGAAGGGCAGGTGCGGATGAACATCCGGCTTCCGGTCGGTTCCTCTCTGGAGGAAACAAAACGGGTGATGGAGCAGGTGGAGGAGATTATTGTTAACGAAGTCCCCGAATTAAAATCGCTCTGGGCCAGAACAGGTTCAGGGCGAGGGAGATCTGTCATCTTCGGCGGAAGGTTTGCCGGGCCTCATACCGGAATGGCTTCTTTGATGCTGGTCGATCAATCGGAGAGGAAAAGGTCGGCTGAGATGATAGCCAGCAGTCTGAGGGAGAAGGTCAGGAATATTCCAGGGGCGAAGATCACGGTCTTTCCTGGCGGCCTCATCTCGAGAGTGATCACATTCGGAGCGGATGAACCGATCGATGTGGAAATCCTTGGATTCGACATCCCCACAGGAAGTCGCCTTGCAAAAGAGGTGGAGGGAATCCTCCGGGAGGTCGGAGGGGTGACCGATATTCAGATCAGCCGCGAGGAAGGGTTGCCCGAATATCAGATCCGAATCAGACAGGACAGGCTGGCGACTCTGGGATTGACCACCTCCCGGGTGGGAGAGATCGTCAGGGGGGCGATTGAGGGGATGGAGGCCGCCGTCTATGTTGATCCCGTGACTGGCCGTGAACATTTTGTGAGGGTCCGGCTTCGCGAAGAAGACAGGAGCAAGCCCGAGGATCTGGCCCGGTTACCTCTTCCCGCCCTCGATGGAAGGCTGGTTCCCCTGGAGAATGTGGCGGAAGTGGTTCGAACGACGTCTCCCGTTCAATTAGAGCGCAAATACCAGCAGAGGATGGTCCATGTGACGGCCAATACAAGCGGAAGGGATCTCGGGTCGATTGCCTCTGAAATTGAAGCAAAGATATCCCGGATGGAGATCCCGGAGGGGTTTTCTATCGTGTTGAAAGGGGCGCGCCTGGAACAGCAAGAGGCCTTTCGAACCCTTCTCTTCTCGATTGGGCTCGCCATCTTTCTGGTCTACATGGTGTTAGCCTCCCAATTCGCCTCCCTGCTCCATCCATTTCTGGTCATGTTCTCCGTCCCGCTGGGTCTCATCGGTGTCCTCTGGGCCCTCTTCCTCACCGGAAACACCTTGAGCATGGTCTCCTTCATGGGGATTATCATGATGGTCGGGATCGTTGTGAACAATGCGATCCTCCTGGTGGATTTCATCAACCGGCTCCGGAATGTGGAAGGGGTTCCGTTAAAGGAAGCGATCATCCATGGGGGACGGATTCGTCTCAGACCTATTCTGATGACCTCGTTTACGACGATCTTAGGGCTGACTCCCATGGCCCTCGGGTTGGGGGAAGGGGCTGAAGCATATATTGGTCTGGCCATCGCTGTGATCGGCGGCCTCATGGTCTCCATGTTCCTCACGCTGGTCTTCATCCCGACACTCTATCTGATCGTGGAGGAGTGGAGAGAACGCAAGAAAGGATTCCAGGGGTCCAGGGGCCAAGGGGTCGAGGTGTAAACCAGTTAAAGAAAAATTCTTTTTTGTATTTGCACTTGAACCCTCGAACCCATGAACCCTTGATCCCTGTTTTATCTTATGATTCAACGCAGAAAAACCCGTCAAATATTCGTTGGCTCCGTTAAGATCGGAGGGAATGCGCCCGTTTCTATCCAGTCGATGACAAAGACCGATACGCGGGATGTTCGCAGGACGGTCCATCAGATCCGCCGCCTTGAGGCAGCAGGATGCGAGATCATCCGGGTGGCGATTCCGGATGAGGAAGCGGCCCGCGCCATTGGACGGATCAAGAAAAGGATTAAGATTCCCCTCATTGCGGATATCCATTTTAATTACCGGCTGGCTCTGATGTCTATCGAACATGGGGCAGATGCGCTTCGTATCAATCCCGGGAATATCGGAGGAAAAGACCGCCTGAAGGCCATTGTGACAGAAGCCAAACATCGATCTATTCCCATTCGCATTGGAGTGAATGCCGGTTCCATTGAGAAAGACCTTTTAAAGCGTTTCAATGGACCGACATCCATGGCCATGGTTTTAAGCGGACTCCGGACAATTGAATATATGGAGGATCTCGGTTTTCATCTCATCAAAGTCTCTTTAAAGGCGTCCGATGTCCTGAGGACGGTGGAAGCCTACCGATACTTTTCAAGAAAGTCCAACTATCCGCTCCATCTCGGAATCACGGAGGCAGGGAGGGGCTCGGGAGCAGTCGTTAAATCGGCCATTGGGATAGGACTTCTTCTCAGCGAGGGGATCGGAGATACGATCCGGGTCTCTTTGACCGGAGATCCCGTTGAAGAGGTTCGTGTGGGTTATGAGATATTGAGGGCGTTAAAGATTCGGGAGAGGGGTGTTGAAATCATCTCCTGCCCGACCTGCGGCCGCTGTGAAATTGATCTCAGCCATCTTGTGGAGAAAGTAGAGAAAGGGGTTCAGAAAGTCACTGCGCCCATGACCATCGCCATCATGGGGTGCGTGGTCAATGGCCCTGGCGAGGCGAGGGAGGCGGATATCGGGATTGCCGGAGGGAAAGGGGTTGGGCTCCTTTTTAAAAAAGGGAAGATTATAAAGAAGGTAAAAGAATCCGAGCTTATGTCCACCCTGCTGAAAGAGATTCAGGAGATGGCAAGGAATGCATAAATTCGAAGCTCGAAATTCGAATTTCGAAACAAGCACGAATGTTCAAAATCAAAATGACCCGAACCTATAGAAACCGTTTTGAATTCCTTTATTTGTCATTCCGGGCTTGACCCGGAATCCAGTTTTTTCAACCTGGATTCCCGCCTTCGCGGGAATGACGGGCTTGGGATTATTATAAAGAAGTGTTAGATTCACTACATTAGGGTTTGTTTCGGATTGATCACTTCGTGATGCTTCGCCCGATATTCGAATTTCGGATTTCCTTCCACACATAATAGATCCGGTGTAGAACGGTGAGGTGGGTGAGAACGGCCAGAATCCAGAGGACCGGTTCCATCCAGTTCAACAGGGCCCCCAGGGAGAGAAGGATGATCCTCTCCGCCCTTTCCATCAATCCGACATGGCAGGAGATCTTTAGCGACTCTGCCTTTGCCCGAACATAGGGAATGAGGGCAATTCCGATGGCAACCACAGAGGTGAGAATGACAAGGCCGGAGTCTCCCTCTTTCAGATAATGGATGGTGAGGGCCAGAAGGAGGAGAAGGTCCGAATATCTATCCATCACCGAGTCGAAGAAACTTCCGAAGATCGTCGCCTTTCCTAAGTTCCTTGCAATGACCCCGTCCAGTAGATCGAAAAGGCCCGAAAGAATGATCGCCAGGCCTGCTGAGAGCCAGAACCCTTTCAGGATCAACCATGAAGCGGCCAGGGTTGAGAAGAATCCAAGCAGAGTGAAGAGATTGGGATCGCCCCATTCTCCGAAGATTTTTTTAAATGGGGGGTAGAGATAGGGATCGAGACGGTGTCCGAGCTTGTCGCTGAGCATAATTTGGAAATGAGATTGTAAACCCTTATTTATAGGTTCAATTTATATGTAGTATAAAAGGATTCTTTTACCCCTCTTTGGAAAAGAGGGGAGAGGGGAGATTTTCCAAATATATTTTTAAAATCCCCCTATATCCCCCTTTGCCAAAGGGGGATAAAAACTATACCTGAAAAGCTACATGAGATTAACATTTTTTATAGAAAAGTCAATCAGAGTATGTTATATTTTTCAAACCTACATTTCCAATTAACCATTTCCAATGGAGGTGATGTCTATGTCATCCCGTGTCATTTCTCAGACCGAATTCAAATCCCTGACCCTGAAGGGGAGGGGAAAGGTAAGAGATATCTATGATCTTGGAGAAAGGCTTCTGATCGTCGCCACCGACCGGATCTCCGCTTTCGATGTGGTCATGCCCAATCCCATTCCGGACAAGGGAAGGATTCTGACTCAACTTTCAAAATTCTGGTTTGATTTCACGGCGGAGATTGTTCCGAACCACATTATCTCCTTCCATACCAGGGATTTTCCAGAGGAGTGCCTTCCCTACAAGGAGATTCTGGAAGGACGGTCCATGCTGGTGGTCAAGACAAAAGTTCTTCCCGTTGAGTGTATTGTCAGAGGGTATCTTTCCGGCTCAGGCTGGGAGGATTATAAAAAGACAGGGGAGATCTGCGGGATTTCCCTTCCGAAAGGGCTGTTGGAGTCCTCAAAGCTGGAGGAGCCTATTTTTACTCCCTCCACAAAAGCAGAGCAGGGGCTTCATGACGAGAACATCTCCTTTGAGGAGATGGAGAAGATCATCGGAAAGGACCTGGCCCGACAATTGAGATCCGTCTCCATTGGCGTCTATCAAAAGGCCAGGGATTTTGCGGAAAAGAGGGGGATTCTGATCGCGGATACGAAGATGGAATTCGGAATCAAGGATGGGAAGTTGATTCTGATCGATGAACTTCTTACTCCGGACTCGTCCAGGTTCTGGCCCAAGGATGGCTACAAGGAAGGAGGTTCCCAGAAGAGTTTTGATAAGCAGTACCTGAGAGATTATCTCCTCTCCATCAAATGGAATAAGACGCCTCCTGCCCCTGAATTGCCTGAGGAGATCATTCAGAAAACAGGAGAGAAATATTTGGAAGCCTACGAGAGGCTGATCGGGAAGCCTTTAGGGGAATAACAGCCAATGGATGAAATCATTTACCATGACCTCCCAATCTTAAACCAACCCCACCTGATTGCCGGATTCGAGGGGTGGCCGAATGCGGCCGAGGTCTCGTCTTTTTCCCTTCAGCATCTGGTTGAAACCCTGAAGGCGAAAAGGTTTGCCTCCATTCCGATGGAGAATTTTTATGAGATGTCCTCCAATCGTCCAGCGGCCATCATCAAGGATGGAAGATTGATGGAATTAAATTTTCCGGGCAACCATTTTTACCATTCAAAGGACCTGTCCGGGAAAGACCTCATCCTTTTTTCTGGAATCGAGCCCCATCTTCGCTGGGACATCTTCACTGATCTCTTTCTCGATCTTGCTCAGAGATTTGCAGTCGATCAGATCTTCACCCTTGGCGGGACCTACGACTACATTCCCCATTCTCATCCCACCGTGGTCAGCGCGGTCTATAATCAGGAAGGTTTTAAAAAAGAGGTTCTTGAGGCTGGACTCAACCTGACCGAATATGTCGGCCCCATCAGCATCCACACCTTTCTTCTTGAGGCCGCACGAAAGAGGGGGCTAAAGGCGGTCAGCCTCTGGGGCCATGCCCCTCAGTACCTCCAGGCAAGGAATATCAAGGTCGTCTTTGGCGTTCTGAAAAAATTGAACGGCTTGATGAAAACAGAGATGGACCTCTCAAGGCTTGAAACCGCCAGCGGTTATTTTGACCAGCAGGTGAACGATCTTGTAAACCAGGATCCCAAACTCCAGGAGGTGATCGGCAAACTGGAGGAGGCTTACCAAAAGTCTGGAAGACCTTTTCCCTTCGGAAAGAGGGAAGAGTCAAAAGAGGATAAGGTCGTCTACATTCAGGCCTTTCTAAAGAGACAGGAAGATGAGGAGAAGAAAGAGAGTTAACCGGAATCTCCCATCCATCCCGTCTTTGCGATCCCACCGAAAATCGAATCTCCCATCGATAAAAGAGAAATATTACGGAAGAGAGTGAATGGAAAAAGTAAGACTGGGCAGGACAAACCTCTATGTAAACCAATTGGGATGGGGAGGGATTCCCATCCAGCGGGTGAATGAGCAAGAGGCAGTCTCGGTGATCAAAGCCGTTATTGATATGGGAGTGGACCTCCTGGATACCGCCCGCGGGTATACGAACAGCGAATACCGAATCGGATTGGCCCTTCAAACAACCGATCGAGAGGTTGTTCTTTCAACAAAATCTCTCGTGAGAACGAATCGGATAGAGGATGAAGTCCGTATCAGCCTGAGAGAGTTGAAAGCGAAAAAGATTCACCTTTACCATCTCCACAACATCTCCCGTCTGGAGGATTATGAAAAAGCGATGGGTCCGGGCGGAGCCTACGAAGGATTGATGCGCATGCGGGATGGAGGCAAAATCGATTTCATCGGCATCACGAGCCATAGCCTTGATGTTTTGAAGAGGGCGGTTGAAGATGGATATTTTGATGTGATCATGGCCTGTTATAGCTTTCTTGAACCTGACGCCGACAGGAAAGTTTTTCCTTTAGCCAGGGCGAAAGATATCGGGATGATTTCCATGAAACCTTTTTCGGGCGGGGTGATTGAGGAGCCGGGTCCGGCCCTGAGGTTTGTCCTTGCCCAACCGGATATCGTTCCGATTCCGGGATCGGAAACCCTTGAAAAGGCAAGAGCCAACTGGGAGATTTTTTCTCAAGATCATTCCCTTACACGGAGAGACTGGAGTTACATCGAAACCCTGAAGAGTGAGCTGGATCATCAGTTCTGCCGAAGATGTGATTACTGCCAGCCCTGTCCGGAGAAGATCGGCATTCAGCACATGATGGGACTAAGATCTATCGTCAAGCGATTTGGGCGTGGCGCAGAAGAACTCGATTGGTTTCACTCTCTCGTAGAGAAGGCACGAAACTGCACCGAATGCGGGGATTGCTTAAAACGCTGCCCTTATGAACTACCGATCCCTGAACAGATCAGAAATAATTTAGCCTGGTATGATGGCCTGGTGAAACAGGGGTGAGGAAGAGCGAAGTGGTTTTATTACTATATTTGGAGACTGTGTCACAATAGGGGAAAAGGTAAAAAATGTCATGCTGAACTTGTTTCAGCACCTCATGGAATCAATACCTTGTGAGACCCTGAAATAAATTCAGGGTGACAAAAAAGGATTGTGACACAGTCTCCTGTCCACCCCATGATCACAAGGGTTGATCCAGCAAATTGGTAAGTTCTTTAAGGTTCCTCAATATCCGTTTCGGTTTCTTTTGCGAGAGTTCCTTCCGGGTGTGAAATCCTGTGGGCAGGGCATAAACATCCACTCCCGCCTCTTTTCCCGTCTCAATATCGGTGAGCGTATCTCCTACAAATACCACTTCCTCCGGTAAAAGTCCCATC
>VGRU01000179.1 GCA_016875255.1 Deltaproteobacteria bacterium
CATGGATCTTGCTGATCGTATAGTAATAAAAAAAATTCATTCCTGTTACTGCAACTCCTCCCAGGATGAGGAAGTAGGATAAGTCCTTGGGAGAAATGATGATCCTTCTCCGGTCATAGATGAGAAGAATGATGAGAAGGATAAACGTAGCAAGGGTCAACCGGACAAAAATGAGTTCAACGGGGGGGAGACCAATATTGAAAAGCGATTTTGCCACCACACTGGAAATGCCCCAGAGCGTTGCTCCGACGAGGATGTAGAGATAACCACTCCATTCGCTCTTCTTCATTACCTTCATGGTTACACAAAATCAAATAAAAAATCAATCGACTTTTCTTTATGGAAATTGGAGACGGATTCATATTTCCTTCCTAATCCTTCACCCCGTTAGAAATAATGCCCTGCTGCTCTGCAGTGGGGTTAGGTTTTAGAATAATTCCGGCGGGGTTTAATGTTCCACTGGAATTTCTAACGGGGTTCACTTCTTTGGGTTGTTGTTTTAATGTCCTTATATTTATAGGGGGTGATGTTCCACCCACCCCGATAAAAGAAGCGACCTCCTGACCTTTCCCCAGGTTAGCGATGGTGTGGATACGCTGATCGAAATCCTTTAATTTGGAGAGTTGTTTTTCTAGTGCTTCAATTTTTGTTGAGAATAATTGGATGTGAGACTTTTGAACCGTCGTCTCGTGGCGCAATTGATTCAGGAGAGAGATTTTTTTCTTAACCTGGATATAGTCACACAACAAGAACATAAGAGCAAATTGAAAAAAGACGAAAAGGTAAAGGAGGGTTTTAAAAGTTTCCTTCCCCATCCTCAAACGTCTGACCCCGAAGGATGTATGGCTGAAGATGAGGATATTTAAATAATCTTTATCCATACTTCAATCCGTTCCGAACTTCATTTAAATGGAATGATAAATCCAGGTTCATTTTCAGAAGGGGTCACATTCATCTTTATAACTACATGCTCACTCACTGGATTATAAGTTAAACGGAATTCCATAAATATTGATTTGAAACTTTCTTCTCTCTTAAGCTTAAAAGGTTTAAATTTATCCAAGACCCTACCTTCATCAAGATATTTATTGTCTCACTCGGGGAGAAAAGCCCTCGCCTTCAGGCGAAGACTTTAGTATGCACACTGTGTGCAGGTTTTTTAGATTTCCCCTCGTGAGGATTTCTGTGCTGTTTGTTTTGTCTTTAGCTGACTTCAGTCAGTAGAGAATCCACCAGCTTGTAGCTGGTGGTAGTTCAATTCCCGTTGACGGTGATCCCAAAATGGGTTGGCTCAACGCTGGTTTTGATAAGTGAGCTTCGGCCGTTCCCATAAAATTAAAGAGTTTATCTTTCCAAACATGTTGAGCGAAGTCGTATGAAGAAATCACACGATCCAGGCCTTCTGCTAATGGAATCCACTTTTTCTCTTCCACGGCCTTTTAAAAGTATATTTTGGGTGTGGTTCTTCTCACCCTTGCTCCATAATCTATGTATGGAATATCGGTTAAGGATCTATTTTGATTATTTTCTGATAACTGAGTTGCGGTTTTTGCAGGGCCCTTCTTTTCCCGTATGGTTCTTTTATTTTCATCCATTTTTATTCTTATTTCTTGATTAGTCATGTTATGTATCGATTTTACTTCATCAGCCCATCCCGAAGCGATGATCCCAAAAATGAACAGAGTTAACAAAATTGAAACCTTTTTAATCATGGATATTGGGGTCTTCAAAATCATCGAATCTGAAAGCTGTGAATAGAAAGCGCTTTTTGATTTCGAGAATTTCTGTTACGCAGGAGATGTGGATTTCGTATAGATAACAGGCAATTTAAATGCCAATATTTATCATTGGAAAGATAGCAAGAAGGCTTTCAAACGATTTGCGTCCAAAGGTTGATTTTGTTAAAATGGAAAAGGGATGGAGAGATTTTTATGAAAAGTGAAGGATTTCTTTTTGTCTTTTTGAACCTGTTGATCTTGTCAGTCTTTTCAGGGCTTTCAATGGCCGGAGAAGGAGAAAAGACCGACTTCAAGGCTCAGCAGGAGAAATTGGCGATGGAGTGGAGAAAGGAGAGGGATGAATTTTTTAAGAGTCACCAGCGTTCTCCCCTGACTCCCAAAGAGAAAAGGGTCTTTAAGGGTTTAAAATATTATGCGTTCGATTCCAAATATGTTTTTTCCGGCGAGATTAAGCGGACTATTCTCCATATCAACAACCCGGATTATTATGCAACCTTTCTGACCAATAAGGGGACCAACAAACGCTATATCCGATACGGAAAATTTCATTTTCAATTGAACGGGAAGGAGTATGTGCTTGGAATTTATAAATCGATTTTGAGCGATATTCTCTTCATTCCATTTAAGGACAGGACGAACGGAAAAGAGACGTATGAGGGAGGGAGGTATATCGATGCGGAGATTCTGCCCGGATATAAGATGGTTTTAGATTTCAATATGGCCTATCACCCTTCCTGTGCCTACAATGAAAAATTTATCTGCGTGCTTCCGCCACGGGAGAACATGCTGGAGGTTGAGGTCCGGGCTGGCGAGAAGAATTATAAGTAATCCTTCAATATCGGGTTAGGGAAAAGGTAAGGATGCCGGTTTCGTCTTTGGGTAAGGGCAAGGGTTTAAATCATTGGCCTTAACCCGGTCACCTTAAACCAGACTGGCCTCATAGCCCTAACCTTTTCACCTTGCCGAGCGTTCTTTCTACCCCTCATGCCGATGAAACAGGTAATGTGAATGAATGTGTCTGTGGGCCATGTCGCCATGGCGGTGGATATGCTCATGGATCAGATTGACCCTGAGCAAGAGCTCCTCATCTTTTAGAATGTCAATGGCGCTTCCAATTTTTTCCATCCGGTGTTCCTCAGAAAGGACCCCTACGGTTGCCTGAAGCTCATCCACCAGGGAAAGATCGTGTGTGGCAATGACCAGGGTTTTCCCCGCCTCATTCAAAGCGAGCATGAGTTCCACGAGAAAACATTGCATTTTCGGATCGAGCCCATTCGTGGGTTCGTCAAGGAGCAAGACTTCCGGATTCATCGTCAGAACAGAACCGATAGCCACCTTCTTCTTCTCTCCCCCCGATAGCATATAGGTAGGCCTCTCTTTCAGATGCTCGATGTTGAGCATCTTCATCATCTCAAAGGCCCTGTCCATGGCTTCTGTTTCATCGATCCCAAGTTGGAGGGGACCGTAAAGAAGTTCATCGAGAACCGTGGGGCAGAAGAGCTGGACATCCGAATCCTGAAAAACATATCCGACTCTCCCCCTGAAAAACCGCAAAAATCCCTTATCCTTCAAGGTCTGTTTTAATACTTCATCCCCTTTAAAGAAGAGTTTCCCGCTTGAGGGGGAAATCAAACCGTTCATGATCTGAAGCAGGGTGGTCTTTCCGGTTCCATTTGCCCCGATGATCGCAAACCTTTCGCCCCTTTTAATTTCAAGGCTGATATCCGTGAGAGCCGAGATTGCATCATGGTAATGGTAATTAATATTCTCAAGACAGATGATCTTTTCCATCATTCACCCCTTCAAATCCATAACAACAAGCATCCAATAAGAAAGAGAGAGATTCCTGCAACCCAATCGCACTGCCGCAGTTTTGCGGTTTGGCGGATAGTGATTGTATCGGAGAAACCTCTGCAAAGCATGGCTTTATAAACTTCCTCCGCCCTTAACCTGGTCTTTCTGAATATGAATGCGACCCTTCCTGCCACCCATCTCCTTGTCTCACGGTGGCGCATCTCCCGAAGGAGCCTGCTCTTCTTGGCAAGGTGCATATCCTCCACCGTCTTTGCAAAAAGGAAAAGGTATTTATAGGTGAGAGTGATAATGATCAGGAAAGTATCGGGAACCCTGAAGACCTTTAACGCTTTGATGATCTCCGGAAACGGGGTTGTATATAATAACAGGAAAGTGATGGATAGAGAATTGATGACACGGAGGGTGAGCATGACCATTCCATATAACCCCTCTTTTGTTATGCCGATTTCCTGAGGGATCGAGTAAATCCAGATTTCATATGGCGTTGAGAGACGGAGGAGCGTAAAAAGGACTTCTCCTTCTCCGAATAAATTAAGGATGGAGGGAAGGGCGACCAGGGAGCCAAAGATCAATCCGAACAAAAGGATCCTTTTATAAAGATGAAACACATTCAGGCGGGAGATGAGCATTAATGAGAAGACAAAAATTCCGATCAAGCCTTCTGATCCGATATTCTTTTTAAGGCTTACGATGACAACGAAAAAGATGAGGAAGAGGACTTTGATTCGGGCATCGATCTTCTGGAAAACCCCTTCTCTTGAGGCAAATTCCCACTGAGAGTAAGCTGTTTTGATCATCTCCGCCAGACGATCCATCCCTTTTTCGAGGAAAGGGGTTCTTAGGTTCCTTCCTTCAAGACGAAAGGAATCCGAGGAGGGACGATGCAACAAAAATGGTGGGATCTGGTCTCTCATAAATTGTTACCTATATTGAGCGATTCACCCTATTTCACAAGGGAGGCAGAGATGCCTCCCGCCAAAGGCGAGGCTCGCCTCCGGCGGCAAACCCTTTTAGAATGCGATACGTTGATAATTTGGGCAATAGACCTTAAGAGTTCACCAAACAGGTGATGATTGAACAGGCCCCATGGTTGCTTCAACCAACCAAAGGTAATCGCTCTAAAAGGCTTTTCGGCCTCCCCGCCCCCCTTGTGAAGGGTGAAAAAACCGCTCCATTTGGGTGTTAATAAAAACGCAATAAATGATTTAACCTGTAGGGCAAGGCTTAAAAAAACCTCTAATAATTCCCATTCTGTCACTCCCGCGAAGGCGGGAGTCCAGTAATATTTAAAACTTATGGATTCCTGCTTTCGCAGGAATGACATTTTTAGAGGGAGCCTTAAGTCTTGCCCTATAAAACATTGAATGCGTTTGTGTTAGTATCTCAGAAATAAAAAGAGAGCGTGACAATGGCTCTCACCTTCTCAAGTCCTTCGGCACCCTGCTGTTCCTTCTTTTCATTCAGGCCTTTGAGGGTTGGAAATTTTAACATCAACCCGAGGCTCCCATTCAAAGGCTTCGGAAAGGAGAACCTCAAACCCGGAGAAAGGTAAAGGATCGTTCCTCCAGTGGCTCTCTGTTTCTCCCTTCCTTCTTCATCCCTGGCAAGATTGAGAAGATTCAATTCAAGGATCCCATCGATCTTCGAGATGAAATTCTCAGGCTTGCCGTATAATTCGTAAACTCCAGCGAGATTGGCCCGCCATTCGTTTCCGAATTTGAAGCGGTCTTTCCTCGTAAAAATATCATAAGAGGTGTCAGCAACCAGGGTCAAGGCGCTGGTCAGTTGCCTTGTGGCAGCGATGCCGAACGTATAGGTCGGGCTTCCGAAACCGGGCTGCATTCCCGGATCGATATCCCCTCCAAGCTCTTTTCGGTTTTTCCCTGTGGGCAAGGTAAACCCACCGAACAGGGAGAGATAGGTGTTCTTTGCCCCTTCAAGAGTGATTGCAGTATCCTGGGCAGTGTTCAGGCGAATCCCTTTGATCGAGGGATTATAATTGAATCCAAGATTGAATAGAAATTTAACATCACCGATGCCTTTTGCAGAGCCGAGATCATCCTGCCTCTTGATATTGTAGGGAAGAAATAGACTCCCTGTTAGATAGGGCGTTATTCCGTAGGAGAGGCCGAGGTTGAAAAAGGTGAAGGAATCCTTATTGGTAGGTTCGGCAAAATTGCGCTTCTTCCATTCCACCTGCTCGATTCTCGAAGACAGGACAAAAGCGCCCTGCGGAAGCGTAAGGGGAGAGTTTGTCTCAATGGGGCTTCCCGGGCCCAAAGCAAGGCTCACTCCGCCGTGATGGGCCATCGCTGTTAAAGGCAGTAGTAAAAGGGTGAATACCAAAGACACGACCATTTTTTTCATCTCTCATTCCTCCTTATGATGAAGTTTTTCTTCTCGATTTCCAAAGGGCGTAAATTCCGAAAAGGCCGAAGATGAGGCTGATTCCAGTGATTAGTTTTGTGTAGGTTGCAACCAGGGGTTTGCTGAAAGATTCAAGCTGGAGCGCCTGGTCCACCCTGACATCTATCGTCACCCCGTGAAAGCCGTGGGTTGACTCACCCCAGACCTTAATCTTCCAAATCCCGGCCCTCTCAGGAACAAAAGAGACAAAGCCGTTCTTGTCAGTTCTTCCTGTCTGGTGGGGCTGGCTGTCGCCCGGCCCGAACAATTCATATTCGGAATAACTTGCAGGGTTGTCTTTTGAGTAGAAGATCTTTACCGATATTCCCTTCTGCTGGACATCGTAGTGGATGGAGTGGCTGAAAACAGGAGGGATGATAAGAAATAGAGGAGTAATCAAAACAAGGATTATCAGGCCTATCTTTTTTGTCTTCATTTGGTCACCTCGAAGGTTAGAGTGGAGGCAATGCTTAAATAGTCCGCATCAGGGTCATTCTTCAAAGGCTCTTTGACGCTGACCGAAAGGAGTTGGCGCCCCTTTGTCAAAGGGATTTTTGCTCCTCCCTCCTTGTCCGTTATGGACATTTTCTGGTGGTCGCCTCCTTCCACATCCACTCCTGAAATCGGTTTGCCCTGATAGAGCACCCTGATCGGGAGGAGGACCCCTGTCTTTAATTCGAACGGATTTTCAAGAGGGATGATGTCGAGTCTCGAATCGATCAACGGTTTCGAAGCCGCATCGCTCCATGAGAGGAGAGCTTTGGGGTAGAAGAAAGACCGATTCGATTCGACGACCCTGCTTGCTTTTCTCTTGGGCAGATTTTTCCAGCCGTAAATCGTTTTGGACCAGTAGCCATTGTCGATTTCTGCGAAGAGGAGGGAAGGCGGCTGGTCAGTTTTAAGGAGAAGACTAAAGGCTCTTTTTTCGTTGTTCACCTCGATCTCCTTCCCATGGAGGTCGAAAGCTTTTATATATTTTACCTTTGAGAGATCGAATTCTTCTCTTTTGACTCCGTGGCCGAAGACAAGCAAAAGTTCATTTCCTTTTTTCTCAATCCAGAAATCATGGGCAAAAGCCGAGGAGGGGAAAATGAGTAAAAAAGCGGCGAGAAGCAGGAACGCCGTTTTATTTAAGTGGTTCAACCGCCCGGGTTGGCTCTTAAGGATGATGGTGAACACGAGGACGGTGATAGTCGCTTCGATGAGACCGAGGATTGTGAGGTGAGGGATCATCACAGCGGGTATGGCTATTTTAAGAGGGAAGGGGAAGTAGGATGATGTTGCAGGATGGATTGTCGATTGCAGACCCAGTTCAATGGCTGTGATAAGCCCGCTTAAGTTGAGCGAGAGATAGGATGCGATTCCTCCAGCGATCGCTTTGGGGATGAGGTTCGGGAGGGTGAACACTCTATAGAGTCCGTAGCCTGTTATCGAACCCACAAAAGCGATATTAAAACAATTGGCTCCAAGAGCAGTGATGCCCCCTTCGCCGAAGACCAGGGCCTGAATGGCCAGTGCAACCGAAACTGCAATGATCGCCGGCCAGGGACCGAGAAGAATGGCTACAAGAGTTGTACCGTTGAGGTGTCCCGTTGTTCCGCCGGGAAGAGGGATGGCAAAGACCATGACCACGAGACTG
>VGRU01000180.1 GCA_016875255.1 Deltaproteobacteria bacterium
TTTTTCCGACGGGTCCTCCAACCTCATTGGCCTCATAGGCATCTGGGTGGCTTCTCGCCCCATTGATCGAAATCATCCCTACGGCCACAAAAAATATGAAACTCTTACCTCGGTGGCCATCTCTGCCCTTCTCTTTTTCGTCTGTTTCAATGTGCTCAGAGAAGGGGTCGCTCGTTTCATTGATCCTGTGATACCGGAGGTCAACCTCAATGCTTTTCTGGTGATGATCGTGACCATGGCCGTCAATATTTTTGTTATGGTCTATGAGAATAAAAAAGGAAAGGAGTTAAAGAGCGATATCCTCGTCTCCGATGCACTCCACACTCGTGCAGATATCCTGACCTCCGCCTTTGTCATCATCACCCTCATGGCCATAAAATTGGGGTATCCCATGGTCGATCCCATTGTCTCACTGCTCATCGCTCTCTTCATCGGATATGCGGCCGTTCAAATCTTGAGGGAGAGCGCCCGGGTGCTAAGCGATGGGGCAGCCATTCCCATCCAGGAGATCGAGAGGGTCGTCCTCGCTATCAAAGGGGTTAAGGAATGTCATCAAATCCGGAGCAGGGGGCGTGCGGATGATATCCATATCGATCTCCATATCCTGGTTGACCGGGAGATGGATGTCCACCGGGCCCATCACCTCTCTTACGCCATCGAGAATAAAATTAAAAGAGAGTTCAGGGGGGTGACCGATGTGGTGGTCCACATGGAACCGATGGAGATGGAAAAGAATAAAAAGCGGTTTTAGTCTTATCAGAACCATTTTAAAATCCCTCCTGAAATCCCTTAAATAATTCTTGACAAACCATCCTCTCGAAGTGTAGAAAAAAAGAAAAAAGACAAGACATCAATAAGAAGTTGGAGAAACAAGTATGGGACTCGCTAATCGTGGCCACCTTTTCCCAAGAGAAGGATGGATGGAAAAGGGACTTGGCGCTTGGGAGGCAGAAAAGAGTCAGGTCTTTTTTTGGCGAGTTGATTTTTATTCAGGGAGGCGAAGATGGTAAGGAGGAAGATCATATATCTTATCATTCTGGTGGGAATTCTCTTGATCGGGAAGGCGGTAGATCTTTCTGCACAAAACCTTCTCGATACTGGAATAAGAGAGTATAAGGCTGAAAATTATGAGGAGGCACTCGATGGCTTAACGAAAGCAAAATCCCAACAACCCGATTCCTCTCTGATCGCTTTCTATCTCGGGCTCACCTATAAGCAGATGGGAAATTACAATGAGGCCGTCGCTCAGTTCAAGGATGCATTACGTCTTTCTCCGCCTAAAAAAGAGGCCTATCCTGAACTCATCGAAACCCTCTTCTATCTCAATGAGGTTAAGGAGGCAAAAAATTGGATGAATCAGGCTGAGAAAGAGAGAGTGGAGCCGGGGCGCCTTTCTTTCCTAAAAGGGCTCCTTCTCTTAAAGGAGAGGAATGAAAAGGGCGCTCTCAAAGCCTTCAAGAAAGCAAAAGAGCTTGATCCCTCCCTGTCCCAGGCAGCCGACATCCAGATGGCCAGGATTTACGCGAGGCAGAAGAGGTTTTCAGAAGCAAAAGAGAGCCTGAAGGCCGTCATCTCGGTCGATCCGGCCTCTGAATCCGCTGCCTTTGCCAAAGAATACGAGGATGCCCTTGCCCGGAGCGCTAAACAGTATAAACCCTGGAGCGTCGTTGCCGGAATCGCCTATCAATACGATGACAATTCGCTTCTGAAACCCTCCAAACGCATCCCGGATGTGGACATCTCCGGAGAGAAGGACTCGAGCATTGTGACCTCCTTCAGGTTCATCTACACCCCTCTCCTGAAGGAGCCCTGGATCTTTACCGGGCAGTATGCTTCCTATACAAACACCTACTTTGATAATCATCAATTGAATCTTATCAACCAGTCCGTTTCTCTCACCCCGGGTTACAATTTTAACCGGGGAGTGATCAGGCTTCCGGTCTCTTTCACCTACCAATGGCTCCGTGAGAAGGAGTATCTCCATCTCACACAGACCAGGCCGACGTTGCATCTCATGCTTTCGAACGATCACTTCATTCAGTTATCAACAGGGTATGCCCGGAGGGAGATGTTGAGGTCTCCTCCCAATCATGACCGGAACGAAGAGCGGGATGGAAATATATGGAGCCTATCTCCGGGATACCTCCGTCCCTTTAAAGGAGGGAAAGGGCTCTTTTACTGCCACTACGAATTTTCAAGCGATGACACTGAAGGGAAAAACTGGGAGAATATCGGGAACCGGTTCACCCTGGGACTCATCCTTCCCATTGTTGAAAAGGTGAGCCTGTCCCTCTCCGGAGACATGTTATTACAGGATTATCGCCATACCCATACCTTCTACGGGATGGAACGAAGTGACAGGATCTATTACGGCTCCGCAGGCGTTCGGTGGGAAATGTTGAAAGGGTTGAAGCTCAACCTCCAGTATGGTCATACGAGGGCGGATTCGAACATCGATGTGTATGAATACAGAAGAAATGTGGTTCAATTGGGGGTAGAATATACCTTTTAAGGAGAACGAACATGTTCATCGGACAGCGATACAGGAAAATGATGATCCTTTTCGGTTTTTCGCTCTTTCTTATTTCTACGGCCGTTCTCTTTGGGCTTCAGGCCAGAGCGGCAGAGCCGGTTGGAAAATTTACGCTCGTCGAGGGAAAGGTCGATGTCCTGAGGGGAGGAGCCATGCCTGCCCTTTCGGTCAAGACGGGCGAACCGGTTTTTGTGAAGGATGTCGTCAGAACCAAGAGCAGTTCAAAGGCTGAAATCCTTTTCGTGGATGGAAATCAGATCAAAATTGGACAGCGGACACGGATCGATATCAGCGAATATATCTCCGACGAGAAGAAGAGTGTGGGCGTTATCAAACTCCCGAGGGGAACGGTGGAAGCCATTGTGCCGCCAAAAGTGGTCGACCGGATCAAACTCTCTCCGGAAGCCAACCGGTTTGAAATCCAGACTCCGGTTGCCGTGGCAGCCGTCAGGGGATGCGAGTACAAGGTCTATCAGAGCGGGAATTCTGCAACCATCTATGTCACCGAAGGGGTCATCTATGTGGTCAATCCCAGGTTCCCAGGCCAGGTGATCGAAGTCCATGCCGGGGAGATCGTGACGATCTATGCGGATCAGCCGGCAACCGCATCAAAGCCGAGAAAGGCGACCGAAGAAGAGAGGAAAATGTTCGACCGATTAGCCCTTCTGGATGAACCCTCGGGCGTGCTCGATTTTTCAATCATGACCCAGCCCCCTGGCCCCGGGACCTCAACCCAGCCTCCGATCACGGAGACTTTCCCGGGCATCATCCAGCGACCCAGCGGTCCCATTCGACAGGCCCCCTATTGATTAAGTAAGATAAGGCAGGAGGTTTATTGCGAGTAGCCGAAGGGTTTTATTATTGTCTCACTCAGGGGGAAAACCATCGTCTTTAGGCGAAGACTTTAGTATGCACACTGTGTGCAGGTTTTTCAGGTTTTCCCTCGTGAGAATTTCTTTGATAGTCTGTTTTTTCTTTAGCCGGCTTCAGTCGGTAGAGAATCCGCCGGCTTGTAGCTGGTGGTAATTTAATTCTCTGACAGGGCAGGAATCGCTTCCCCCTTGCGTTCGAGGAGGATGGATTCCTCCCCTTCTTCCAGCTTATAGACCTCCACGGGTTTCTCTTTCCCCTTGACGGTCACCTTTTCAAGCCTTTCGATTTTCAATTTATAGATGGACTCCTTCCTGAGCGCTTCCCTGATCCGGGCAAGGGTAAATTCGGTGATGAGGATGCGGGCATCGTATTTCCTCGTCAATCCCTCTACCCTGGCGCCGAGATTGACATGGTCGCCGATGACCGTGTAGTCCATCTTTTTACCCTCGGCCCCGATGTTTCCGACCACAACCTCTCCGGTATTGATGCCGATTCCGGAATCGAGGGGAGTTTTCCCTTCCGATTCCCATTTGAGCTGAAGTTCTTTCAGGCGTTTGACCATATGGAGGGAACACTTCACCGCCAGTTCAGCATGGTTCTCCTGAGAGACGGGGGCGCCCCAGAAGGCGACGATCTCATCCCCGACAAACTTATCGAGGGTTCCATTCCATCGGAAGATGATGTCCGTCATCTCTCCAAGATACTCATTGAGCATGGCCACCACTTCTTCAGGCGTATGCTTTTCCGAAAAGGTCGTAAATCCTCTGATATCCGAAAAGAGGACCGTGATCTCCCTTCTCTCGCCTCCTAATTTCGTCAACCCCGGATTTTGGATCAGGGCGTTGACCACCCTCTCCGTGGCATAGTTTGAAAACATGGATCTGATCTTTCTCGCATAACGCTCCTCGATGGCGTAGTTGTAAGCGGTCATGCTGATGAAGATGAGGAGGAGGTTGTTTAAAGGATAGGCCATATTCACCCAGATATTCTGAAAGGCGAAAAGGAGATAGCCCGCCATGGATACCAGGGCCAGGCCAAGGCCTGTGATGACCGATGTTCCAAGGGCTTTCACCCAGACGGCGGAAAGGGTAAAAAGGAGGCCGGATAGCAACAGGAGAATGAAATCGAAATGGAAAGCCGCCTTTTCCATGACCCGGTGATCGAGGAGAGAGGAGATGACGTTGGCATGCTTTTCGATTCCGGGCATGGCGGCTGAAAAGGGCGTGACCCTCAGATCATAAATTCCAACGGCTGTCGCACCGACCAGAACGATCTTTCCCTGGAAGGAGTCCGGTTTTATCGTTCCATCGAGAATATCGGCGATGGAGAGATAGGGAAAGGTATGATTGGGCCCGTAATAATGAATCAGGCTTCTCCCAAAGCGGTCCGTGGGGATAGACCGTTTCTCTCCGAGCTGGATGCCTGAGGTGGCCTTCAGAATCATCTTTTCGCGTGGAACGCCGAGGTAGATCGATGCCGTCAGCAGGTCGATGGAAGGGAAGAAATAACCATCGAATTCAAGAACCATGGCCTCCCATCGGAGCGTCCCATCTCCATCCGGAAACATGTTGACATGTCCCAGTCCCATGGCTTCCCGAATGAGGTCCGGGACAGGAGGAAGGGGTTGTTTCATAGAGATCGGAGCATATTGTTTAAACCTTTCTGGATCGTGGATAGACCGGAAGACCGAATCAAGAAGATATTTATGGTCCGGCACGCCGGATTTTCGGTCGAATTCAAAGGCGACCGGAAGCAAGACATTCCCCGCATCCCGGATGACACGGCCCAGCATCCCGTCATTTTTTTCATGCTCACTGAGGATGATATCCAATACGATGACCTCTGCTCCTCCCTCTGCCAGTCGCTTCACCAGTTGGGCGATCTTATCTCTGCTCCAGGGCCACCTTCCGAGCTTGCCGATACTCTTTTCGTCAATGGCAGCAATGACAATATGTTCTGAGGGTTTGAGGGCGCCCCTGATCTTAAACCGATAATCGTAGAGTTTCTCTTCCAGAGCTTCCCCGGGAGGAAATCTGATCCACATCAGAATGCCGAACAGTAATGTGACCAAAATGCCGATGAGGAAAGTGATCCTAATTCTTCTGGAGATTTCCATCCTTTTAGTCCATAGGGTTTCGATCGAATGAGGGGCTTTGCCGAAATTGTTTCTTTTTAGAATGAATCTTCCTCTCCTCTATTCTTCTCTCTTTCGCCTTTAATGGGACTTTCGTCAGAAGACGTCTCTTTTTAGGCCGGTTCAATCTCACCAGTTGTTTTTGAAGTCTCTCATAGGCCAGTCTCAGATTTTGAGATTGAAACCGGTGTTCCGTTGCGGTCACCGTGATGCCCGAGGGGGGATGTTTCAGGCGGACAGCGGTCTCTGTCTTGTTCTTTCTCTGGCCGCCAGGACCAGAGGAACGGTAAGTCTCAATGATTACCTGCCGCCTTAAGGTCTCAAGGTCTGTATTGAATTTCATCCTCTGAAATCCCAATCACCAAATCCCAAGCTCCAAATAATTCCCAATAACCAATTTTCAAATAACCGAGACTTGACGTTCTCGGAAAAAGTCGTCACACCGGTGAAAACCGGTGTCCAGAGGATTTCTAACTATTTGAAAGAAATGGATTCCGGCTTTCGCCGGAATGACGAAAAAACGAAAATCACGACTTTTTACGAGTTTATCAACCTTTTTTCTTTAAGTTTTGGTTATTGGAATTTTGGTATTATTTGTTAATTGGTGCTTGGTGTTTGGTGCTTATCCTTTCTCTTCTTTGGCATCGGCATGGTGTTTAATGACCAGGGCAGCGACCATGAAGATCACGTCCTCGGCGATATTGGTGGCGTGATCCGCAATACGCTCAAGGCACCTGGCGACAATCATCAGATGCACGGCTCGTGCGATGGTCTTTGGATCGGACATCATGTAGGTGAGAAGTTCTCTGACGACTTGATCATTGAGGCCATCGACCAGATCATCCCTTTCGCAGACTGAGCGGGCCAGTTGGACATCCCGGTTGACAAAGGCATCGAGGACATCTTTCACCATCGACTGGGCGATCTCAGCCATCCGGGGCAGATCGATGTAGGGCTTGAGCTGGGGTTCCTGGTTTAACGAGAGGGCGCGTTCGGCGATGTTGACCGCCTGGTCTCCCATCCGCTCCAGATCGGTGATGATCTTCATTGCCGAGGTGATGAAGCGGAGGTCCACCGCCATCGGTTGCCTCAGAGCCAAAAGTTTAAGGCACATTTCATCAATGACAAGTTCCATCTCGTTAATCTGTTTTTCTCTATTGAAGATCTGATTCGCTAAATCAGAGTCTCTTTTGACCAGCGACTGAACGGCATCATGAATGGTTTCTTCCACCAGGGTGGCCATCTTTAGAAGGTTCTCTTTTAGTTCCTCCAGTTCCTTTTGAAATTGAGTTTCAGTGCTCATGGTACTCTCCTTCGCTATTATTATGTATGACGACTTAAGTCTTATGACAGTTGTCATTCCGGGCGTGACTAAGCCTGCCCCGCACTTGATGCGGGGGAATCCAGAAGCCACTGAATTCCTGCTTGCGCAGGAATGACACCCTTTGTTTTGATTCATGTAACTGTGTAGCGCATCGCTTTTATCCAAAGCGTCCGGTGACATAATCTTCGGTTTGTTTCTCCTTTGGCCCGGTAAAAATCTGATAGGCTGTTCCTTCTTCGATCAACTCTCCGTTTAAGAAGAATCCTGCCCGGTCAGCCACCCTGGATGCCTGCTGGATATTATGAGGAACCAGGATAATCGTATACTCTTTTTTAAGGCGGGTGAGCGTCTCCTCTATGCTGGCCGTGGAGATGGGGTCCAGGCCGGAACAGGGCTCGTCAAGCAGGAGAACCTCCGGTTCGAGGGCTAAAATCCGTGCGATGCACAGGCGCTGTTGCTGCCCACCGGAGAGGCGCAAAGCAGAGGTATGGATACGATCCTTGACTTCTTCCCAGAGCGCACCGGACAGCAATGCCTTCTCAACCGTTTCGTCCAACTGTTTTTTCTGGGTGATCCCGTTTAATCTCGGGCCGTAAGCCACATTATCGTAAATCGACATCGGAAGGGCAATGGGCAAGTCAAAAACGATTCCAACCCTTCTCCTCAACTGGGTGAGGCTTAGT
>VGRU01000181.1 GCA_016875255.1 Deltaproteobacteria bacterium
TTCCAGAAAATATTCCAAATAAAACCCATCGGCCGACTTCCTTCGGAATGAGTGGCCGGAATTAGTGGAATAAGCGACTTCTTCACTGGTTCCTTTAATTTATTATACACCTAATGGCCCAATTTCGTAAATATTTTTTATGTGGGCCCTATCTGGGTCCAATAGGTTTTTTGTCACACAATTTCGATGACAATGCGGATGAGGTTGCCGATTTTTTTTTGAAGATGTTCCAACCCTTGATTCACCTCCTCCAGAGAAAATCTTTCTGTGATCGATTCTGAAAGATCCAATTTGCCAATATACCAATAATTTTGTATAAAGATACCTAAAGGAAAGTTGAATGGGAGGATAGAAACATGTTTACCGAGAAGTCGCTTGATCCGCAATTGGTACTTAATTCTATTTATAATGGGATTGTGGCCATCGATGAAGAAGGGATTATTACCTATTTTAACAAGACTGCAGAGAGAATATTTAATATTCCTGCCCATGAGGCCATGAATTTATACATCCTGGACGTCCTACCAAACACCGGTGGTAAATTGCTCGAATGCCTCAAAACTGGAAAACCCTTTTATGGCGAGAAACTTAAAGGGGAAAAAGTGGCTTTTGTCTCCAATATCAATCCGATTTTCACCAACGGAAAAATCTCAGGAGCAGTCAGCGTTTTTCAGGATATTTCTGAAATTGAAAGCATCTCAAAAGAGCTTGACCTGTTTAAGAATATGAAAAATTGGCTCGACACCATCATCGATTCCTCATACGATGGTCTTTGGATCTGTGACCATGATGGTAAAGTCATCAGAATCAATAAAGCCTCCGAAAGGATCAACAATCTGAAAGCAGAAGAAGTGGTCGGTAAAAATATGAAGGATTTAGTCGCTCAAGGTTTTTTTGACAAATCAGTGACCTACGAAGTCTTGAAGAAGAAGACTTCTGTAACAATGATCCAGCAGTTGAAAGAAGGAAAGAGAATTTTAGTTACGGGGAACCCTATTTTTGATGAAAAAGGAGAAATTGTTTTTGTCGTAACTAACGACCGTGATATTTCAGAGTTAGATCATTTGAGGAATCAACTTCAAGAGGCCCAAGCCCTGGCCAAAGGCTATATTTCAAGACTCTCTGAGTTGGAAATGAAAGGAGTCGATCTCTCTAACATCATTTTTCAGAGTAGGGAGATGGAAAGGATCATTGAAATAGCTTTAAGGGTGGCCAAGGTGGACTCAACAGTCCTGCTTCTTGGTGAATCCGGGGTTGGAAAAGGAATGATTGCAAAACTGATTCATAAACAATCAGAAAGAACCAATGGTCCTTTTATAAGGGTTGATTGCGCAGGGATACCCGAACCCCTTGTTGAGACAGAACTGTTCGGGTATGAAAAAGGGGCTTTTACAGGGGCCAAAATCGAAGGTAAACCCGGTTTTTTTGAACTCGCAAACAAGGGAACCCTCTTCCTTGACGAGATTGGAGAAATCCCTTTAGCGACTCAATCCAAACTTCTCCGTTTCTTAGAGGATCACGAAATCATCCGCGTAGGAGGAACCGAGCCAAAGGAAATCGATGTACGGGTGGTTGCCGCTACGAATAGAAATATTGATGAGATGGTAGCTGCAAGGGCCTTTAGAAAGGACCTTTATTACCGACTCAACGTGGTTCCGATTCACATCCCTCCCTTAAGGGAAAGGAGGGAAGATATTTTGCCCCTGACTTTTCATTTCCTGGAAAAATTTAATAAGACACATCGAAAAGAAAAGACTCTTTCTCCGGAAACAATTGAAGCATTATGTAAGTACGATTTCCCTGGAAACATCCGTGAACTGGCAAATATCGTTGAAAGGCTGTTAGTCATCGTAGAAGGGAAACGGATTGAAGTTCAAGACCTCCCAAATGCGATTTTGAACTACGGGCCAAAAGATTCATCCTATCGGTTATTATTTGAAGGAATTCCTCTTAAGGATGCCCTGAAGAAATGTGAGGATATTATTATTCAAAATGCACTTAAAAAGTTCGGTTCCCAACGGGAAACTGCAAAAGCGCTGAAGGTAGACCAGGCAACCATTTCAAGGAAGATAAAAAAACTCTCCTCATTTAGAGATGAGGCAATAGTGCATAAATAGATGCGTTATTGCAATATGTATTATTTAATAATTTTATAGTATTACAACATGTATTAGGTTTTAAAGGTAAATGTTATGCATATGTGCATACCATCTTTTTTCCCTAAAAGTTCTTTACTTAAAATTTAACCAATCCCTAAAAACAGAATTTATTTATTATTTCGATTTGTTAGAAATATTTTCCATCCATAATTCTTATCATCCCACAATCCTTTAGGTTTTGGCACAAATAATGGATTATGCATTGCCAACGAACATCCCTGTTGATGACTCGATTTACTCGTTAAAACTACTGGGGTGTCAAAAGGGGAAGTTTATATGAAAACCAATAAATCGTTGCTTGCAGACCGAAATCAGCATATCCCCCAAGGCCCTTTTAATGTCCACCCCATCTTTGTTGAGAAGGCAAAGGGGGCGATCCTCACCGATGTGGAGGGAAATGAATATATCGATTTTGCTGGGGGGATCGGTGTGAATAACGTAGGTCACTGCAATGAAGAAGTGTTAAAGGCTGTTCAGGACCAAATTCAGAAGTACATCCATACCTGTTTCCATGTGGTCATGTATGAACCTTATGTGGAACTGGCGAAAAGGCTGAACGAAATCACCCCAGGGAACTTTCCCAAGAAGACGATGTTTGTCAACAGCGGTGCGGAGGCTGTGGAGAATGCAGTGAAGATTGCCCGCCATGCCACAGGCCGCCAATCAACCATTGCTTTTGAGGACGCCTTTCATGGTAGAACCCTTTTAGCCTTAAGCCTCACAAGTAAGATGAAACCTTATAAATATGGTTTTGCTCCCTACGCCCCCGAGATCTACCGAATGCCTTATGCCTATTGCTACCGATGCGCTTTCGGTCTGGAATACCCTTCTTGTGAAATTCGTTGCGCCTATTTTCTAAGGGACTTTTTCCATACCCATATTTGTTCGGAACAGGTGGCGGCTTTAATTGTCGAGCCGGTATTGGGTGAAGGGGGATTTGTTGTTCCACCCAAGGAGTATTTCAAAATCCTTCATAAAATCTGTCAGGACAATGGAATTGTCTTCATCGCGGATGAAGTTCAAACAGGTTTCGGTCGGACTGGGAAAATGTTTGCCATGGAGTATTATGAAGTAGCGCCTGATATTATTACCTTGGCCAAATCGATTGCTGGAGGATTTCCTCTCGGCGCCATCACCGGAAAGGCAGAGTTAATGGATCATCCCCAGGTAGGGGGATTGGGAGGAACCTATGCAGGGAATCCCGTGGCGTGTCGGGCAGCCCTTGCGGTGTTGGATCAGTTTGAAAAAAAGAACCTTTTGACAAGAGCCGAACAAATTGGTAAAAGGGTTTCAGAAAAGTTTCTTGAGTTCAAAGAAATATATTCCGTCATTGGAGATGTCAGAGGGCTGGGAGCCATGGTTGGGATGGAACTGGTGACGGATCGAAAGACCAAAGAACCCGCAACAACGCTTACAAAACAACTGGTAACGATCTGCCGTGACAAAGGGCTTCTTATGATCTCGGCCGGCACCCACTCCAATATCATTCGGCCATTAATGCCCCTCGTGATCACGGACGAACAGCTTGAAAGAGGTCTCTCAATCATTGAGGAGAGTCTCAGTGAATTTTCTCTTACTTGACATGCGGGAACGCGGATCCGGGAAATGAGACGTATCTTGCCTGTGATTCTCTCTCTCCTGGGTGGGCAGTGGTTCGGGCGATGGTAAATAGGTAGGACAAAAAACTGAAATTTTTTAAAGGGCAGAAAGGAGGATTCTTATGAAAAAGAGGATGCTTCAGGAAATGGCGGTTTTTGGTTTAATCATTTTGATGGTCGGTGTCATGAACCTGCAATCTGCACAGGCCCAGGAGAAGAGGGACTTTTTTAAAGTCGGTGTGGTGACCTCTCTCTCTGGCGAACTCGTCTTTGGAGGAACGGTAACAAAGCGAGGTTACGACATGTGGGCGGATACGGTGAATCAGCAAGGTGGAATTGAAATTGCAGGAAAGAAATATAAGGTTACACTGGTCTATGCTGACGATCAGAGTACGCCTGCCACTGCAGCGGTTGCAGGCGAACGCCTCATTACACAAGAAAAAGTTGACTTTATTTTGGGCCCCTATGCCAGCGGACCAACCTTAGCTCTGGCACCCATTACTGAGAAATACAAGATGCCACACATTACAGGATCGGCAGAGTCTCCATTGATTTGGAAAAGGAAATTTAAATATACGTTCGGCACGATTCCATCGGTCAATCTCACAGCCCAGGGGATCATCCAGACGCTCGCTCAGGACGTCTCACCCAAGCCTAAAACCATTGGCATCCTTGGAATTGATGACCCGTTCTCTAAATTTACAGCAGAGGCGTTCAAGACGGCTTCTGAAAAATTGGGATTGAAGGTGCTCAAGTATGAAATCGTCCCCGAAGGAAGCGACTACACTCCTGCCATCACTTCGATTAAGGCTGTCAATCCTGACATCTTCGCCATGGGCAATCATGAGAAGGCGGCCATCGAAATGATGAAGATTGCCAAAGAGTTGAGATTCAACCCTAAGGCCTTTGTCCAGCATTACGGGATGACCACCCCGGATTTTCGCAAGGGGTTGGGCAAGGATTGCGAATACGTCTTTGGGAACGCCGTCTGGACGCCCAATATGAAGCACCAGTCGACCATCCTTTTCAAAACGACAAAGGAATATGCTGATGCTTTTGTCGCCAAGTTCAAGACAGATCCCGACTACACAGAAGCTGGTTCAACGGCGGCGGGCATCGCATTTCAAGAAGCACTGCGAATGATCAAGGCGACTCCTCCACTGACCGATGCCCAGAAAGATGCGCTTATCGGTGCATTGGAAAAACTGAATATTATGACCTTCTACGGACAGATTAAGTTTGCGACGGAGGGAGATTCCTATCACTGTAACGCAGGACTGCAACCCGTGGCTCTTCAATACCAAGGAGGAAAAACAGTTGAAGTGGGACCTGGGAAACTTCGGGCAGTGGCGCCCAAGTATCCAACCCCCACCTGGGACAAAAGGTAATCCTCTTTTCCCCCCACGACCCCTCCAGTGCAGTAGCCTGCTACGGAGGATGGAGGAGAGAGTAAGGGGTCATTTAGCTCAATGATCTGAGGTAAATCGTGGAACTCTTCCTACAAATGCTCATTGATGGGCTCCTGATCGGAGGGCTCATCATTGTTGTTGGCATCGGATTTTCCCTCTGTTTCGGGGTGATGCACATCGTTGACTTTGCCGTAGGCGAGTGGGTCATGCTGGGCGCGTATACGGGTTTTATCCTGGTCCGCTATTTCGGACATGACCCCATGATCTACTTGCCTCTCGTTTTTTTGATCTTTTGTGCCCTGGGTTGGGCCATCTACCCTCTCATTTATCGAGCTATAAGCGGAAAACGACACAACCCTGTGCTCATGGGGCTGGTTTTTACCTTTGGACTCTCCATTCTGGCCAAAGGCGGAGCCCTTTCGGTCTGGGGGTATCACATTCAATCCATCACCACCTGGTTATCAGGAAAGAGTTTAGCTCTTGGTCCTTTAACAATTCCAGCTCTCCGGTTTTCAGGGTTCCTGTTTGGGATTCTCATCACCCTCCTCCTTATGCTTTTCCTTTACAAAACAAGACTTGGAATTACCATTCGGGCTACAGCCCAAGACAGAGAAATGGCGAACCTCCTTGGGACGGACGTCAGAAAGGTAGGAGCTCTCGTATATAGTCTTTATGCCGGAGTAACAGGCATGTCAGGGATACTGATCGGAGCGCTCTTTTCTATCCATGCGGCTATGGGGGTTAAATACTGCACCATGGCCTTCTTTGTCGTTGTTCTAGCAGGGATGGGATATGTCCCTGGCGTGATCATTGCCGGCCTTATCCTTGGTCTCCTTCAGTCTTTTGTAGGAGTCTATATTGGAGGACGCTATAACCTCCTGGCCCTCTTCATGGTCATGTATGGAGTCCTTCTCATCACACCGAAAGGCATCTTAAGGAGAGGCATTTGATGCCTTTGAAAAACGGACATACCCAACCTCACACATCAGCACCTTCCTGGCGATGGGCTCTGCTCGGCCTGGCTCTCCTCATCGCCTTTCTCCTTCCCTGGCCCCTTTCTCCTTTATGGATTCGGATTGCCACTGAAGTCATTATGTGGGCGGGATTGGCGCAGAGCTGGAACATAATCGGGGGATATACAGGCTACCTCAGCTTTGGACACGGAGCTTTCTTCGGTGTGGGAGCCTATATGACGGGGATTGTCATGTTGCATCTGGGGTGGCCCTTTGCATTGGGGCTCCTTATTTCAGGAATTGCTGCGGCCCTCATGGCAGTCATCATCGGTTATCCCACACTCCGTTTGAGAGGAGCCTATTTTGCGATTGCCACATGGGCATTTGGAGAAATGATTCGTCAGATCGCTACGATCCTGGAAATCACCGGAGGCGCCTTCGGCATGCAGCTTCCCGCCTATTTGAACCTCCCTTTCTTCTATTACCTCTTTCTCCTCGTCACCGGTCTCACCTATTTAACCACTTACCTTTTGCTGGAACGCTCCCCTTTTGGTTATAAGCTGTTGGCCATTCGGGAACATGAGGAGGCGGCCGAGATGGTCGGCGTGGATACGGTCACAATCAAAATTAAGGCCTTTGCCCTGAGCGCCTTCTTCCCGGGAGTATTAGGTGGAATCTACGCCTACTGGGTCACCTATATCCACCCGGACAGCGTCCTGGGAGCGATTATTACCGACTTCATGGTGGTCATGGCCTTTTTGGGAGGGATAGGCTCTTTGTGGGGGCCATTTTTAGGCGCCGGTCTGATTCAACTCGTTAACCGCTATCTGTGGCTGGTCTGGGGGGAAGGAACGTTCTATCTGATCATTATTGGGGCGGCCATTTGTGCGGTCGTTCTTTTTATTCCCAGCGGAATCATTGGTCTGCTGGAATCGAGGATTTTTCTGCCCTGGGCCGCCTGGAAAGAAATTCGTAAAAAGGTGAAATGGTAGGAACCCATGCTGTTGCAAGTCCATGACTTGATAAAATCCTTTGGAGGGTTGGTGGCTGTCAACCAGCTCTCCCTGAAAGTGGAAAAAGGAACGATCCTTGGTATTATCGGCCCCAATGGGAGCGGTAAGACAACCTTCTTTAACCTCATCACCGGAATGCTGCCTTCAGATTCAGGAAAAGTGATTTTTAATGGACAGGAGATTACAAGGCTCCGACCTCACCGAATTGCCCGGCTTGGCGTCGGACGAACCTTTCAGATCCCTGCCCCTTTCAGCAAGATGACCGTTCTTGAAAATGTGATGGTCAGCGCCTTCCTCCACACCTCCTCGATGAAAAAGGCAAAAAGGAAAGCGGAGGAGGTTTTGCAAGAGGTAGGCCTCGATGAGAAAGCCGATTTTCAAGTTCTCAATGTCACTCTTGAAG
>VGRU01000182.1 GCA_016875255.1 Deltaproteobacteria bacterium
CAGTGAAAGCGGGATCAGGAGTTCACAGGATGTAAGACTTCTCAGAGAGGCAGGGGCGGATGGGATTCTGGTGGGAGAGATCTTAATGCGAAGCTCTGACCCCGCTTCAAAAATAAAGGAGCTTCTCAAGGGATGACCACCCCACCCATCCCTCCCCCCTCGGGAGACTGGGTCGCAATCCGTTCATGGTTCGAGAACCTCACCACGAACGAATTACGGTATCTTAAAAATCAATCACTTAGCCGTTCGTCCTGAGCGTGTCGAAGGGCAAATGGCTAATTACGACACAGTCTCCGGAGGGTGGGAGATTGGAGGGAGGAGAAGATGACCTGGATTAAGATCTGCGGGATCACCAACATAGAAGATGCCCGGCAGGCGGCTTCGATTGGAGTCGATGCACTGGGCTTTATCTTCGCTCCCAGCCTGAGAAGGGTTGAACCTGAAGTTGTTAAAAAGATCATTCTGGCCCTTCCGAAGACTCTATTGAAAGTGGGGGTTTTTGTGGGTGAGGAGTCGAAAGAGGTCCTGCGAATTGCTGAATATTGCAGCCTCAACGCCCTTCAATTTCATGGGAATGAGTCCCCTGAATATTGCCGGAAATTCGTCTATCCAATATTCAAGGCTATTCATGTAAAGGATTTAGAGAGCCTGAAAGATATGGAAAAATATCGTGATGTTTACATCATTCTGGACACCTACAGTCCTTCACAAGCAGGTGGAACAGGAATATCTTTCCCTTGGGAGATTGCATTAAAGGCAAAAGAAAAAAGGAACTTCATTCTCTCAGGAGGATTAACGCCATCCAATGTGGGAGAGGCGATTAAGACCATAAAGCCATGGGGGGTGGATGTCTGCTCAGGTGTGGAGGTGACTCCGGGGAAGAAAGATCTATTAAAAATGAAGGAATTTATTACTACAGCGACACTTAGGGAAATAACCTCGTATCACCAACAGAAATAATATCCACCGCTGGACGTCATACCTGCGAAAGCAGGTATCCAGTGTTTTTTTTAAAGCCTCAAAGAAGCCTGGATTCCGGTTTTCACGGGAATGACGAAAAAAGTCGCTGTAGTGTTATAAAGGAGGCCAGAAAAGCGGATGGGTAGAATCGGCCATACATTTAAAAAATTGAAAAATAAATTTCGGGCGGCTTTGATCCCTTTTATCGTTGCCGGTGATCCGGATATCGATACAACAGAGGCGCTCCTATTCGAAATGGCCGAAAACGGAGCGGATATGATCGAATTGGGCGTTCCTTTTTCAGATCCGATTACAGATGGCCCCATCATCCGGACTGCCCATCAGCGAGCCCTCCAAAGCAGAATCGGTCTAAAAGAGATACTCTGTATAACAGAGAGATTAAGGGACAGGATTCCACCTCTGATCCTGATGACCTACTTAAACCCTGTTTTAGAATATGGCCTTAGAAATTTTGCAAAGGACTGCAAAGAGAATGGCATCGACGGAGTCATTATCCCTGATCTAACTCCTGAAGAAGCAATGAAATGGGTCCGGGAAGCCCGAAGAACCGATTTAGACACTATTTTTCTTATTAACCCGGACAGTCCACTAGAACTTGTGAGATGGGCGAGCCGATCCAGTCGTGGATTTATTTACTATGCCACGGTGGCTGGTGCCACCGGTATAAGAGAGACTTTGCCAAAAGATATCGAACGGTCTGTCAAGCGAATAAAAGAACAGAGTCAGAAGCCGGTGGCTGTTGGTTTCGGGATCTCCACCCCGGAGCAGGCAAAAATGATCAGCCGTTTTGCCGATGGAGTTATTATTGGAAGCGCCATTGTGAAGGTCATCGAGGAGAACCTCAAAAATCCGAATATGGTTAAAAAAGTAGGAGAGTTCGTTGACTCTTTTGCCAGGGCATTAAAAGGGAGTGGAAAGGATATTGAATCATGATCCTATCTTTAGCGACGGTTGGAGGTATTTCATTTGTGCTGGCCTTATCCGGGGCTCTTACACCTGGGCCCCTTTTGACGATCACTATTAGTGAGTCAATGAGAAGAGGATTCATCACCGGTCCTTTGCTCATTTTAGGCCATGGGATTTTGGAATTGACCTTGATCGTAGCCATTGTGAATGGGTTAGGGACTTTTTTAAAGAAAGGTCCTGTCATGGGCACTGTGGCCATCATCGGTGGCCTGGTCCTCCTCTGGATGGGTTGGAAAATGGTTAAAGAGACTAAAGGGGTTAACCTTTCCCTTAAAGAACGGCCCGTCGAAGGATACAAAACCTTACACCCAATATGGAGTGGCATTCTTGTCAGTCTCTCCAACCCTTACTGGTCCCTTTGGTGGGCCACTGTGGGGCTGAGCTATATGATGACAGCCATGGAATACGGTTTAATGGGTTTGGTGGTCTTTTTTATTGGCCACATACTGGCTGACTTTCTCTGGTTCAGTTTGGTTTCCTATGGGGTTAGTTCTGGTAGGAGGGTCATCAATCATAAGGTATATCAGAAGATAACGATAGGCTGTGGAATTTTTCTACTCCTATTTGGAGTCTGGTTTCTAATGATCGGGTTCCGATATTTGTTTTTTGGAATTTAAAATTTTCTCCACCAAAACCCTCATGCTCGAAAGGTCTAAGGGTTTTGTCAAAAAGGCATCTGCCCCTGCTTCTCTGAAAAAGAGTTCTCCCACACCGGAGCCAGAGATTATCAAAATCGGTAAGGAAAGATTGTACTCCTTTAGGCGCTTTATTAAATCAACTCCATCCAATTTTGGCATCATATAATCGGTAATAATCAGATCATATTTTTTCCCCCTTACCTGTCGAAGGGCTACCTCACCGTTTTCAACACAATCCACTTCATACCCATTTAAAAGAAAGAATTTCGATAAAAGATTTCCAATCTCTTTATAATCATCTACGATCAAAATTCTTTTCAATCTATTAACCTCATTTAATGAAGAGCTTATTGCGTTTACCTTTAAATAAATACAATCATAAGTAGTAAATGTCAAGGATAAAATACAACCATAGGTTTATAGACATTCCAATTGCTAATGTTACAGGATTTTAACGGAAATGAAATTGTTTGGAGCTACTTATGATAAAAACCCATAAGGAAATAGGCGACGAGATTAGGAGGATTCGAAAAACTTTAGGGATGTCTCAGATGAAGTTAGCTGAAGGAGTAGGGGTTTCCTTTCAACAGATCCAAAAATATGAGAAAGGCGTGAATAAAATTTCCATAGAAATGATTCAGCGAATAGCAAGGGCGTTAGGGATTTCAGTGAACACATTCTTTGAGAAGGAAAAGACCCTTATCGTCTCAGAACCTCCTGGGAAGTATTACTCCAAAAGAAAAAGTTTAACAGGTGAGACATCTTTGCCGTTGAACTTAGAGGAAACCGCTCTGCTTCAACTTTTCCGAAAGGTTGAGAACAAGGAAATCAGGGAAGGCCTGATCAAGCAATTGAGAGGGATCATAGAATTAGAAAGCCGGAAGAAATAATTGTTTACCCCGTTAGAAATAATGGCCCGCTGGAATTTCTAATGGGGTTTACCAAAATATAATTCCCCTCAATACCTCCTCCCCCGTTGCATATCTCCTGAATTCAATTCCCAATGTTTCTAACCCGAATGAGGATAAATGAGGATAAATCTTGACACCAAATAAAAAATATGAGTATTTTAAAATTATGATGATTTAAAAACATTGTAGGGTGGAAAGCGATCTTTCAAGCTGGAGGAGAAGCGATGCAGGTGATTCGTAAGATAAAAGAGATGCAGGCGAGTTCCGATAGGTTAAGGCGCGAGGGGAAAAGCATAGGATTGGTTCCCACGATGGGGTACCTTCACGAAGGACACCTTTCGCTGGCCAGAAAGGCAAAGGCTTTATCCGATGCCGTGGTGGTTTCGATCTTTGTCAACCCAACCCAGTTTGGCCCGGGAGAGGATTTTGAAAAATATCCTCGCGATGAAGAAGAAGACAGAACAAAACTTGAGGCCGAAGGAGTAGACTTTCTTTTGATCCCGGAGGCGAGGGAGATGTATCCCTCGGGATACCAGACCTATGTTGAAGTGACAGAAGTTGCAAAAGGACTTTGCGGGGATTTCAGGCCGGGGCATTTCAGAGGTGTTGCCACTGTTGTCACCAAACTTTTTAATATTGTCAAACCCCACTTGGCTGTGTTTGGAGAAAAGGATTACCAACAGCTCCTTGTGATTAAGAGAATGGTGGAGGATCTTAATTTCGATATTGAAATCATTTCGGGGACTCTTATCAGAGAGGAAGACGGTATTGCGATGAGTTCAAGGAATGCCTACCTTTCTCCTGAAAATAGGAGAAAGGCTACAATTCTTTATCGATCTCTTAAAGAAGGGAAAACATCTTTTGAATCCGGAGAGAGGCGGACCTTCGCTCTATGTAAAACAGTTAAAGAAAGCTTGGAGTCGGTGGGTGAGATTTCTATTCAATATGTGGAGATCAGAGATGCTGAAACACTCCAAAGAATTGAGGAGATCAGGAGGCCTGCCGTGATTGCCCTTGCCGCCATCGTGGGAGGTGTGAGGCTCATCGATAATATTATCCTTGGGAGATAGGGATAAAGGAAAACCTTCTTTTCTTCTTGGACATCATTCAAACTTGGAAAAATTTTAGTATGCCGGGGGAAATGACCATTCAAAAAGATCACCGATTCAAATTAGTGGTTTTCGATCTGGATGGGACGCTGACGAAGGAGCGGTCCATCTGGGAGTATATCCATGTCCGGTTGGGGAAGTGGTATGGGTTTGCGGAGGAGTACCAGAAGCAGTTTTTAGCCGGGAAGATTTCTTACCAGGAATTCTGTGAGCGCGATGCCGAAGTCTGGAAGGGGATGAAGGTGGAAGAGATGGCGAAGATTGTTCAGACTGTTTCGTTTCATCCTGGAACAGACGAGTTGATTTCCCATTTGAAACAGAGAGGCCTTAAACTTTCAATGGTTTCCTCCGGCCTTTCTCTTCTCTCCGATTGGGTCCATCAGAAATTCGGGTTCGATTATTCTGTCTCCAATGATCTCCTCTATGAAAATGGAGTTTTGAGCGGAAAGGTGAGAATCCAGGTCCATTATGATAAGAAGGCAGAATGGGTGGAGAAGATTCTAAAACAATTCGGGGCAACACCTGAAGAGGCGATTGCCATCGGCGACAGCAAAGGCGATATCGATATGTTCCAAATGGCGGGGTTTTCAATCGCTTTCAATTCATCCTGTGGGGAACTCGATCAGGTTGCCACGGTTTGTATCCGGAGCAATAATCTTGTGGATATCATTCCGAAGCTTCCTCTTTAAAATAAGATGGGGGGATTGGGAGATGGGGAGATCGGGAGACAAAAAATCATAATTCCCAACCTCCCCACCTCCCTATCACCCTATTACCAAGTATCCTTGTAAACTAAGGCTCAATCGATGAAGACGGAGTGAAACATGGATTGGGAACTGCAATTTATGCGGTGGGCTGATGGGTGGTGGAGTTCGTCCTTTCTTGATTATACCATTCCCTGGCTGACTTATCTCGGAAGCCATTTTGCAGTCATCCTATTCCTCCTTCTCAGTTTAATCATCACTAAACAAAGAAGGATTTTCCGTCGCCTCCTCCTTCTCTATGGCATCCAATCTGCAATTGTTTACAGTCTTAAATTTCTCATTCAGCGGGGAAGGCCATTCCATTTCTTACAGGAAATGGCTTTAAAGCTCTCCAGAGGTCCGGGAGAGATCCTTGACCCAAGTTTTCCCAGCGGTCATGCTACTTATGCCTTCATGATGGCGACTCTACTGGCTTACTGGTTTCCTCGATACAGATTGATTTTTTTTATTGTCGCCGTGTTTATCGGATGGACCCGAATCTACCTGGGGCTCCATTATCCAACCGATATCTTCGTAGGAGCCTTATTGGGGTATGGAGGAACCAGGGTTTTTCTTCTGTATGGTAGTTTAAAACGAAAGGTGTGAATTTTTTTCTCGGTAGGTCTTCTCCATTTTGATAAAATTTTCGCCGAAGTCAATGGTGTGTTTTTCCATAGCCTCAAACGCTGCTTTAGCGTTACCGGCTATCACCGACTCCACAACAGAGCGATGCATTCCTGTCGGATGGACAGTATCGGGGTCAGGGTTGACCGCCTCTATCACCCTTTTAGTCAATTTTAATAAGGATCTCATGAGGGCTTCAAAAAAGCGATTTTCACACATCTCAGCTAAAATAAAATGGACTCTTTGTTTTCTGTCCACATCTACCGATAAAGTCGTTATGGGAAGTTCTTCAGTCTCTAATGCTTCCATCAACCGTTGAGCATATTCTGGGGTAATCTTTAAGGCAGCCAATCGAGCCACTTGGGGTTCAATGAGAAGCCTCACCTGGTGTAGTTCAGGAATCGAAATCTTGTCAGATAAAAATAGATCTAAGAAAGCGTTCACCAGATATTCGAAGGTTAATTCGGTTACGTAAGCCCCCCCGGTTGAACCCTGCCGGGTGGTGATGAAGCCCGAATTCTCAAGCGTTCGGAGGGCCTCACGAATAGCGACACGACTCACCTGAAACTGATCTGAAAGGTCTCGTTCAGACGGTAGTTTTTCACCGGGTTTAAATTGACCTGAAATAATGGAAAGTTTAAGATTTTCGGCAACTTCTTCTGAAATACGATGTTGTTTTATGGGTTTAAATTTTGGCATAAATAACTCCTGAAAGTCATTATATTAAATTAAAAAAATTTTTTCAATAAAATATTTATTGACAAAATATTTTAATTGGGATAAATATTAAACCATTGAAATGTTTTGAACAAATATTTTCAGAAAAGGCAAATAATTTTATGAACTTAGCGAACAATCTCGAAAGATCAGCCTTTTTCTTTCCCGAACAACCTGCTGTATCTGAGAATGGTCGTGTAACAACTTACCAACAACTCAATGAGAAATCGAATAGAATTGCGACGGCCCTTATTAAGATGGGTGTCACACCAGGGGATTTCATCGGTCTGCTTGTTCCAAATTCAATGGATTGGATCGCTTTTTATTTTGGTGTTCAAAAAGCGGGCGCTGTTGCGATTACCTTTTCGAGCCAGTTAAGGGGCGATGAGCTTTCCCTCCTTGTTGGTCATTCAAAGCCCAAAATCATCTTCACCTACGATGAGAAACTGGAAGAACTTCTTCGATTAAAAGATTCGATTGGTTTGGAGAAGATCGTCTCTCCCAATGGAGACCGATCCTTATCTCAGATGATTGAAACCGGCTCTCCTCATTTTAAAGCCATCGAGCGTGACCGCAACGACACAGCCGCGATCCTTTATACCGGAGGAACAACCGGAACCCCGAAGGGCGCCATGCTCACCCACGAAGGGATCAATTTTTCCAGTTTCAGTATCGCTCATTTTGAACGAAACACCGAAGACGATAGAGCCTTATGCTTTATGCCATTCAACCATGTCTTCGGTCAGATCCACATTATGAACGCCACGATCATGACCGGGGGATGCCTGGAGATTCTTCCCTCCTTTGACCTGGGAAAAACCCTTGAGTTGATGG
>VGRU01000183.1 GCA_016875255.1 Deltaproteobacteria bacterium
CAACCCCTCCAACCGAATTAGATAAGATCGCCTGGCAGATTGAGGAGGGGGACCTGCGGGGGACCTGCTACATTGCCCAGATGGCTCCGGAGATCAAAGAACTAAACTATGTCGGGTATCATGGCATCGGAGGAGGAGGGGCGATCCTCGGAGTGGATGCCCTGAACCGGCAGGGATTGAAGATCGCCAACTATGCGGATACGAGCGGAAACCCCACTGCGGCCAAGGTATACCGGGCCGCCAAGTTGATCATCAACCAGCCCGGGATTGAAGGATATATGTTGGGCGGGTTCATTGTGGCCAATCAAGAACAGTGGCATCACGCCCACGGCGTGGTGAAAGCCCTCCGGGAGGAGATTCCGAAGAGGCCGGGTTTTCCATGTGTGATCCTTCTCTGCGGGAACAGGGAGAAGGAGTCGATGGAGATATTAAAGGAGGGGACAAGCGATTTACCCGGACGATTCGAGTTCTACGGAAGTGATAAGGTGTATGAGACCCAATTTTTAGCCAAGAGAATGAAAGCCCTGATCCTCGAGTATCGGAAGGACCGGGGAATTGAAGGCTAACCTACTATCTCAGAAATGATTTTAAAAATCTTGTCATTCCGGACCTGATCCGGAATCCAGTCTTCTCAACCTGGATTCCCGCTTTCGCGGGAATGACAATACTTAGATCATAAAGGAGACGGAGATGATGGAATTCAAAGAGAGAACGATCAAGGTCATCATCGATGAGAGCAAATGCGTGGATTGCAAGACGCATGCCTGTGCGGCAGGATGCAAGCTCTTCGCTCGAGGGATTTTAGTGATCAAGGACGGAAAACCGGCCCTTGGAGGCGATGCCGCCTATGCCGAAAGGGTGGGGACCGAATGCTTAGCCTGTGAATATGAATGCTGGTTCAGAGGAAATAAAGCGATTAAGATCGAGGCTCCAATCCCGGGGTTGGAGGAATACCTGAGAAAGCGCGGAGCCTTATAATCTCAAATTTCAGATTTGCAGATATGTGACGTTGAAACTCACTTATTGTCACCCTGAACTTGGTTCAGGGTCTGGTTTGAGATGCTGAAACAAGTTCAGAAGCATGACATTTATGGCAATCTTTAAGAACGGAGGCAGTGAGAATGGCAATACTACTTGAAAAAAATACGACTGTTTTAGTTCAGGGGATTACCGGAAGAGAGGGGTCGGCACGGGCGGCCTTTATGAAAGGATATGGCACCAAAGTGGTGGCAGGCGTGACGCCCGGACGGGGCGGAGAGGAGATCTCCGGAATCCCAGTCTACAATACCGTTGAGGAAGCGGTCAAAGCCCAGGGCTGTATCGATGCCAGCGTGACCTTTGTGCCCGGGCCGGGGCTCAAAGATGCTGTTTTTGAGGCTGTTGATGGCGGGATCAAGTTTATTGTGATGCCCGTTGAGCGCGTCCCCCTTTACGATATCCTTGAGATGATGGCTTATGCTAAATTGAAAGGAGTCCGCCTCCTCGGACCAGGATCCATCGGGGTCATCAGTCCCGGAATCGCGGTCATGGGCTGGCTCGGTGGAACTCCTGAGTTTGCCAAGAGGGTTTTTGTGCCTGGGCCCGTTGGAGTGATCTCACGTAGCGGGGGACAGTCCGGGACAGTTCCTTGGGCCATCAAGGAGGCAGGGATGGGTGTGAGCACAGTGTTGCACATAGGAACAGAACCCGTACTGGGCACGTCCTGCGGCGACATCTTGCCTCTGTTTGAGAAAGATCCGGACACGAAGGCTGTTGCGATGTTCGGTGAAATCGGCGGTCCTTATGAGGAAGAGGCCGCAGAGGCTGTGAGAAAGAAAGAATTTACCAAGCCCCTTGTCGTTTTTGTTGCCGGGGCATGGGCTCCTGAAGGGATGCGATTCTCTCATGCATCGAGCATTATCGAGAGGGGAAGAGGGTCGGCAAAAGACAAGATCAAATCCCTTAAAGAGGCGGGAGTCCATGTGGTGGACCGACCCGATGAGATCGCCCCCACCCTGAAAAAGTTGCTTGGAATTTAACATGAGGCCGAGAGTTTACAGGGGCGGCAAAATTTTTAAATTAGCATCTGATAAATCCGAAGCACGAAATCCGAAATTCGAAACAATCTCGAATGACCAAATTTCAAATATTCGAAACAAAAAAATTATGATATTTGGATTTTGAAAATTTGAATTTGTTTCGGATTTCGATATTCGAATTTCGAAATTAGGAATTATGGGAGGTGCACTATGACTGTGATGCGATCTGTGTTTTACATTCCGGGAAATAATGAGAAGATGGTGTCGAAGGCCCCTGAAACACCGGCTGATATCATCACCCTTGACCTGGAAGACTCTGTCCCACCGGCAGAGAAAGTAAAGGCCAGGGAGATGGTTCGGGAGAATCTGAAATATGCCGGATCAGGGGGTTCCACGATTTATGTCCGGCTCAATAACTGGGAGACCCTGATGACCAATGATGACCTTGAAGCCATCATCTATGAGGGGCTTTCAGGGGTTTGTTTAGCCAAGAACGGCGGGCCGGATCATGTCCAGCGTCTGGACTGGAAATTGGAGGAACTTGAGCGACGAAGAGGATTGAAAGTGGGATCGATCGCCATCCAACTCCTCATTGAAACAGCAAAAGGAGTGATGAATGCCTACCCCTCAGCGATTGCGAGCAAGCGGGTCAACTCCCTCATCTTCGGCGCAGTCGATTATACAAAGGATATGAGGGTGAAACTTACCCCTGAAGGGGATGAGCAGTTTTATGCAAGAGCTCATACTGCTGTTGCCGCCAGAGCTGCGGGCTGTATCGCCATTGACTGTCCCTTTGTGGCCTTCAAGGATACGGAAGCCTTTGAGAAGAACACACGTTTCGGCCGTCAGTTAGGTTATGAGGGGAGAATGCTCATTCATCCGAGCCAGATCGAGCCTTCCCATCGGATCTATACTCCGGCCCCCGAGGATGTGGAATGGGCAAAGGGAGTGGTAAAGGTCTTTGAAGAAGAGGGAATTGCCAAAGGCGCAGCCGCCGTCTCCTATCTGGGGAAAATGGTCGATACCCCGGTCTATGAGAACGCAAGGACAATCCTTGCCATCGTAGATGAGATCTCGGCTTTTGATGCCAAGAGAAAGAAATAAGAGGGTTATTTTTTTTGAGGAGGATTTCCCCTCATCTTCCCCTCTCCCAAATGAGGCTGTGTCGCAATTCCGTTCATGGTTCGAGAGCCTCACCACGAGCGGAATATGGCATCTTAAAAATCAATCACTTAGCCGTTCGTCCTGAGCTTGTCGAAGGGCGAATGGCTTATTGCGACACAGCCCCAGTAGGGAGAGGGATGCCTGCCGGCAGGCAGGGGGTGAGGGGTTTACTTTTTGAGTTTTGAGTATTGATCATGCGAATCGTTATCGTTGGTCAGGGTCCTTTTGGAGAGAAGGTTCTGGAGGCTTTGATCCAGAAAGGTGAAGAGGTGGTAGGCGTCTTTTCTCCTCCGGATAAGAGGGGGGAGCCGCTTAAGTTATTAGCCGGAAAGTCAGGCATCGCCATTTTTCAACCCTTCCTGATGAAAGACCCAAAGGTCGAAGAAGATTACCTCAAGTTACGACCCGATCTTGCCATCCTCGCTTTTGTTACGGATATTATCCCTGAAAAGATATTAAACATTCCGTCCCTCGGAACGATCTGCTACCATCCTTCTTTATTGCCAAGACATCGCGGAGCCAGCGCCATTAACTGGGCGATTATCCATGGAGATACCCGCACCGGTTTAACCATCTTCTGGACGGATAGGGGGATTGACACCGGTCCGATCTTGCTCCAGAAGGAAGTGGAGATTGGCCCTGATGAAACAACAGGCTCCCTCTACTTTAACACCCTTTTCCCGATGGGAGTCGAAGCTATCGTGGAGGCGGTCGCTTTGATCAAGCAGGGAGAGGCGCCCAGAATTCCCCAGGATGATTCGAAAGCCACCTATGAGCCTCCCTGTGATGACCGGGTTGCGTCCATCGATTTTTCAAAACCGGTTGATAAGATTTATAATTTAATCAGGGGCTGTGATCCCCAGCCAGGGGCCTATTCAGCAGTTAAGGGGAAGAGAATACGATTCTATGATGCAAGAAAAAGGTCCTTAGCAGCAGGAGAGGGGGCTGGAGAGATTACAGCCATAGAAAAAGAGGGTCTTGAAATCGCTGCTCAAGGGGGGCTCATCGTCGTCGGCAAATTGAGAGCGGATAAGGGCGATAAGGTCGGGCCACTTGAGTTTGCTCAATCGGTAGGAATAAAAGTCGGAGATCGGTTGGGAGGATGACTCTATTGCGGAGTGCGGATTGCGGATTTCGGAATCTGGAATTTAAGTCAAGTAATTTTTAAATTTTTGAGTATAGACTCCGAACTCCGAACTAAAAACTCCGAACTTTTATAAGGAGGATCCATGCAACGCGAACAAATGGTTGAGGAGCTGTCAAAGATCGTGGGAAAGGAGAATGTCCTCTCCTCGGAGACGGATCTGTTGCTTTATGGTTATGATGCTTCTCTTTTTAAGGGAAAACCCGATTGCATTGCCTTCCCGGGTTCAACCCAGGAGGTCTCTGAAATCGTCAGGTTCTGCCGCCATGAGAAGATTCCTGTCATTGCGAGAGGTTCAGGGACGAATCTGAGCGGTGGGACAATTCCCACCAGGGGCGGGATCATCCTTCACTTCTCCAGGATGAACAAGGTTCTTGAGATCGATATCGAGAACCAGAGGGCCGTGGTGGAGACGGGCCTCTTTACCCTCGCATTGAAGAATCAGTTGGCCCGTTATGGATATGTCTATCAGCCGGACCCTGCCAGCGAGAAAGTCTCCACTTTCGGAGGAAATTTTGCTGAGAATTCAGGTGGGCCGCACTGCCTCAAATATGGCGTGACGACCAATCACATCCTTGGCGCTGAGATTGTTCTTCCGGATGGAGAGGTGATCCAGGTCGGGGGAAAGGCGCTGGACAATCCCGGATATGATCTGACAGGGCTCCTGGTGGGTTCCGAAGGGACGCTGGGAATTGCTACCAAGCTGATCCTACGGATCATGCCCAAGTCCGAGGCAGTGAAGACGATGTTAGCCATTTATAATTCGCTGGAAGATGCGGGGAGGACGGTCTCTGCCATCATTGCCGACGGCATCGTGCCGGCTACTCTTGAGATCCTTGACAAGCTGACCATTAAAGCAGTGGAGGAATCGGTTCGTGCGGGTTTTCCGCTTGATGCGGAAGCGGTGCTCCTCATCGAAATTGACGGGCTCAAGGACGGCATGGAACGGCTCGCCGAGCGGATTATGGAGATCTGCAGGAAGAATAACGCCCGTGAGGTAAAATCTGCAAAGACAGAAGCTGAAAGGATACAGCTCTGGGCGGGCCGGAAAGGGGCCTTCGGCGCCATTTCAAGACTCCGCCCCAATTATCTTGTCTGTGATGGAACAGTGCCGAGGACCAAACTACCCGAGGTGTTGGTCCGGGTGATGGAAGTGAGCAAGAAGTATGGCCTTACCATCGCGAATGTCTTTCATGCGGGAGATGGAAATCTCCATCCCCTCATCCTCTTTGACGAAAGGGACGAGGAGGAGCTGAGGAAAGTGCATCTGGCAGGCTCCGAGATCATGAAATTATGCGCTGATGCGGGCGGAACCATCAGCGGAGAACACGGAATCGGCACAGAGAAGATGAAGGAGATGTTCTATGTCTTCTCCCCTCAGGATATCGCCGCCATGAGAAAGGTGAAGAAAGCCTTCGATCCGGAAGACAACTATAACCCCGGCAAGATCTTTCCGGAAGTTCAGGGGTAAATTCTAACTTTATCGATTCTTGTCATTCTGAACTTGGTTCAGAATCTCTTCAATGCGAGACCCTGAAACAAGTTCAGACATGGAACATTTTTAAAGTAGAGGTAATTGGTATATGACTACTAAAGATAACGTGATTTCAAAATTGAAAGAGATCGTCGGCGAAGCCCATCTCATTCAAGATCCGGATAAGCTTAAAGGCTATGCTGTTGATGGAAAGCGGCCTAAAGCCATCATCTCTCCGGAAACAATCGCTGAGGTTTCAAAAGTTGTCGCGTATGCCAATGAGCAATCCCTGACCCTCCTTCCCATGGGGAATGGGACGAAGATGGGAATGGGCGGAATACCCCAAAAAATGAATGTCGTTCTTTCCACTCTCCGCCTCAATCGCATGACGGACTGCGACTGTGACAATCTAACCCTTTCGGCGGAATGCGGAATCCCTCTTGGGGAGGTTCAGAAGAGATTGTCACAGGAAGGGAAGGGATATTTTCTTCCGCTTGATCCACCTTTTACGGAAAGGGCCACTCTCGGCGGGATTGTGGCGACCAATTCGAGCGGGCCAAGGAGACTGCTTTACGGAACGGCGAGGGATTTGATCATCGGAACAAAGGCTGTCTTTCCCAATGGAGATATCGTTGCTTCTGGCGGAAAAACGGTCAAGAATGTCTCCGGTTATGACATGTGCAAACTCCTGATCGGTTCTTACGGAACGCTGGGCATCCTCTGTGAAATTACTTTTAAACTTCTCCCTCTCCCGGAGAGGGAAACAACCTTGCTCGTGCCGTTTGCGAGGTTGGAGAAAGCGGTTCAATTCGGACGTGAAATCCTTCAGTCCCAATACCTTCCATCCTCCATTGAGATTCTCAATGGAATGGCCATGGAGAAAGTCAACTCCCCGATTGACTATCAGGGGAATTATCTTGTTGCCATTGGATTGGATGGCGTGACTGAAGCCGTTGAGCGACAGGTTTCAGAGATGGGCGAGAGGGCAAAGAGAAACGGCGCCCTAAAGATAGAGGTTCTCCAATCGGAAACCCATTCCTCCTTCTGGAAGGCAATACGGGATTTTTCAGGAGGACTGGCGGAAAAGGGATCGAAGTTCATTTTGTTGAAATCGAACTTTTTAATCTCCAGGTGCGGCGAGGTGATGGACAGTTATGAAAAGATTGCAAAAGAGTCCGGAATCGATTGTGGACTCATCTGCCATTCGGGAAACGGGGTGCTTTACTCCTATCTCTTGGTTGGCAAAGGCGCGCGATCAAAGAAAGAATCGCTTCTCAGCATGATCAAGGAGTTTTCTTCGGTTGCCGTCAAAAACGAAGGCCGCCTCGTAGTGGAATCGTCTCCTCCTGACATCAAAAAGGAGATCGATGTGTGGGGGGATCCCGGAGGCGATTATGAAATCATGCGGCGGTTGAAGAAAGAGATCGATCCGAAAGGGATCCTCAACCCGGGAAGGTTTGTAGGAGGAATCTGAAGGGCACATTGCAAAATTAGCAATGCAAATTTAGCAATTAACAATGATCTGCATCAATTCCATTGTTACTGGTCTTCGTCAATTGCTAACTGCTAATTGACAACGTTCAAGACATCGTTCACAGAAATAATGGTCACGACATCGTTCAGTAGACTATTTTTACTAATTAGAGTCTGTTTATAAACTAACAATTTCCAAAAAGGTCGTCATTCCGGCGAAAGCCGGAATCCAGTCTTT
>VGRU01000184.1 GCA_016875255.1 Deltaproteobacteria bacterium
CTTTCCGTGATCACCGAGTAGGAACGGATCGTTACCCCATTGCCGATTTCGGTATCTGAAATCTTTGAGTTCGGTTCAATAACGCATCGCTCTCCGATCCGTGTTCTTCCCTGAAGTGTACAATTCGGATAGAGGGTTGTATCCTTACCTATTTCCACGGTTCGATCCACATAGGTCGTTCTTGGATCAACAATGGTCACTCCCGAAAGCATCAGCTCTTGAACTTTTCCCTGCCTGAGCACTTCTGTGGCAGTGGCCAGGTCCACCCGGGTATTGATTCCCATCACTTCCACCGGATCAGCGACCATGTGAGCGGAACATCTCAAATCTCTTTTCCTTGCCACCTCGACCAGATCGGTCAGATAGTATTCGCCCTGGACATTCTCTTTTCCGATCTCCTTCAGGCCTTCCATCAAAAAGGCGGATCTCACACAGTAGATTCCCGTATTGATCTCCCGGATCAGTCTCTCCTCATTCGAAGCATCCTTCTCCTCCACAATCCTTTCCAGCCAGCCCTCCTCACCCCTTATGATCCGGCCATATCCATAGGGGTTTTTCACCACGGCGGTCAGCACCGCAATGGTCGAATGATTCTCCAAAAAGGTGTCAATAAAAGACCGGAGAGTCTCCGCTTTCACCAATGGAACATCTCCGCAAAGGATGAGCGCTATCCCCGTAAATCCACGCAGAAGGGGAAGAGCCTGCAAGACCGCATGACCCGTTCCCAATTGTTCATCTTGATGGACAAATTCGATTTGAGAATCCCCAAACCGCTCCTCAATCTGATCTGCCTGGTGACCGATGACCACAATGGTTTTCTCAGCTTTGATGTGATGGAGGGAAAGATCAACCGTATAGGAGAGCATGGGACGTCCCAGGATGGGGTGGAGGACCTTCACCAGATCCGACTTCATCCGGGTTCCCTTCCCTGCCGCAAGAATAACGGAGGCAATACCTTCCAATTTGTATCTCCTTTTAAATCTATCTTTTTATACAATGACACATTTTTTTAGTCAACCTTCAATTTTTCCTGGTTGTGGTTAGCAAATTGTTGTCACCACCCTAAGCTGAGCGGTTCATTGCTTTACTCGCCTTCTTGCGGTAGGCAGGCAAGGGGAAGCTGAAGTAATCTCATGATTTTTTAAGATTACCGCATACCCTTAGGGGGCTCGCAATGATTCACTACTTGGAACTCTTGATTAAAAATCGCTCAACTTAAAGTGTAATACTCCAATCGAGTGAAAATGTTTTGACAAAATCCCCTCTAACTCCCCTTTGCCAAAGGGGAGAACTCATTATTATCCCCCTTTGGAAAAGGGGGAATAAGGGGGATTTTAAAATAGGGTTTAACAAACCTTTAAATAGCCCAACTGACATGTTTGCAGATCAATCAAGCAAATTTTTTTCACTCAATTGGGGTAATAACTTGTCATTGCTGTCCAAATTAACTGGAAATCTTATAGTTACCCGTTGAAATTATTAGCATTTTGGACAAGAGTGATAACTTGTTGAAAAAATATCGATATTGGTTTACATATAGAATCTATGTATAAAATCCTTTTCGGAATGTTGGAGAGAAAAAGGTGGACCTAAAACCCATATCTTATAACAAAATTGAACAGCTCATCAGAAAAGGGGTGAATATTCCCACCCCACTCACCATCGATGTGGGCGACGAAGTCAATATCGATCAAATCTCGGGCAAGGGTGTCAAGATCTACCCCGGTTGCCGGATTTATGGAGAAAAGGCAGTCATCTCTTCAGGGGTCCAGCTTGGTTACGAAGCCCCTGTAACAGTGGATAACTGTCAGCTTGGGCCTAAGGTAGCATTGAAGGGGGGGTTTTTTAAAAAATCGGTTTTTCTTGAAAAGGCGAACATGGGACTCGGTGGACATGTTCGTGAAGCGTGCTTGCTTGAAGAACAGGCCAACGGCGCACACTGCGTTGGTTTGAAACATACCATTCTCTTCCCTTTCGTTACTCTTGGGAGTCTTATCAATTTTTGTGACTGCCTCATGGCAGGAGGCACGAGCCGCAAGGACCATAGCGAAGTGGGAAGCTCCTATATTCACTTCAACTTTACCCCGGAAGGAGACAAGACCACTGCATCCTTAATCGGTGATGTCCCTCGTGGCGTCATGCTCAACAAACCGCCGATTTTCCTCGGGGGACAGGGGGGTATGGTCGGGCCTCTTCGAATCGGTTACGGCGACGTTGTTGCTGCCGGATCAATCCTCCGTGAGGATGTGGACATGGAGAAACAACTGATTGTTGGTAAGAGTCCCTCTGCCAAGATTGTTGACCTCACTCCCAGGGCCTATCCAAATCTTTCTCGCGTGGTGGAAAACAACATCCTTTATATTGCAAATTTGATAGCTTTAGAGCAGTGGTATCTTCATGTACGAAGAATGTTCTTTGAACATCAGGAATTTGGTCATCTGATTTTGGCAGCCATACTTGAAAATCTTCAGATAGCCAGAGAGGAGAGGATGAAGCGCCTCAAGGATATGGCCGCCAAGACGTCCGTATCCTCTGATAAAGAAAAAGGCGCCCCTGAAATCATAAGAGCCAAACAGGCGTTTTCTGAAAAAGGTAAATGGCTTGAAGAACTGTTGACCAGTGATGTCAGTAACACTGCCGGTGAGGAAAAGCGGGACCCATTCCTCAACGCGCTCATAAAACATAAAAAGGAACATGGCGACAACTATGTCGAGGTCATCCAAGGTTTACCCCCCCATGTTTCTGCGGGCGGTACACAATGGCTCGATGCCATCGTAAATCTTATCTGTGAGCAAGCAGGAAAAGCTTTGCCTGCATTGAATATGTTTAAAAAATATCGTTCAAATCCGACCTGAGGAGGAAAAGGTATGGGGAAGCTGTTCGGAACAGATGGGATAAGGGGAGAGGCAAATCGATATCCTATGGATGCTCGGATCGCTTTTTCTGTGGGTCAAGCGATGACTTACCTGTTGAAAAAACCGAATCATAGGACGAGGATCATTATCGGGAAGGATACCCGCATATCAGGCTATATGCTTGAAGGCGCCCTGGAATCCGGTATTACTTCGATGGGAGGACACCCCTACCTTGTAGGGGTGCTTCCAACGCCAGGCATCGCCTTCGTAACGCAGAGCATGCGAGCGGATGCCGGCATCGTGATCTCTGCCTCCCACAACCCATATCAGGATAATGGAATCAAGATTTTTTCCAGCAACGGGGCGAAACTCTCTGATGATGAAGAAGAAAAGATTGAAGAGCTCATACTGGAAAATAAATTGCCGGAGAGGGTCCCGCCTGCCAGAGAGATGGGACAGGCTTTCCGGTTGGAAGATGTGCATGGGCGTTATATTGTGTTCCTGAAGAATACTTTCCCCCGAAATTTAACGATGGAAGGGATAAAGATTGTCATCGACACGGCAAATGGGGCCACCTACAAAGTTGCTCCAGCCACATTCTTTGAGCTTGGCGCCAACGTGGAGGTCATCCACAATACCCCCAATGGTCTCAACATCAATGACCATTGCGGATCTCAGCATACTCAGGATCTCAGGAAACAGGTGCTGGAGGCAAGAGCCGATATTGGACTCGCCTTTGATGGCGACGGTGACAGGCTGATTGCGGTGGATGAGAAAGGACAGGAAATTTCCGGGGATCAGATTCTGATCATCTGTGCCCGGAATCTCAAGGAAAAAGGAAAGCTCAAGAACGATCTGCTGGTCAGCACCGTGATGAGCAACCTTGGGCTTAAGGTGGCTTGCAAGAAGGTTGGCATTCAACACCATGCCTCGGTAGTGGGAGACCGTTATGTGTTGGAAGATATGGTCCGTTTGGGAGGGATCATTGGTGGAGAGGAGGCCGGCCACATGATTTTCCTCGAACACCACACCACCGGTGATGGGATCATTACCGCTATACAACTGATTGCGGCTATGGTTGAGGCCGGCAAACCTTTGTCGGAACTTTCGAAGATGATGGAGATCTACCCGCAGAAGCTGATCAATGTAGATGTAAAGAGCAAACCTGAAATTTCCTCGTTGCCAAAAGTCATGGAGGTGATTAAACGGGTAGAGTCTGAACTCGGTGACGATGGCCGGATTCTTGTGCGATATTCGGGCACTCAAAATATGTGTCGCGTCATGGTAGAGGGACCGACCCACGAACTTACGGAGAAATACTGCCAGCAGATTGCCGAGGTCGTAAAGAATACCATCGGTTGATAGAACCAGGGAGCAAGCTTATGCCAATTACTGTATGGGTCACTTCTGATTTCGGGCATATGAGTGAGGTGGCTGCGGATATTGTCAAAAAAAATATTATCCGGACAATTCGACAAAAGAAGGAATTTGTTCTGGGGCTGGCCACAGGTAACTCACCAACCGGTCTCTATAAGCGCCTGGCAAAGGCGGCAAACGAGGGAGCGTTTGACAGTGGACGGATCAGGAGTTTCAATCTCGATGAATATGTTGGCCTCCCAGGAGAAAACATACAACAGCGGGTGATGCATCCGGAAAGCTACTGTTACTTTATGATTCAAGAATTTTTCGGCCTTCTCAAAAAGAAATTCATCGAAACAAGTCTGCCTTACGGATCCCTGATAGATCAGAAGCAGTTGATAAGGGAACTGAAAACTTATCCTGAGGACTGGGAGGAACTGGGCAGGGAGGCGGGAAAATCAATCGTTATCAAGGCTAAACCGGCTTCCATGTACCTCGCCTGGATAAAAACGGCTATATTGGATGGTTACAGGCGCAAGATCAGGAGAGCCGGAGGAATTGATCTTCAGATTATCGGTGTTGGTGGAAGAGGCCATGTGGCATTTCACGAATCGGGCATTCCCTTCAAAAATGGCCAGGTGCTGCTCGTAAAACTTGATGATAACACGATCGCAAATGCCGTTGCCGATGGTCATTTCACGTCAAAAAAAGAGTCTCCCCATTATGCGGTGAGCATGGGGGCAGAGCTTGTGTACCAGGCGAAAACAGTGACATTGCTGGCAAACGGTGAGAGAAAAGTCAGACCCGTTGCTGAATCCCTCCTGGGGGAGGTCACTCCGGATATCCCCATCTCATACGGACAGGTGTATGCCAAAAAGGGCGGCAATCTTGTCTATATTTTAGATAAGATCGCCGCAAAGGAACTGTTGTCACACGAAGATGTTCTCAAGGAGAAGAAGATAGAAATTAAAGCCGTGTGAAGGAGAGGGTTCGCAGAGCATCTTCGTTGCTACCCCAAAGTTGCGTAAACATTACACAAAAAGGGAGGCGGGGGTGCTGGAGGACCTTTACAGCGGCACCTTTAAAAGTTGGGCTACTCTGTTTTCAAGCAAAACCCAAAGGCCACTTCAAGTGACATCGTCTGTTCCCCATAAAAGATAAAATAATCCGCAATTGTAAAAGTTTGCAAGCACACTTGCCTCACTTTTTGTGCAATGTTAAGATTTAAATCACCGATGGAAGAAGAGATCATAAACCTCCTCACCGCCCGTGGGCCACTCACGGGATCAGAGATAAAAAAAATCATCAGTGGCGACAACCTTCTTCTGTGGCAAACATGCAAAACCTCGAACAACCTGCGGGTTAAGTCCGTAGGAGTTAGATATCTCAGGTTCGATCGGCAGGTGAAAGGCTTTGCACGTCTTTCTCCATCTATCCTCAGGGAATTCCTCACTTACTCCGTGGTAGGATTGGCGGAAAAACCCATCCTCATTGAAAAAAGGGGCGAGGAAATATCTTCTCATATCGTACAAGTGAGTCGATCGAAAATGGAGCTCGCTCGTAACCTGGTAGAGGTCGTGAAAGCACCGTTCGGAAATACCTGGCCCCATGAGCAAATCTGTTTCATCTTGGCCGGTGACATTGTATACGATATGGCCCATGATGTCCCCCGACCGGAACGAAGCACAGGAAGGATGGTCCGGGGATCCGATATCGATCTTGTCGTGATTCTGAAGGACAACGTGCCCGACGATTTTATCACGAAACTGGATAGCGCCATCTATCAGGAGAAATATAAGTTCCTCAAATCACCCGCTATCAATGAAGAGGTTGATTACGTGGTCAAAAAAATGGAGCGGGTTCGAGAGCAGGTCTGTTTTGATACGTTCAAAAACATGGTGGCGTGCAAAATTCTGCAGGAAGGCAAGCTCATCGGAGGGAGTGAGAAACTTTATCAAGAAGTGATTAAGTTATTACAGGACAATGGGGTCATAGAAAAGCTGGACAGATCGCAAGAGGCGGCAATCGTATTCCGGAAGCAAGAAGAAGAATTTCTAATAAAAAGCAATGCAAGCGTAATCAACCGGGAAGACCTCTATTTCTTCTATCCTGCAGAGGAATCAGAGGAGTTCGAATAAGCGATGACACCTCTGAGAAGGCAAAGGCAGCCGACACGAAAATGCCATGTGGCTGATATGTTGCGTTATCCAAATTGAATAAAAGAAAACATGCGATTCAATCTCTCCTTTCCGAAAGACAGACCTTTTGAAGTGGTGGGGATGGGCCTCAACTCTGTAGATTTTCTCTGCCGCAGGAATAATGGTCGCTACGTTATTCGGCCTTAAGTCCTTCGTCCTGTAAAATTTATCAATTTATACTATGACTTGCACATTTAGTCGGCCTTGCGAGAGGTTTTATAGGAGGTTTTATACCCATTTACATTTTTAATCGTTTGGGTGTATAAATAATGCGAAAGATTGGATGGCCTACGGGGAGGAGGACCTCGTTACTGCATGAAACGATCAGATCTCCATGAGCTCCATTACATCACCCCGATTCTGAATGTTCCTTCGATCATGAATCAAGGTATTCTTAGTCATCAGAAGGCAAGACAACTTAATCATGCGTCTGTTGCCATGCAAGAAATCCAAGAGATCAGAGCGAAAAAATCAATACCAGGAGGTAAACCCATCCATTCCTATGTGAACCTGTATTTCTGTGCCAGAAATCCGATGCTGTACAAGCGTGCTGCCCAGCATAGATCTTTATGTGTGCTTAGGATTAACACGGAGGCGCTTGATCTTCCTGGAGTAGTTATTGCTGATGGTAACGCTGCCAGTGAGTACACCGGTTTCTGGCCGTCTAAGTCCGGCCTTGACAAGATTGATTTTGACCTTGTCTTTGCTGAGTGGTAGACGGATAATAATCATATCCAGCAATGGCATAAGGCTCGGGTTAAATGTGCAGAGGTTATGGTGCCAGATAGGGTTGATCCCCGTTTTATTCAAGGTACGTACGTTTCTTGCCAGGAGAACCAAAAACTATTGGAAGATACAGGCTTTGGATTACCGGTTGCGATCGATTCTAAGTTATTCTTCCAAATTTAAGGAGAATACCTATGGTCAAAGTATTGATAGGAGATTTATTTAAGTCGAAGGCGCAAACTTGGGTAAACACTGTAAACTGTGTTGGGGTGATGGGTAAGGGTGTGGCCCTTGAGTTTAAAAACCACTTCCCCGATATGTATGAAGATTACGTAACCCGGTGCAAGCGAGGTGAGGTCAAATTGGGAAAA
>VGRU01000185.1 GCA_016875255.1 Deltaproteobacteria bacterium
GTCCCGCGCCGGGTCATTCGGTCTGGATCGGGACAGCGCTGTTCTTAAATACCCGGCAATCACCACTTCTCTCATCGTTTTTTTCTCCTCAGTCTTGATAATATTGTAAAAAGTCGTCATTCCCGTGAAAACGGGAATCCAGAGAATCCTAACTATATAAAAATATCCCGCTAAGAGCGGGACTTCCGCAGGAATGACAGAAAATCATCTGTTCAGACTTTTTACGAGACCATCAGCCTTGTTTTTCTTATTTTTTGGATCGTTTGTTCCCAACCTTTTTAAATTTCATCCGGGCCAATAGTTTATTTAAGGCCAACTGATGTTCATCCGTATTCATACAGTCAATAAAGGCTGCCCGTTCATACTGGATGACCTGATCGAGCGTGGATTGCATGCCGTGACGCAAAATCTCTTTTGACTTCTGTATGGCCGGAGGCGGCATGGATGCAATCTGTTTGGCCATCTTTTTGGCTTCAGGAATCAATCGGCGATGGGGAAAGACCCGGTCAACCGCCCCTATTTCGAACGCCTCACGAGCATCGAAGGGCCTTGCAGTGAAGATCAGCTCTGCGGCTTTGCCATATCCGATGAGGCGGGGTAGGAAATAGGTGCTGCAAAATTCCGGTGTCACTCCTATACGAACGAAGGCGCAGCTAAATTTCGCCCTTTCAGAGGCAAGACGAATGTCGCAGGTGAGTGTGACTGTAAAACCAAAGCCATAAGCAGGGCCATTGATGGCGGCGATGATGGGTTTGGGGGACTGGATGAACGCCCTGGGGAAATCGAGCGATCCAAATTTAAATTTTCTTTTTTGATCCCTATCCTCTTTTTGCGCCTCTATAAATCTATTCAGATCGGCGCCTGCACAGAAACCCCGGCCCCGTCCGGTGAGAATCAGAACCCGAATGTCATCATCGTCTTCTGTTTCTTTGAGCGCATGGATCAGCTCATTCTTCATCGTCTCACTCAGGGCATTGAGCGCCTTGGGCCTGTTCAGATAAATCAAGGCAATCTCTTCCTCCCGGATCAGTTCGATATCCTCGTATTTCATCACTTTGTCCCTTCCTCAATCCAGCGATAAGAAAGTCATGCTGAACTTGTTTCAGCATCTCATGAGACCCTGAACCGAGTTCAGGGTGACAAAAAAACTGGGATTAAAGCTGCCCTTTTCACAATTGTCGCTGGATTAAGGTTCCATTTACGGATTCGGCTTTCGGTCCTGAATCCCTGCCAACTTCTTCACCATCTTCTTTCTGGCCTCGATGTCATACTGCGTTGTAATTGCAATGGCCTCCATGACGGGAGACCCGCCCCCGTGATACGATCCCATCAGATGAATTCCTCCGCTGGCAGAGCAGAGGATATCGCCGATGTAGCGCCATAACTGGGCGGCATCTTCCGGGTGAATCGACGGGTTGCGGGTGATGTATTTGTAGAGAAGGTCCTTGGTTTCGGGGTTTACAAAATCTTCCTCATAGGGGAAGGTGGCCGGGATACCGCCGGCGATGTCGCAAAGAATCTCTGCTTCACGATAAACCGCTTCGCCGGTCAAACATCGCCCCACGTTGGCATAGATGGAATGGGGGATGTAGCTCCCCGGGCCGAAAGGGATGAATCCCACGCCGGGGACATAGAGCTCGGGTTTCCCCAATTCCGAAGCCGTAAATCCGGCCGCATAACCCAGCTCGGATACCCGTATGATCTCAGCCAATTTATCCCGAACGTGCGGCGCTTTTGTGATGCCATTATATTCTGCAGCCAATGCCACTGCCCCGAGCATTAAATCCCCCAGAGCCGGTTTACAGCCGGAGTAGCTATGGCGATGGAAGAGGGCAAACAGTAAGGCGCATGCTCCGCCATAAATTGTTTCTCCGCAGAGGAAGACTCGCCCCCACGGAATGAAGCAATTGTCAAAGATGACATAAGAGTCGGTATAGCCCGGAGTAAAACCCCTTTTGAAGTGTTGCCGATCCCGGAGGTTATGCACGGAGACCACCTGCTTCACCCCTTCCCAGTCTGCGGGGACAGCAAAAGCCAGAGCCCAATCCTTCTCCTCCGGAAGGAGCGCGCGTGTGGGAACGACCAGAATCTCGTCAGCCACAGAAGCCTCCGAGATATGCAACTTGGAGCCCCGGACTACGATGCCATCGCTCTTCCTCTCCACAACACGGACATAAAGATCCGGGTCTTTCTGCTCGCTGGGCCGCTTCATCCGGTCGCCTTTGACGTCCGTCTGGGCGCAACAGCCGACCAGGTCTTCTTTCTGGAATCTCTCCAGCCATTTGACAAAGTTCTGATGGTATTGGGTGGCTCCTTTGTTCTGCTTGTCGGCCTCATAAGAAACGTTATAGATGGCGTTGGTCGCATCGATTCCCATGCACCGCTGAATGCAACCTCCGGCCACCTGACAGAGAAGCCGGGTCATATCCTGCTTCCTGTGCAGATCCTCCTTGCCCTGATGGATATGGCAGAATCGATTGATCTTTTCGCCGGTCAGATGAGAGGTGGCCGTACACAGACCTTCATGTTTCGGATCGGCCGCATAATCCAAAGTCAACCCCATGGTGTTTATCGTCGGCATCTGGATCTCGTCATCCCGAGCGATCTTTTCACCATTCAAATAAATGTTGCGTCGCATTTTGCGCAACCCTTCGATGTACTGTTGTTTGGTTCTCATCTTTTCTGACTCCCTCTCTTTGTTGAGCCTCTGAGTCCATCCAGGGCGAATTTGAATATGAAATCGACGAGCTCTCCGACCGACGCTCCTTTTTTAGGATGAAACCAGATCCTGGTTCGGGTGATCATCGAGGCAATCATAAAGCCGGCCAGCCTGACATCCACTTCAGAAAAATATCCGGAGTCGACGCCCCTGCGAATGACTTTTCGAATAATCCGGTCATAGGTGTCCCGATACTCTATGATTTTCTTTCGTTTGTCGGGCGTGAGGTTGTCAAGGGCGACATCAAAAAGCAGCCTGGAAGACCTCCGATAGCTCAACGTCACCTTGAGATGGCATTCAATGAGAAACCTCAACTGCTCAACGGGGCTGGTAAGGTCATCGTCTTCGAGGTGTTTGATGGGATGAATGATCTGTTCCATCTCCTCCCGAAGCACCTCGAAGAGGATCTCTTCTTTGTCGGAGAAAAAATTATAGATGTTGGCCGGCTTGCAACCATAGGATATTCCAATATCCCGCATGCTGGTGGCCCGGTAGCCCTTTTCCCAGAAAAGCCTTCGGGCTGTTTCCAGCATCTTCACCTTTTGAAAGCCTGGTTTGATTGTGGTCTTAACCATCCGAAGCGAACCAATGAATCGAACGAAAAGGATAACAGGAAATCGTTTCTGATTGATATATTAATGAACGGCCATTAATCTACTACGTCGATTTCTAAAATGTCAAGAGAAAAATTCCACTCTGTGCCGTGTCTTTACTGATCGTCCTTTTTCTCCAGGGGGAGGCGTTTTCCTTCGGGGGAGTATCTGTAAAACCCCTTTCCGGTTTTTCGGCCCAGACGCCCTTCCGCCACCATCCGTTCAATCAAGTTTGAATGAGGGGCGAGGTGTTCCGCTCCCAGGGCTCTCATGCTCTGTCCGACCCGGGCACAGGTATCCAGACCGGCATTATCAGCGATTTCGAAAGGGCCGGCATTCCAGCCATAGCCGAGCCGCATTCCTACGTCCACCTCTTCGGGGCTGACGATTCCCTGGTCCACCAGGTCCACAGCCTCCCGGAAGGCGGCGGAGAAGATCCGGTTCATCACAAAGCCGGGGATATCGCGTTGAACGCGAACCGGGGTTTTCCCCAGGGATTTTACAAAGGCCACTCCCCGCTCGAAGATTTCCGGAGAAGTTTTTTCTCCTTTGACGACCTCTACCAGTTCCATCAATGGCACCGGTCCGAAGAAATGCAAGCCCAGTACCCTCTCCGGTCGCCTTGTATTTTCAGCGAGGCGTGTGATGGGTATGGAAGAGGTATTCGTGGCCAGGGGAGTCTCCGGCCGGGAGATCCGGTCAAGTTCCTGGAAGAGGGCACGCTTCAAACCTTCGTCTTCCAGGGCGGCTTCAATGATCCAGTCCGCTTCAGAGGCTTTCGATAAGTCTTTTTCAGGTGAAATCCGTACAAGAACTTCCTCCAAAGATTCCTTGAGAAGGCCTTTTGCATCAAACTTCTCCACAGACCGGCGGATTTCCCTGAGGGCCCTGTCCGTGATCGAAGTCTCTATATCCATGAGATAAACCCGGTATCCTGCCTGGGCCGATACCTGCGCAATTCCTGAACCCATAAATCCTGCACCCACCACCAGAATCTTCTCCATCAGTAACTCCTCCACCTACCCCCCATCATTGAGAAGGTGTAAAAAAAATCATATTCCAGAATCGGCGTTGTTCCGGCACACAGGGTTGGGGGGATTGGAGAAACTTTAGGGCGGAACCTCTGATATTAAACTGCATTGCCTAAACCCAGGTCACATCGCTCTCTTACCAGAAACGAAGGTTACCCAAAACATCTAATAAACCGCATTCTAAAGTTTTTTCAAGACGCCCAACCCTGTGTACCGAGCCACAGGGGCAAATATTGTCAATGCAATATTCAGGCTACCCCAGCACCTTCTCCGCAATTCTATCTCTCAGTTCTCCTTCGGTCCCAAGGTCAACGCCAATCGCCCAGGCATCCCGGAAATAATGTTCAATTGCCTGCTCCGCCATATAACCATAGCCCCCGAATATCTGGAGGGCCTCATCAACCACCCTCACCAATCTCCTTCCGGCCTCCAACTGGGTGATGGAAAGAAATCCGGGTTCTATCTTTCCCTGGTCATACTCGGTTGCAGACTTATAGGTGAGCCAACGGGTGACCTCAATATCCACAGCCATATCCGCCAGTTTATGTCGAATCGCCTGAAACTGAGAGAGTTTCTTGCCAAATTGGGCCCTCTGCTTGGCGTGTCCGAGCGCCCGGTCAAAAGCCCCTTGAGCGGTCCCTAAAGCCTGAGCCGCACTTCTGAGCCCCATCACCTGATAACAATGTTGAACATGCGCCATTCCTTCCCCTTTGTTCCCAATTCGACTCTCAAGGGGCACTTGAACTTCTCTGAAGTCAAGGTCTCCGAAGGGGATCATCCTCAACCCCAACTTCTCAATCGGATGGACGACGATGCCCTCCTGTTGCCGCTCTACCATCAAAGTGATCCACCCTTCTTTGGGTTCCTGACAGAGCGTGACGAACCAATCCGCAAGAGTAGCATTGGGCACAAACCGTTTTTCCCCGCGAAGAAAGTATGCCTTTTCCCTCTTCTCAGAAAGAGTGGAGAGGTAAGAAAGATCGTAGCCATCTTCCGATTCAGAAAAAGCGATGCCCATTCGTTTTGCTCCCTTTGTCAAAGGGATAAGGAATTGCTCCTTCTGGTCTTTCGAACCGAACCTTAAAAGGATCTCTGATCCGATGTCGACCATGCTCAAGGCGCTTCCGATTCCCGAATCCACACTGCAAAATGTTTCGATCAAGAGGACGCTTTCAAAGAAACCCAAGCCCTGGCCCCCAAACTCTTCAGGGTAATGAATTCCAATAAAGCCTAATCGGGCGGCTTTCTTCCATAACGATTCGGGGAAGGTTCTGCTCTGATCCAATTCCAGGGCCAGATCAGGATCAAACTCTCCCCGGGCAAACTCCCTGGCCGCCCTCTGAATATCCCTTTGCTCATCCGATAGTTCGAAATCCATTCTCTTTTCCTCAGCACCACATGATGAGATTTTTGTAATCCTCAACCCACATTCCGCAATCCGCAATCCGCAATCCGCAATCCTCAGAGTCCCAATCCGCCGGCGATCACCAGATGTTGAATCTCAGAAGTTCCCTCCGGGATCTTGCTCAGCCTCCCATCACAGAGATACCTCTGAGCCGGATTGTCCATCCTCAGTCCCGAATTCTTCTGGATGGTCATTGCCTTCTGAACAATGCTCTGGACCGATTCACTGCAGAAGAGTTTGACGATGGAGGCATCTTTCATCGAAGCAAGGCCCTGATCAAAAAGCCAGGCGCCCCGAAAGGTCATATATCGCATGGCCTCAAGCGATGTCGCCATCTCCGCCAGGGTGAACCGAATCGCCTGTGATTTTGAGAGGAGTTGGCCCTGTCTCTTGGTTTTTTTTACATAAGAGAGGATGGCCTCGAATGCGGCCTGGCCGACCCCTGTGCTTCTGGCCCCATAGGTGAGCCTTCCCGATTTAAGAGTCTCTTCCAGTTGCCCCAACCCTCCTCCCTCCTGTTCTCCAAGCATCCTCTCTTTCGGAACATAACAGTCGTCAAAGGCAAGCTCAGCGGTATCCGAAGAATGGTTCCCGAGTTTTTTCAATTTTTTAATCACAGAGAATCCCGGATCATCACGCTCCACGACAAAAAGATTGATGCCAATTCCCCGTTTTGCAGGGTTGGTGTAGGCGGCCACGGTCACAAAATCACAGATCGTTCCATTGGTGATAAAGGTCTTTAAACCATTGAGCCGGTAACCTCCTCCCTGTCTCGAGGCTGTGGTCCTAATTCCGGAGGCATCCGAACCCGCATCGGGTTCGGTCAGGGCAAAGGCGCCGATCTTCTCCCCGCGCACTGCAGGAGAAAGATAGCTCCGTTTCAGTTCTTCAGACCCGTAATGGAGAATGGGGTCTGTGGCCAAACCTCCCTGAACCATGATGCCTGCGCCGATGCCCACACAGATCCGGTTCAATTCCTCGACAGCAATACACTCCGAGACTTTGTTTAGACCCGGGCCACCATATTCCCTGGGACAACGCAGGCAGAGGAGATGCTCCGTGCCCAGGATCCGAAAGAGTTGAACCGGAAAGGTCTCTTTTCGTTCATACTCCTCCACCAGAGGGCTGACCTCCCTCTCATAAATTTCTCGGACCTTCTTCTGGAAGGTTTTCTGTTCTTCATTCAGTTCATAGAGCATGGTTTCCGCTTCCTCCTTTGCCGATCACTGCTTAATAATAAACTAAAAATTGAATTTACATCTCCTGTTAAATCTCCCCTTGCCCCTCTTTTACAAAGAGGGGTAATTCCTCCCTTAGGAAAAGGGAGGGTAGGAGGGATTTTAACAAAGATGTTACTACCATTATGAGAACTTTAATGAAACTCTCCTTCTTATTTGCCCCGATATTGTGGTTTTCTTTTTTCAATAAAGGCGCGCGCCCCTTCTTTCATATCTTCCGTGGCCGTCAGATTGGCCCACAGCTCGGTCTCCAACTCCAACCCTTGCTGGATCGAAAGGTCTCTTGCCCGATTGATCACTTTCTTTCCTGCAGCCACCCCCAATGGGCCTTTTCCAATCATTCTTTCGACAAGGTCGAGAGCGGCCTCCAAACTCTTTCCTGCCGGGACGACCTTCTCGATCAATCCGAGCGAGAGCGCCTCTGCTGCGCTGATGATCTCTCCGGTAAAGACGAGTTCTTTCAGTTTGCCCAGAGGGAGATGATATAAGGAACGGGCA
>VGRU01000186.1 GCA_016875255.1 Deltaproteobacteria bacterium
TGGAATCGCGAACCACCTCCAGTTCCAATTCCTCCCATCCAAGAACCGATTCTTCCACCAGGATCTGGCCGACCAGGCTCGCTGAGATTCCCCGGCTTGCCACCGTGCGCAATTCCTCTATGTTATAAACCAAACCTCCTCCTGTTCCTCCCATCGTGTAGGCAGGACGAATGACGACCGGGTAGCCGAGATCAGCAGCAATTATTTCTGCTTCTTCTACACTGACAGCAATTTGGCTTCTTGGCGTATCGATACCGAGTCCTTTCATTGTTTCCTTAAAAATTAGTCGGTCCTCACCACGTTCAATGGCATCGATATCGACTCCGATGATCCTCACGCCGTATTGGTCCAGAATGGACGCACGCTTTAATTCCGACGAGAGATTTAGCCCTGTCTGGCCGCCGAGATTGGGAAGGAGAGCGTCCGGTCTTTCCTTTTCGATGATTTCTTTCATCCTCTGAAGATTAAGCGGTTCAATATAAGTGACATCCGCCATTCCCGGATCGGTCATAATCGTGGCGGGATTTGAATTGACCAGAACGATCTCATAGCCTAACTCTCGAAGGGCCTTGCAGGCCTGGGTGCCGGAATAGTCAAATTCACAAGCCTGACCTATGACAATGGGTCCTGAACCGATGATCATCACTTTCTTGATGTCGTCACGTCTTGGCATAAAGGTTCTCCTCTGGATAATGGGTATCGGGTTGACCGATGGCGGGTCTTGAAGACGAATGAAAGTATAGTTTAGAAGATGAGAGGTGTCAAGGCAAAAGAGAGGCAAAAGAGAGGGAAAAGGTAATCCCTCAGAAGGTGTGAAAAAATTGGTGCACTGTGCCTCGGTCTAAAGGGTTAGGCGTCTTGTCCAAGCTTTAGAAGGCGGTCTTTTAAATTTGTCACATAGTCTCATAGTCCTATAGTCTTATAGTCATTTGACTAGTCGACTATCTGACTAACGACTATACGACTTGCTCAAGAGGTTCCGCCCTAAAGCTTCTCCAATCCCCCCAACCCTTTGGGCCGGAACGAAAGTAATTGTGGAAAGGTGATTTTTTCACACCTTCTTCTGAGGGGATGCGAATTGATTTAAAGGAATCTAATCGAGAGAGCAACGGTTAGGACGGTGAAGCTTATTGCGACTGCCATCCAATCCATCCATGTGAAGCGCAGTTCGTGGTGAAAACTGCGTCCGGATATTCCAAACCCACGGGCCTCCATGGCTTCTGCAAGCTCATCCGCAAATTTGAACGCCTGAATCAACAGGGGGCCTGCAAATGCGGGCAGGTAAAAGATACTCCTTATACCTCCTTCAATGGGGATCCCTCTTGCGCGCTGGGCATCACGGATGTTTCGGGCGTGGCGGATGAGAACCGGAATAAATTGCATCGATGCGCTTAGCACAAAGGTGAAAGGATAAGGAAATCCCATCTTAAGCAGTCCATTGGACAGGAGTTCAGGCGGGGTAGTCTGGAAAAAGAGAAAGAAGACTGTTCCGATGTTGAGCAAGCGGAGTCCTGAGACAATTCCTGTCTGCAGGTCAAAAGCCAGCCAGGCGATGAGGAAGAAGGTGAGGACGGCAAAGCCTAAACCCTTTAAGAAATTGAACCAGAGCAGGCTGAGGCGAAGAAAGAGAACGAGGATGATCAATATTCCCAGTGAGGCGGCCAGAAAGATCGAATGGCTGAAAGCCATCAATAAAATCATAGCCACGAATGAGAGGACCAGTTTGGAACGGGGATCGAGGGTCGATCGTTTCAAGTCTAATTCTCCCTTAAGCGTTTGATGGCCTGGATCAGTTGAAATCGGTGGGTGGGCCGGAGCCCTGCTTTTGCCATAGCCGTTGATTCAGCCATCACAACGTCAGAAGGCCCGTCCGCAATAATCTTTCCGTCTGAGAGGATGAGCCAGCGGCTGGCATGCTCGGCGGCAAATTCGAGGTCATGGGTCACAAAGAGAATGGTTTGTCCTTCCTCCCTGAGCTTGCCGAGAATGGAGGTTAATTGACGACGGGAAGGTTCGTCCTGCCCAGCCGTAGGTTCATCCAGGACGATGAGGTCGGGCTTGACGGATAATGCGGCAGCAAAAGAGACCCTTTTCTTCTGCCCCTCGCTCAGCGAAAAGGGAGAACGATCGAGCAATGGAAGTAGGCCAAAGCGGTCAAAGAGCTGGTCGCACCAGAGCGGATCATAAGCATCAAATATCTTTGGACCTGTCAGGACTTCCTCCCGCACCGTGGGCCGGAAAATCTGGTCATTGGGATTCTGCCAGACCAGGCTGACATGCCTGGAGAGTTCTGAAACGGGTTTTTTGCGGGTGTCGCTACCAAAGATTCTTACGAGACCCCTCTGGGGTTTGAGCAAACCATTGAGATATTTTATCAGAGTGGTCTTTCCAGCCCCGTTTCGACCCAGGAGGGCAACACATTCTCCCTTACGGAGTGTGAGGTCAATTCCCTTAAGTACGGAATTGCCATCATAGTTAAACCAGAGATCCTCCAACTCAACCACTGGATGCATCAATGGCGCAAGAGCATTGGAGGGATTGTTCGACTGTCCTATGAGACGATCATAGAACGGAGTTAAGAGGTTCTGAGCCTTTAGTTCCACGATTGCTTCGTCCACATCGAACACCGGGTTTTTGACGCCAAAATCCCTGAAGAGCCTTAACAGGGGTGGAAGGTTGAGGCCATAGTCAGAGATCTCTCCGGCAAGCACTTGATGGGGAGGACCTTCTGCAGCAGTTCTTCCCCGGTGAAAGACGATGATCCGATCCACATCCTGGATGATCTCGTGGAGCCTGTGTTCAACGATGATGGTTGTGATCCCCTCGGACTTCATCGATCGGAGGATCTTCCTGAGCGCTTCTGTTGCTTCGGGGTCAAGATGTGTGAAGGGTTCGTCCAGGAGAAGGAGTCTGGGCCGAAGGGTGAGGATGGCTCCCAGGGCAACCCTCTGTTTTTCACCTCCGGAGAGCGTATGGGGTGAGCGGCTCATGAGGGAATCGAGTTCTGTCAGTCTGCTTGCCCAGGCCAGTCTTTTTTCGATTCCAGATGGCCCCATCCCCAGGCTCTCCAAACCATAAACCAATTCTGCCTCAACGGTCTGATTGAAGAGCTGGGCATCGGGATTTTGAAAGACCAATCCAGCGTGGCGAAATAATTCATGGACAGAATGCTGGCGTGTATCCAGTCCGTCCACAAAGACGTTTCCAATCAACTCCCCATGGTGAAAATGGGGGATCAATCCGATGCAGGCGCGGCAAAAGGTTGATTTCCCACTTCCACTGGAACCCGCAACGAGCACGTTCTCTCCCGGATGAACGGTCAGGTCAAGGCCATCGAGAGCTGGAGTAACTATACCAGGGTAATTGTAAGAGACTCCTTCAAATCGGAGGATCATTTGATGGTCAACCTCTCAGTCCTCTCTACATGAGATGGTGTGCAAAATTGAAATAAAAGTTTATCAATGGAGCACATTTTAAATCCGAAGCACGGTCTCATGGTCATCAGAAGATCAGGATATCAGGTTGTAGGTATCAGGATATAAGGGCATCAGGTTTAGTCATTCTTTTTTCTTTCTTTCTCCCTGGTTACCTGATGTTCTGATGCTCTGCATCCTGATATTCCGGTTTCCTGATTCCCTTTTGGGATTCGATATTCGGATTTCGAGTTTCTTAAACTCCTAAACCTCCTTGGTTCCATCAACATTAGATTAGGGTTACAATTTCGCGAGGCCAGCCCTTTCAAGGAGTTTGAGACCGAAGATACCGATGATCGCTCCCACGATGGTGCTTCCGGAGAAGGCAATGATCAGGGCTCCGAGGGCCATGGTCTTTCCCATAAAGGCAGGGGCGACGACCAGGGCGCTTACTGTGGCTCCGAGAAGCCCTGTACCGATGACTTCTCCAAGGGCTCCGACATAGATGTTCCGGCTATAACGATAGGCAATGCCTGCGAGGAAGGCACCGATCATCCCGCCTGGAAAGGCAAGCAGTGTGCCCGTGCCAAGGGCATTGCGAAGGATACCAATGATGAGGGCGATACCGGTCGCCCACCACGGACCGAGGAGGATGGCGGCTATGACATTGACGAAATGCTGGGCCGGATTGATTTTTGCGATGCCAATCGGAATGCTGGTGAAGGGCGAGATAGCAACGCCAATAGCAACAAGGATCATCGCCCTGGCAATGGTTCGGGTCTCCATTTCTTTCCTCCTTCTCCTTAAGATTGAACTTTAGGGGCTTTGTATAAATTAGTTAGTGGGCATGAATCTCAACATAATATAACTACGATTCGGATTATCCCCCTTTGGCAAAGGGGGATTAAGGGGGATTTTAAGAACAGACATTTGATAAAATCTCCCCCGACCCCTGGTTTGCCAAAGAGGGGAAGAGAAAAAGTAATAATAACCCACTCAACTAAGCGATGATTTTATCTTCATTCCCTTGCGCATCTGGTCGGGTGTTAATGAGAAGAGGGCGTCAAAAAAAGCAGGCTTAAATGTCCCTGGTCCCTTCGCACAAAGTGCGGCCTGCTCTCCGACCAGACCGAAGAAAGCCACCGCACTTATTGTGGCAACCATGGGATCGCTCTCCACAGCATTGAAGGCTCCGGTGACTGCGGTGAGCATACATCCCATGCCCGTGACCTGACGCATCATCGGGTGCCCGTTCTCCACCATTACTTTTCTTGCAGAAGAGACAATCAGATCCTGAGGCCCACTGGCCACCACCACAGCACCTATCTTTTCGGATAGGTGTTCAGCGGCCTGATCCAGATCCTCCGGTCCTGCAACGGCATCCACTCCAGCCAAACGGCCCCCTTTTCCTGCAAGGGTTCCGATTTCAGACTGATTTCCTCTGATGACCGTAATCCGAAGCTCGGATAGAATCCTCCTTGAGGAGTCAATCCGAAATTTAGATGCGCCCACTCCGACCGGATCAAAAAGGACAGGATGGCCATCCCTGTTTGCCTGACGACCTGATAAAAGCATGGCTTTAATACGAACCGGAGAAGGGGTTCCCAAATTGAGGACCAATGCATCTGCCCTGGAGGTGATCTCCTCCACCTCTTCAGGTGAAATAGCCATGATGGGTCGAGCGCCAATCGCATGGAGTGAGCTGGCGACTTCATTGGCAGTGACCCAGTTGGTGATGGCGTGGACAACAGGTTTTTGTTCCCGGACCTTTGATAGAACTTGGATGAAGCGATCGGTTTCAATGACCATTGTTGTCTCAAATGAGCATGGGAATCCAACACATCTTCACATACTCCGTTCGCCCTGAGCCTGTCGAAGGGGGAACGTTATCGATGCGTTCCGTCCATCCTTCGAGTGCCTCAGGATGAACGGTAAGTCAAAGACCTCAACATGAATGAGTTTTAAATTGATTCATACCCTATGACCCTATAATAAAAAAAACCGGCCCCGGAGGGTCGGCATCATTTTTAGGTTATCTGTCGATCCCTCCGCTGGTATTATCCAGGTCAGGTTCAGCGGGTCGGTGACTGTGTGGTCACCCTCTCAGCCAGGTCCATCCCAACTCCCCGCGACAATTTGTTGTCTTCTGATAAAGCCAGTATAGGATAGCTTCGAGGTGAAGTCAAGTTGAGTGAAAAGGGATGAGTGAAAAGGGATGAAGAACGGGGAGAAATGGAGATAATGAAAAAGGCTCCGGCAAAGATACGCGGAGCCTCTTTCGAAGTTTAAGGAATTTTTGTTTTAGCTTACCACGACAACATTTGTTGCCTGAAGCCCTTTCGGACCCTGGGAAACCTCGAACTCGACCTCATCGCCTTCGTAAAGGGATTTGAAACCATCCCTCTTAATGGCGGAGAAGTGAACGAAGACATCATTTCCATCGTCTCTGGAAATGAACCCGAAGCCCTTCTTCTCATTAAACCATTTTACTTTACCTTTGGCCACTACAACTCACCTCCTTTCTTCTTTTAAACTTAAGTAAGTTGTAATAGCCTTTTGTCCCTAAAAAAAAAGCCACAAAAGTTTTCAGAAGCACTTTTGTGACCTTTCCCTGATCCAAAACTGATACTTCTTACAACCTACAAAACCATTATGGCACATTCATTCTTAAAAGTCAACGTTTTTTTATAAACGGAAATCATCTGGAATATCATGGAGATACGTGTGTTTTAACGTCTTTTTTGCCCTCTCCATCTCAAAGGTGACGGCATCGAGTTTTTTTGAGATGAACTGTCCCGGATTGATAGAGAGCGTTTTTCCAATCCAATCAAAATAGGAACCTGAAAGCTGTGGTGCCTCATGGATATGGCCATGGAGGGTCAAGAGGGGTTGATGAGATTCGATGAAGGCTTTAATTGGACGGCTTCCTGCTGATTTTCCTCCCTGAACGAGATCCAGCCGTGTCCCCAAAGGGGGGGAATGCATCATATAGATAGCTCTCTCCGGGAAGAGAGGTTTTGGAAGTCGATCCAAATCCTCTTGAATCGTTTCCCGACTCCTTAAGTAGAGATAGGGGTCGATGGCGGTCAGCTCGTCGCTCTGGTCGGCGGTTCTGATGTAAGACGGATTCTTCTGGGGAGGCCAGGGCGATTCATGATCATCCATCTTCTCATAATCCTTTGGCCGAAAGGGAGTGGGGGGGACAAAAGGATAACCGACGATTTCGTATCCATTCCTAAGCCGGTAGATTTTCTGGTTGAGATCGATCAACCCTTCTACCGGTTCTTTAAAGAGATAATGATAACCGAGGTCCCAATTTCCTGGAATGAGAAAGAAGTGCCTGACATCGGTTGCTTCTATCACTCTTTTGAAGAAAGGCAGGAGATACTGGCCGACGAAGGTCTTCTGATTTGGGATCATGTCCTCATAACGTTTCGTCAGAGGAAAGGATGGGAGGAGATCACCCCCCAAGGCAATGATCTCTGCGGATGAGGATATGGCCAATTCCAAGAGCTCCTGGTAGAGATAGATCTCACCATGGAGGTCAGAAGCATAGAGCACTTTCACTCTACACCTCATAGTCCTCAACGAGGACCCATTTATCTTTCTTTCTGACCAGTTTAAAAGTTACTTTGCAGAAGGAACAGAGAACAAAATCGCCTGTCCTCTCATCGCCGTCCAGAGGAATATCGGCATCGCAGATGGGGCATTCCAGCTCTATTGACATTGGTCATCTCCTTCATATTAAAAATATTGGTTCTTTCGTAAAAAAGTTGAAATGGTTGGGCTAACCTCTAAAAGTTCTTTGATAACAGTCAGATAAAAAAGTACATCGGATTTTAGCCGTATCTGGTATGGTTTAGCTGCGAAACAAAACCTT
>VGRU01000187.1 GCA_016875255.1 Deltaproteobacteria bacterium
AGTCCCCGTCCTGGATGTGTGCATCAATCATACTGTCTCCCTGGACTCGAAGGAGAAACACATCTTTTGAAGAGGCAAAACTCCGGTCAAGGTTAAAGTATCCCTCAATATTCTCGATGGCGAGAATAGGCTCCCCTGCCCTCACCCGGCCCACAAGGGGAATCGATATGATGTTACTGGAAGAAAACCCGAGAATCTCAATCGCCCTCGATTCGCCCGGAATTTTTCGGATATAACCTTTTCTCTCAAGGATATTCAGGGTCTTTTGAGGGCCCCTGGGCCCTTTAAGTCCAAAATGGGAGGCCATCTCCCGGAGGGTGGGCGGAAAACCCTTTTCCCCAAAAAATTCCTTTAAAAAATCAAATAGTTCCTTTTGTCTTGCGGTAAGTTCATTTCCCATTTCCCACTTCCCATTTCCCACTTCCCATTTCCCACTTCCCATTTCCCATTTGTCAGGTCTACATATGTAGACCATTTATACCATAAAAAAAGGGGATGTCAAGAAAATTTTTTGGTTTTGAAGGGTTATTTTAATTTCCGTTTTTAACAACAACCTGAACGCTGAGAGTCACAACAGGATTGGGATTGATTTTTTGAAGGTTCAATATAACAGCAGGACTCTTTTTTCCTGCCGATTTTCGAGTTGATCACAGCGGCGGCACAACCCACGCCCGACTGGACGTTTAATGCCTCAGCAGGGCAGTTTCGGGAACAGGCCCCGCATTCCATACAGGCGTCCCGGTCGACGATCTCGGCCGTCCCATTTGTCAAACTCAAGACGGCATGAGGACAGACGAGCAAACACATCCCGCAACCCACACACTTTTTCTCGTCAAGCTTCAAGGTGACCACATCTTTCAAATAGATCAACTGATTCATGATTCGAACTCCTTATAGAGAGAATTTCCAATTTCTCTTGATTACACAGATTTTAAAAGATGATTACAAAGATTTCAAAATTTTTCGAGAAAACTCTTATGTGGTGAAGATGGATCCAAGCCAGAGAATAAAGCCGATGATGCCTGCCCCGATCTGAAATGGCACAGCCCATCGCATCTCTTTTCGCACTCCGGAAAGGGACGTATAGGTCGAGGCGCCTGTAAAGTTCATCGCCATAAAAGCAGAAAGCGCAGGGATGATCAGGAACCAGGCTAACATTTCAAAATGTCCTGCTAATGTGATCCCATCACTCCATCGAAAAAAAACAAAAAGAAGAGCAACGAATAACCCCACAGAAACTCCTTTAATGGAAAAAGCCCGACCTGGCAGCCAGGGCAGTAAGGCGGGTGTTAACACGGCCCCGGATAGAATGGCAATCAGAATGGCTAAAGCGGAGAAGAGACCCTGATGTAAGGCATTCGCCCAGCCTTCCCCTGCCCTTCCGAAAAAAGTGATCAGAAACAGAATGGCCATGAGAATAAGCCCTGCCTTTAGGGCCGCGACAAGTTCAATAGGGATAAGTGCTATCCTCTCCCCGATTGGAAAAGTCTTGATTCTCATCTGCGGTGTCGCCTTCAATCCTGCATCGAGAAAAGCCGGAAGGTCTTCTGCCCGAATGGGACCATAAATGACTTTGAACCCCGATAATTTCTTCACCTCATGAGCAGCCACACCAGGGCCGCCTAACTGGGGCAGAATCAATTCCCGGTGCGAGACAATCTGCATCAGGCCACTTGAGTCGATTCGGCTTACAAGTTCCAATGTTCCAAAGGTCCCCTTCCCTGCCGCACACCAGACATTGATCCCCTTCGTATCAAGGACGAGAATCCACACATTCCGGCCGGGCAAAGCTACACGGAGCCTGTCAAAGCTCATCTTGTAATTGGCTGTAACCATGACCGGAGATTTCTCATCTGGCGTTCCCAGCGCATAAAGACCGGGCTCAACAACATAATGCATGCGGCCGATTCCCCATCGTGCCTTGAAGCTCCCCAGATGATCGCTCCGGGTGAGAGAAGATAAAACCTGTGGAACCAAACCCACCGACGTTTGAAGGGCTCCGCTCACAAAAGGCTGTTTCAGATCGGGAAGGCCCACCTGGGCCTTGACGACCGGAGGTCAACAGCTTGTGTTTTGAGAACAATCGCTCTGTTGAGCCGAAGCGTAACATTTTGATTCATCCATTGTAACCTCCTATATCTCTTTCATCATGGGGCCGAGGAAATCTCTCACCCGTTCCCCAAGGGAATCCGCTTTGATCAAATAGAGACAGCAAATCTCCCCTTCTTTATCCCAACTGATGAGAGCCAATTTGTCACCTGCGCGAATCTTCGCTTTATCCCTCAAATCTTTGGGAAGCACCATCTGCCCCCGCTCATCGACGCTGATGATCGACTCGACCTTGCAACAAGACATCCCCTTATCCACGGATCCGCAAAAGGATACTTTCTGACTCTTCTTTGACATGGCGTCGCCTCCCGTTACAGCTTTTTCTGACAAAACAGATTAATCAGTAATATCAGCTTTTCCTGATATTAAGCCATTCCAAACCATCTGTCAAGTTTCCCAGCTAAAAATTCAAGCAGGGGGTTTGCCGTGACAACACGACAAATTGTCAATTCTGGGCAAAAATTTGGCACTACATCGACTATTTTAAAACCCTAAATTTTAACAATATCTTTAAATTTCAATATGTTACGATTTAAGCGGGTTGGCACGGCAATTGCTAACTTATCTATTGGTGAAGAATCCATCTTGGGTTTGCATCTATTTAAAATTTTAAAACCCTTCTTCAGAATAGGTTATGGCAGAGGCTCCTGGAAGAATTTTGAAAAAAGAAAGAGAGATGCGGAACATCCCGCTGGAGAAAATCTGTTCCTTTACCAAAATAAAAGAGCACCATCTCGAGGCCATTGAAGAAGACAGATACGATCATCTTCCTCCTCCTCTTTATGTCAAAGGATACCTGAAGGTCTACGCTAAATACCTTGCCCTCGATGAGAAAGATATTCTTTACCTATATGAAAATTATCTAAAAAGCCTTCTTCCACCGGAACCTCCCGTGCCGCTGCCGGAGGCCTCACCCCCGAAAAAGAATAACAGATCATTACTCTTACCTTCTCTCATCATCGCAGCGTTTCTCCTCTCATCGCTCTTTATTGCCTACCTTATGCACGACCCCAAAGAAGAGAAACCCACATCTTCGACACTCTTTCCTGTATCGCCCGCTACAGCCACTCAGCGAGAGGAAGGAAAGCAGACCCATGAGGTAGCACAACCAAAAGAGATACAAGAGTTAGAAAGCAAGGAAGTGGAAACACGGCTGACTTCCGCCTTTGAAATTCTTGAGGCGGGCATGGGAACAAGCATTGATAAAGAGAATGACCGGCAGTTCCTCACGGGAAATGCTTCGGAATTTACCTCCAACCATCAAAGGGGCTACTTCTTCACAAGAATCAAGGCTTCCAGAATAGGGAAAATCGCCCATGTCTGGTTATTGGAAGAAAAAGAGTTCCATCGAATCGAAATGGATGTCAAGCCTCCTGCCTGGTCCGTTTATAGTTACCTGACCTTCCGGCCGCAACACACCGGAAACTGGAAGGCCGAGGCAAGAGAGGGGGATCAGGTCCTGACAAGCCTCAACTTCAAGGTCCTTCAATAAACCCATCAGTTGCAAAAAACAATATCGAAACCGGGTGGGGGTGCTGTAAAAGCCTTGCAGCGGCACCTTTGGAAGTTGGCTACATGCGTTTTTAGGCAAAACCGGGACTTCACCTAAAGTGAAATCCTCTGTAATCCTACCTTTTCGAAAAATCCGCGATTGCAAGGGTTTGGAAGTACCCCTGCCCGGGTTCGATATTGCAACATCTGGGTAAATCGGCCCACTAATCGACAGGTAACAAATCCTGACATTTCGTCAATTGACATATCTCAGGTCTCCAGAAGAATCAGGTCCGGGTCTTCGAGACGGGCGATCACCGTGTTGAGGAATCGTGCCCCCTCCGCCCCATCGACCACCCGGTGATCAAAGGAGAGGGCCAGGCTGAGAATTTTTCGAACCACCAACTTTCCATTTCTCACAACAGGCATGTCTCTGATTTTTCCGACACCCAGGATCGCCACTTCGGGGTAGTTGATGATCGGTGTCGCAAAAATTCCCCCCAATGCCCCATAGTTTGAAATGGTAAAAGTTCCCCCCTTCAAATCGGCGAGATCAATCGTTCGGTTTCTTGCCTTTTCAACCAACTGGGTTAATTCTTGCGCTATCTGAAGGATGGATTTATCCTTTGCATTCTTCACCACAGGGACCATTAGGCCTTCAGGTGTGTCAGTAGCAACTCCAATGTTAAAATACTTTTTCAGAATGATCTCCTCATTTTCATCATCCAGGGTTGCATTGAGATAGGGATGCTCACTCAAGCCTGCGATCACAGCTTTGATGATGAAAGGCAGGATAGTCAATTTAACCCCCTTCTTCTCAGCCGGCTTCTTCTCTTTCTCTCTGATCTTCCACAATTCTGTGACATCCGCTTCATCCATCGTAGTTACATGGGGTGCCGTATATTTCGATTTGACCATGGCCCTGGCAATGGAGCGCCGAACCCCTCTTAACGGAATTCGATCCACATAGCCGTAAAGGTCATATTTCTTTACTTTTATCACTCTCTTTTCCGGCTCCGGAGGCTTCTCCTTAGTCCCGGCGAACTGACGGACATCCTTTTCCAGGACCCTTCCTTCAGGGCCGGATCCTTTCACCTTATTAATATCAACCCCCAGCTCCTTTGCCAGGGCTCGAACAGCAGGAGTGGCAAGCGCATGTTCGCTGGCCAGGACTGTTTTAACCGGTTCTGCTGCAAATGTTACGGATGGGGCTTCTTCAGGGGCCTCCTCCAGTTCACCCACAACCCCCACTGATCTGGGTCTCGGAGGTGGAGCGGCCAATGCTTCTCCTTTCTCTCCGATAACAACGATCACCTGCCCCACCTTCACGATCTCCTTCTCTTTGGCCATTATTTTCAGAATGACCCCTGTTCTGGGAGAGGGTATCTCTGCAAGGGCCTTATCGGTCTCCACCTCAACAAGAGGCTGCCCCTCTTTAACCTCATCCCCTTCTTTAACCAGCCAGCGAACAATCTCTCCTTCTGTTAATCCCTCTCCGATATCAGGAAACTTGAATTCGAATGCCATACTCTAACCTCCAGTATTTACAATCGCCCTGAAAAAAAATCAGATAATCGGTTTTGAAAAATGTATTATAAAACCCGAAATTCGAATGTCGAAATCCGAAACAAATTCGAATGACCAAAATTTTAAATCCGAAACGAAAAGATTAGATTTTGAACATTTGATATTTGAATTTTGATATTGTTTCGAAATTCGGATTTCGTGCTTCGAATTTTTTCAAAAACTCATCACCTTCTTCACTGCCATCACAATTCTTTTAGGATTCGGAAGATAGTAATGTTCCGATTTCAACAAGGGCACGGGGATGTCGAAGCCCGTCACCCTTTCGATGGGTGCCTGAAGCGAGAGAAAAGCCTTTTCGTTGATAACAGCAATGATCTCCGCACCCAGACCGCAGGTCTTTGGCGCCTCATGGACAACGACCGCTCTTCCTGTTTTTCGAACCGAGGCGATGATCGCATCCACATCCATGGGCGAGATCGTTCTGAGATCGATGATCTCCGGATCAATCTTATCTCCCTTTAATTCTTCAGCCGCATTTAAAGCCTCCCGAACCATTGCACCCCAGACAATAATCGTCACATCCCTGCCTTCCTGAACCAATCGGGCTTTGCCCAATGGAATGGTATAGTCTCCTTCCTCAACCTCCTCGCGAATGGCCCGGTAGATGCGTTTGGGTTCAAGAAAGATGACCGGGTCGGGGTCACGGATCGAAGAAAGGAGCAACCCTTTCGCCTCAGAGGGAGTGGATGGGATGACCACTTTGATCCCTGGCGTATGGGCTAAGATCGCCTCAGGGCTTTCGGAATGATGCTCAGGCGCATGGATGCCGCCCCCATAGGGAACCCGGATGACCAAGGGACAGACAAACCTTCCTCGCGAGCGATTCCGAATCCTTCCAATGTGGTTCGTGATCTGATCGAGGCAGGGATAGAGAAAACCATCAAACTGAATCTCCGCAATCGGCCGCAGTCCATACAGGGCCATGCCCATGGCCGTGCCCACGATTCCTGTCTCCGCGAGAGGGGTGTCAACCACCCGTTGGTCGCCGAACTTCGCCTGGAGTCCATCGGTCACACGAAAGACCCCGCCCTCGCGGCCCACATCCTCACCCAGGACAACGATTCGATCATCCCTTTCCATCTCCTCCCGAAGAGCGAGGTTGATTGCTTCTACCATATTGAGTCTGGGCATAACTTTATTTTCTCCTGTCATTCAACTTTGGATACTTACAAGTTCAATATGAGAATATTCTTCTACCATTTAAGAAACGGCAGTCGTCATGCTGAATTTAGTTCAGCATCTCGATTGATCCAAAGTGTCAGATCCTGAAACAAGTTCAGGATGACACATACCTGAAATTCCAAATATTTTTTTAAATATATTTTTACCCTATACCCTATGCCCTTCGCTCTATGCGATTAAAGCGTTGACTTCAAATACTCCATCTGTTCTTTCAACTGCGGCGTCATCTCCGCATAGACATATTTAAAAATATCTTCTACCTCAGGCACTGGAACCGCTTCAGCCTCCTTCACTACCTGGTCAATTTCTTTCTGCGCCTCTTCAGTCATTTGCTTTTCTACTTCCTCGCTCCAGAGTCCCTTCCCTTTGAGATAAAGCCTCAACCTCACCAATGGATCTAAAGGTTTCCATCGCTCTATCTCTTCATCCGTCCTGTATTTGGTTGGATCATCGGCTGTGGTATGAGGACCAAACCTGTAGGTCACTCCCTCGATAAGGGTAGCCCCTCCTCCGGAACGTGCTTTATCGACTGCTTCCTTTGTTGCGGTATGAACAGCAAAGAGATCGTTTCCATCCACCTGAATTCCATCCATTCCATAGGCCATCGCCTTCTGGGCAATCGTCTCCGAAGCAGTCTGGATCTTTCTTGGAACGGAGATGGCAAACTGGTTATTCTGACAGAAGAAGATGCTCGGAGTTTTAAAGACTCCTGCAAGGTTCATCGCTTCATGAAAATCGCCTTTGGAGGTTGCACCATCTCCAAAATAGGCGATGGTCACAATTTTATCCCCCCGGATTTTTGCCGCCCAGGCCACTCCAACCGCATGAAGGGGATGTGTTCCAACAGGGATCGATACAGGCATGACATTAATCCCTTCTGGCGCGCGGCTTC
>VGRU01000188.1 GCA_016875255.1 Deltaproteobacteria bacterium
GGACAACGATCCTCCTCGTAGAACAGAACGCAAAGATGGCGCTCAAGATTTCGGATTATGCCTTTGTGCTGGAGAGCGGAAGGATCGTGGCGGCCAACACCCCCAACATCCTTTTGGAAGACGAAGATGTCAAAGAATTCTACTTAGGCATCCGCTCCGAGGAATCGGCCAAAGGATACCAGAGGTGGAAAAGGAAAAAACGCTGGAGATAACTTAATGTCAAATGTCAAAGTTCAAATGCCAAATCAAGTTCAAAGTTCAAATTTCAGAATCCTTTTCCTTTAGAATTTGACATTCCTTTGACATTTGGAATTTGACATTTGATATTTGACATTTTTATTAATCCCCTCCTTTATACATCTTCTCGATAATATCTTTATAGGCTTCGTTGATCGATTTTCGCTTCACTTTCATTGTGGGAGTCACCTCGCCATCCTCTTCATATAGTTTCTTGGGAATGATCGCAAATTTCTTGACCTGTTCCACCTGGGCGAGCGTCTTATTGACCCGATCCACTTCCGACTGAATCAACTGCTTGATCTCGGGAGCCTGAGTCAGGCTTCCATAGGTTCCGAATTGGATCTTGTGATCCTGGGCATACTTGATCACATTCTCCTCATCGATGGCAATGAGCGCCACCAGATACTTCTTGCGATCTCCAATCACGACCGCATCATTGATATAGGGGCTGAATTTCAATTGATTCTCAATATTCTGTGGAGCGATATTCTTTCCGCCTGCGGTGATGATCAAATCCTTCTTCCGGTCGGTGATCTTTAAAAACCCATCTGCATCCAGTTCTCCCACATCTCCGGAGTGGAGCCATCCATCTTTAAGCGTCTCTGCGGTTGCCTCCGGGTTTTTAAAATAACCTTTAAAGATGCCCGGCCCTTTCACCAGAATCTCTCCATCTTCCGCAATTTTCACCTCCACGCCAGGCAAGGGACGACCGACTTTTCCAATTTTGAGCCGACCTTTTTGACTGACGCTCGTCACCCCGGTTCCTTCGGTCTGGCCATATCCTTCCACAAGGGGAAGGCCAATGGCATTGAAGAACTTCAGGACCTCGGGCGAGATGGGCGCGGCTCCGGAGTAAGCGACCCTCACCCGATCAAATCCCAATCGCTCTTTCAGCTTTCTAAAAACAGCCACATAAGCGGCTAAGTAAGCCGCCTTCAGGTAGGGGGGGATAGGTTTAAAGTTCAGTTTCAGGCTCGCATATTTCATCCCAATGCCCATGGAGGCCTTAAAGATCATCCGCTTAAGCCAGGTGGCATCGGACATACGAATCATGATGCCGGAGGCGTATTTTTCCCAGATTCGGGGAACGCCGCAGGTAACCGTCGGAGAAACCTCTTTCATGTTATCCATGACCGTATCGGGACTCTCGATAAAATTGCAAATCGTCTTAAAACGGACGTTGATCATCACGGTGAAGAGCTGTTCAAAGATGTGGCATAAAGGAAGGTATGAAAGAGTTTCGTCGCCATCTTTAACCGGATTCACATTGACCATTGCCTCACTCATATAGAGGAGGTTGCTGTGAGTGAGCATGGCTCCCTTGGGAGGGCCGGTTGTGCCGGAGGTGTAGATGAGAACCGCCAAGTCATCGGGCTTCACTTCTTTCCAGCGCTGCTCAAATAGCCCCGGGTTTTTTGCATCGAACTCTTTTCCCAATTTTAGCAGGTCATCAAAACTCATCAACATTGGGTCTTCGTAACGCTTCAAGCCCTCCATCTCCATGACGATGACCTTTTCCAGGCAAGGAGTGTCCTTCCTGAATTTGAGGGTCTTGTCAAATTGCTCCTCATTTTCTGCGAAATAGAATCTCGATCCGGAGTTCTGGACAACGTAGCCACACTGTTCCGGCGAATTGGTTGCATAAACGCCTGCCGTTACCCCCCCTGCAGACATAATTCCAAAATCGGCATAGACCCATTCCGGCCGATTTTCACTGATGATGGAAACACATTCCCCTTTTTTGAAGCCGAGGCTGATCAATCCCATGGCCACCTGCCTCACCTTTTCTCCATATTGAGCCCAGGTGACGTCATGCCAGATCCCGTAATCTTTGTGTCGGATAGCTACTCGATCAGGATGCTCTTTGACATGGTTTTGAAAATAATTCAGAAGGGTCTCGTTGCTCATCGTTTTTCTCCTGTATGATCTGTTTCTAAACGATCTTGAAAAAAGATTCTTCGAACTCAGGCTTTCCTTCGAATTTCTTCATGAAGAATCCGGCTGCCATGTCCATATTTTCGAAGAAAGCCGGGCTCACCTCAATGCCTGCCTGGTGAAGGGCTCTTAAAGCATCTTGGAGGTCAGGAGGACATCCCTTCACCGCAATCATCTCCGTGATATCCGCGCTGTCCTTATTGGCCTGGACCATGCACTGGCCCAACAAGATCGTCTTCTTCTTTCCTGGCGTGGGCCTCATCCTTTTGCCGGTCAAAATTTCCACCTCGTCCCAGGGCTTTCCTCTCCAGGCGCTGGCGATGGCCATCAGCATGATGGTCGTGAAGCCCGAACAATAGGTGCAGATCGTTGAATCGTATTTTGGATAGGAGAGACCTTTGACCCCCATCTTTTCGAGGGGCTTGGGAAGCATTCCATCTTCCGTGTAGGGGAAAGCATACTCATGGCGGGAGGCAACGGCTTCGATCTTTTCTCCCACAACCTCGACATCGGCGAAATCAACGGTTCTCCCGAAATCCCGGGCCGCGTGAACCAGATGGGGAATCTCCGACGGATCATATCCCAGTACTTTCGAGCCCACCTTGTCAGCGGAAAAAACGTCGGAAGAAGCAATCAAGATGTTACTCCTTCTCAGCCTTCCTTCAAAAAATGGTCCTCGCTCAGCCGTATAAATCCCATCGAGAAGCGTGAACGATGGGAGGATTTTGTTCGCCAGCCTGGCAATCATATAACTTAAATCCTTTTCCGGATCAGGGCTGTGGCATTTTTTCCGCGAAGGGACATCGATCAGTCCCTTTAAATTCTTGATTCCAAGGCTGACCATGGCCTGAGCGTGTGTCTTGAGGACAGGAAGATTGATAACGAAATCGCCCTGGAGAATATCTTCATTGAAGTTGAGCACTACCCCGGCTCCCAGGTCGATCTTTTTGAAGGGTCTTTCGAAAACATTTAAGATCTTTACACCGTAGCGTTTCTTCAGAATGTTGTAACCAAGGGTTTCAAAGGCATGGGCTGGCGTCTCCCTGTCCTTCGGATCGAAGGTGGTGATCCCTTCGAGGAGGGTGATCTCCTCGATTCCCCGCTCCTTGAGAAGGATCACCATATCCTCAACCACTCTTGAGGTCGTCACCACTCCCCATTTCGGGAAAGCGGTGGTGCGTGTCCAGAAGACGATGTTGGGTTTAATAAAAACTTTTGCCTGGCCAGGGAGATCGTCCAAGCCGCGGGAAAGATCCACTACCCTGCGAACCGATTCCAGAGGCTTCTCGTAACGGACAATTGCAACGATTCGTTTCTCCACGCCATTCCCCTTTTTGAAGAGTGTAGATCAATGCCAATGGCCTAAATTTTATAGCCTATGGCGTCAGGGGTGTCAAACAAAAAGTTATAAGTTGTGTTAGTAAACCCCGTTAGAAAGTTTTCAACTTTCTAACGGGAAAGCTCACACGGGGCATTAAACCCCGTGTTCGCTGAAAAGGAAACAACCACCATCCCCGCAGCAGAGCTGCGGGGCTTTCTAACGGGGTAAAGTAGAAATGTCCCCCTAACTGCTTATGTTAAAATGTCCCCGTGAAAAATAGATGGGGACATTGGTTCAAATGCAACTTTTTGATATTTAAAGGGCCTCCCGGGTCACATCTTCATATGTCAATATTTTACGAAAAAAAGGGGGGGGGATATTAATCATCAAAAGGAGGAGAAGCCATACGGCTCATATCGCACCAAGAGATTGGTTTCAGAGGCCCGGGATAAAATGGAAGCCACCGGGGTTTGGTTAATGATTGCATTACGCTTAGGGGCTTGAGAAAATGGAAGGTATGTGAGAAAATGAATACATGAAATTTTAGAACACCTCAAATAGTGGTGAACGAATCATGGAAAAAGTGGATGTGATCATTGTGGGCGGTGGACTGGCTGGGCTCTCCTGCGCCTATGAATTAGCCGATTCGGGGATGACTGTGCTTGTCCTGGAGCGGGGAGACTTCTCGGGGAGCAAGAATGTGACCGGAGGAAGAATTTACCTCCGCCCTATTCTTCCTTATCTTCCCGACATCTGGGAGCAGGCCCCTTTCGAGAGGCATGTGACGAAAGAGGTCTTCACCGCAATGGGAAAGACCAACTCCACCACCTTCGAATTTTACAGCGACCGGTTCAACCAGGAGCCTTACCCCAGTTATACGATTCTCAGGGCCAAATTCGACCGCTGGTTTGCTGACCTCGTCACAGAAAGGGGAGGCTTCGTCATTCCCCAGAAGACAGTCGATGACCTCATCAAAGAGAATGGTAAGGTCATCGGCGTGAAATCCGGAGATGAGGAGATCGGAGCAGACTGTGTGGTTGCCGCAGATGGGATCCTCTCTTTCCTGACCGAAAAGGCAGGCCTTCGGAAACCTTTTGAGCCCAAGCATTTTGCCCTGGGGTTTAAGGAAGTGATCCAGCTCGATTCAAAAACGATCGAAGACCGGTTTCGATTGGGAGAGGGCGAGGGAGCTGCCCAGCTCTTTCTTGGCTCTCTCACGCAGGGGATGATGGGTGGAGGCTTCCTCTATACCAACAAAGACAGCCTCTCCCTCGGTTTAGTCATTGGCCTTTCTTCTCTCAACTCGAGAGAACCCCGCGAGGAAGTCTATAAACTCCTCGATCAGTTCAAAGAACGACCTGAAATCCGAAACTTAATCAGAGGAGGGGAGACCGTTGAATATTCCTCCCATCTCATCACCGAGGGCGGGATTCATAATATCCCAAAGCTCCATACCGATGGGATGCTTGTTGTGGGTGATGCCGCCGGCCTCGGCCTCAATATGCTCTTTACGGTTAGAGGGATGGAATATGCCATGGTTTCAGGAGTGTTAGCGGCCCGGACCATCAAGAAGGCAAGGGAGAGGAATGACTTTTCGGCTTCGTCTCTTGCCGAATATGAGAGACTCCTCAACGAGAGTTTTATCCTGAAGGAGATGAACGCCTATAAAAACACGCTTGGAGTCCTGGAGAACGAAAGGCTCTTTACGAAATATCCGCAGGTGATCTGTGATCTTTTCGAAAAGGTGATGTGGGTGGATGAGAACCCCAAGGAAGGGATCTATAAAACCAAAATGGCGGAATTGAAAAAGGAATTTTTTAACGTTGAAACATTGAAAGACTGGTGGCAGTTCAGAAAAATTTAGGAATTCATTGCATGTCATTCCTGCGCAAGCAGGAATCCAGATATTTTTGCGATGCTTAACCTGGATTCCCGTTTCCACGGGAATGACAGAAACTGAAGGGAAATAATCGAATGAAAATCACTGAGAAACTGGCTCTCGATGCCTTTAAAAACGATAAGGAAACCCATATTCTTCTCGATCAGAAAATCTGCCATACCTGTAAGGAGCGGTTCTGCGTCTATGCCTGCCCGGCAAACCTTTACTCCCTGAATGAGAAAGGAGAGATGGTGGTGGAATTTGCCGGCTGCCTCGAATGCGGCACCTGCATGATCGCCTGCATCTATGGCTCGGTCAAATGGAAATACCCCCGAAGCGAATACGGCGTCCAGTACCGCTGCGGATAATAGGATTAAACATTCCCCGCTGATGCTTTCCGTTAATGTTTTCCGCTAAATATTTACCGATAATTACTTTCTGTTTCCTATTTACCCTCCGAAGCTTCAGCGAAGGAGGGCCTGCTGATCTCTCATTCCTTAAAAAATTGCCATGAAATTGAATTTAGGGCTTGATTAATGGAAACCCCCGACCCGGGGAAATGACGTCCTAACCGGTTTCTTCCGCCCAGTTAACGACTCTGAGGCTTCCAATTTTTTTGAAGTGCTTCACATTATTCGTAACCAGCGTCAAGTTATGGGCCAAGGCAACACAACCGAGGACCAAATCAAAATCTTCCAGCGGTGTCCCGCGACCTTCCAGCTTGGCCTTTTCCATCCCAAAAATTTCTACGATTTCCTGACTCACTGGCACGATCTCCAGAGAGGTCTCCATCGCTCTTATCTTGGCTAAATTGCTTGTCACCCTTTGGGATTTGTAGGCCCCGTAATAAAGTTCCATCAAGGTGATGACAGATAATTTTATGGGGGCATGAGGGTGTCGTTGAAGGTTTTGTTCCACGGTTGGATGCCCCTTCAGGATGTAAATAACGGTATCTGTGTCGAGGAGGAACATTAGAAACCCTCTTTTAACCGGCTCGAACTCCTCCGGGCTTTCTTAATCCTGGCAATGATCTCTTCCGCACTCTCTTTCCCTTCCCATGAACCAGCTAGTTCCAGGAGGACTTGCACGGGTGTTTTCAGGGCGCACACACGCTGCTTTTTGGCCAGATAGTCCTTGATCAAAAAGAGGGTTTGCTGGCTTATTGATCTGTTCTCGGCAGCGGCAAGCTTCTTAAGCTCTTCATAGATGGCGTCATCAATGCCTTTGATTTGGAGATTTGCCATTTTATTCCTCCGAAATTACGGTTTCATGAAATAGTAATCTATATGCATGAATCTGTCAAGGCAATGTCTCACTAAAGCCTGGGGGAGCTCCCCTGCCTGCCGGCAGGCAGGGATGATCCGGCCGGAACCCCCACCGGATCACAGGGAAAAACCACGGGAGAGTGAGACATTACTCAATATGGTAACCCCTCAGTTACAGAGATAGAAAAGGGTCGGGAGGTTCTTCTGGAAAAACCTTGAAGCGAAACCTTTAACCTTTAAACTCCATAGGTTCGCTTATAAAAATCATCATTAAACGGGCAGATGGGTCGGTTGGCATGACTTCAAACATCGCTTTCCAAGGTTTTGGAGGAAGGACCTCCCGACCCTACAGGTTAAGTAACACCCAATAACTGAGGGGGTACTCAATATGTATTTTTTCTCTTGACAAACGCTTTTCGTTTTGGTTAGAATTCGACCGACTGGTCGGATTTAAACCAAATAGTCGGTTTTTTTACCCTAACCTTCGGGGATCATGATGGAAAAAGACTGGACAGGATTGAGTCAAAAAGAACTTGGCAAAATGGAGAAGATTGCCAAATCGGCGGCCAAACTCTTTAATGAGAGGGGCTA
>VGRU01000189.1 GCA_016875255.1 Deltaproteobacteria bacterium
CGAGGGATAATCTCTCAGGTCAAAAGACAGGGGGAGGGAGATCGATATTCGATTGCCTTCCCCCATTTTTATTTTGACAGGAGATGAGTATGGTTGATATTGTTTTTATCAGAATCGAAGAGTTGAGAGAGCATGAGGAAATCCGGCCTCATTATCTCGAGGAGCTGAAGAACGAAATCCTTTCGGACGGGATCCTCAAGATGCCCATCGCCGTGGATAGAGAAACCTACATCATTCTGGATGGGCATCACCGGCTTCATGCTTTGAAAAAGATCGGTTGTAATAAGATTCCAGTCATTCTGGTTGACTATCAATCGCCTGAGATTGAAGTCATTCCCTGGAGGGAGGGAGAAAGGATTACAAAGGAGATCATCATGGAAACAGCCCTTGCCGGAAAAAGAATGCAACCGAAAACCTCCAAACATATGATCATGATTGAAGGGGAATTGAAGCATATCTCGTGTATCGAGACCATCATCAATGTTCCATTGGATGAGTTGAGGTAAAAATTGGTCAAGTTCTCAGGTATCGGTTAGGGTTACGAAAAAAGGTTTACGGTGACGATGCTCGTATCGAAGCAGGAAGCTCAAAACTTAAAGCTCGAACATCCAGATTCTATTCACGAGCCTCGATACGAGCTTCGACAACGACAAACGTTATTTTCAATTTAACGATAATGACAGGAGGAACGAATGGAATTTCCTGAAGAGTTGCTCTATTCAGAAGACCACGAGTGGGTGAGAGATGAAGCAAATCAGGTGACGATCGGCATCACTGACTACGCCCAGAGCCAGTTGAAGGATATCGTCTATGTGGACCTTCCGGAGATCGGATCCGAGTATAAGAAAGGGGAGAGCATGGGAGTCGTTGAATCGGTGAAGACAGTTGCCGACATCTTCTCTCCGGTCACCGGCAATGTCCTTGAAAAGAATCTGGAACTGAAGGACCATCCGGAATGGGTCAATACAGATCCCTATGGGAAAGGGTGGCTCCTCAGGATGGAATTGAATGAGAAGGAGGAGTTAAAGGGACTCCTTTCATCAAAAGCCTATCAGGGAACACTTTCAGAGGATTCGTAATGGAAGACTACCTCCGCTACATCCCCCACACCCAAAAGGATGTCAGAGAGATGCTCGAAGCGGTTGGTGTGAGGAGTATTGAAGACCTCTTCGGAAGCATCCCTAAAGAACAAAGACTCTCAAAGCCCTTAGACCTTCCTGGTCCTCTCTCTGAGCCAGACCTTATCCGGCATGTGCAGGGTCTCGAGAGCCCAATCCTTACAAGTTTTATCGGCGGAGGAGCCTATCATCATTTTATCCCTGCTGTGGTTTCGCATCTGGCCTCCCGTTCCGAGTTCTATACCGCTTACACCCCTTATCAGCCGGAGATCAGCCAGGGAACGCTTCAAGCCATCTTTGAGTATCAGACCCTGATGTGCCAGTTGACCGGCATGGAGGTGTCAAATGCTTCGATGTATGACGGAGCATCGAGTCTGGCCGAAGCGGTGTTGATGGCTCACCGGATCACAGGGAGAAAGAAGATCCTGGTCTCGGAAGCAATCCACCCCGAATATCGTAAGGTCATCCAGACCTATATCGACCCCGAAGAGCAGGAAGTTGTTCTGATCCCGTATCTGAAAAAAGAGGGGAGGACGAACGAGAAAGCTCTGGCCCAATTTCTTGACCAGGATGTGAGTGCGGTCATCATTCAGAGTCCAAATTTCTTCGGTGTGATTGAAGATCTTAAAAATATCGGTGAAGGAGTTCATAAAGCAGGAGGGTTGATGATCATCTGTTTCAGCGAAGCAATTGCCTACGGAATTCTGAAGCCACCCGGAGAAATGGGTGTCGATATCGTGGCGGGAGAAGGCCAGAGCCTTGGAATTCCCCTATCTTTTGGCGGGCCTTATCTTGGCATCTTCACGACAAACGAGAAATTTATTCGAAATATGCCCGGACGGCTCGTGGGCGAGACCGTTGATCTGGAGGGGAAGAGAGGTTTTGTCCTCACCCTGGCAACTCGGGAACAGCATATCCGCAGGGAGAAGGCGACCTCCAATATCTGCACGAATGAGGGGCTCTGCGCCCTGATGGCAACGGTCTATCTCTCCTGCCTCGGAAAGAAGGGATTGAGGGAATTAGCCCTGATGAACCTGAGCAAGGCGGAATATGCAAAGAAGGTAGCCTCGAGGATTAAGGGTTGCAGGCTTACTTTCTCTTCTCCCACATTCAATGAGTTTGTCATGGAGATCGAAGGTGATCCTGAAAACGTCTTGGAGAGATTGAGGAGAGAAGGAATTGTGGGCGGATTACCTTTAGCACGATTCTATCCTGAGCTTAACCGCCACCTCCTCGTCACGGTTACGGAGATGAATACAAAAGAAGAGATGGATCGATGGGCGAATGTTTTAGAGAAAGTGTTGAAGTGAAATATAAATTCGAAGCACGAAGTCCGAATTTCGAAACAATCTCAAATGACCCAATTCCAAATGTTCAAAACGAAAAAAGTTTAAGAAATTTAAATTTTGAACATTCGAATTTGTTTCGAGCTTCGATATTCGAATTTCGGATTTTTCTCGGCGAGGATAAATAAAGTTTGGCTAAACAAAAGGATCTGTTTGGTGAAGAATCGTAGAGATACTGGTTTAATCCAGAATGAACCTCTGATCTTCGAACAGGGAAGCGAAGGAAGGAGAGGATATTCCTTACCCCAATGGGATATTGAGGAGGTCGAGGTCAATCGCCTTCTCCCTTCACATTTTTTAAGAAAAGAGTTAGAGGGTTTTCCTCAGTTGAGCGAGATGGATGTGGTTCGCCACTTCACGCGGCTTTCCCAGTGGAACTATGGCGTCGATAGCGGTTTCTATCCGTTGGGTTCCTGCACAATGAAATACAACCCTAAAATTAATGAAGAAGTGGCGAGGATGAAGGGGTTTGCCCATATTCATCCCTATCAACCGGAGAGCCTCGTCCAGGGCATTCTTAAACTGATGGTTGAACTCGGAGGTTTTCTCTCCGAGATCACGGGGATGGATCAGGCGACCCTTCAGCCGGCCGCAGGGGCTCATGGTGAGCTGACCGGGATGATGATGATCCGGGCGGCTCTCCAGGCCCGTGGCGAAAAGAGGAAGAGGGTGCTGGTGCCGGACACTGCCCACGGAACCAACTGCTCGACTTCAACCGTTGCCTCCTATCAGGTGGTGGAGATCAAATCGAATGAGAGGGGGGTCATCCCGCCCCGGAAGATTGAAGAGTTGATGGACGAAGAGGTCGCCGGAATCATGGTGACCAATCCCAATACCCTCGGGTTCTTTGAAGAACATCTGGCAGAGATCGCTGAGATCGTTCACCGCAAAGGAGGATTTGTCTATTGCGATGGAGCCAATCTCAATGCTTTAATGGGAATCGTAAAACTGGGTGATCTCGGAGTGGATATGGTTCACCTCAACCTTCACAAGACCTTCTCGACACCTCATGGCGGAGGAGGTCCCGGGTCCGGACCTCTGGCTGTAAAGAGTGAGCTGGCTCCTTTTCTTCCTGTTCCGGTGATCGAAAAAGAGGGAGAAACTTACCGGTTCAATTTTGATCGGCCCAAGAGTATTGGAAGAATAAAAGCCTTCTATGGAAACTTCGGGGTTGCTCTTAAGGCCTATGCCTATATCTTTTCCATGGGAGCAGAGGGACTTAAGCGGGCGAGCGAGGTGGCTGTGCTCAATGCCAACTATCTAATGAAGGGACTGAAGGGCTCTTTCAATCTTCCTTATGACCGGCCCTGCATGCATGAGTGTGTCTTCACCGACCGGTATCAGGAGAAGCATCATGTCTCAACGCTGGACATTGCGAAGAGGCTGATCGATTACGGATTTCATCCACCGACCATTTATTTTCCTTTGGTGGTCAAGGGTGCGCTGATGATGGAGCCCACGGAAACAGAAGGCAAAGAGGAACTCGATCGATTTATTGAGACGATGACGGCGATCGCCAAAGAGGCGGAAGAGAATCCCGACTTGCTCCGGCAGGCCCCCACCAAGGTTAAGGTGAGACGGCTCGATGAAGTTCGGGCTGCAAGGAAGCCGAAGTTGAGATGGAGTCCAAATACATAATATCGAAATCCGAAGCACCTGCCTGCGCGAAGCCGCTTCGGCATAGGCAGGCGAAATCCGAAACTCGAAACAAATTCAAAATTCGAATTTCTAAATTCTCGAAACAATTTGGGTCATTTGAAATTTGGTCATTCGGATTTGTTTCGAATTTCGATATTCGGATTTCGAAATTAAATTTTGCCTATGGATGGAAACGGATACATTGTAGACCTCGGAACAGTAGATTATGCTAAGGCGTTGGACCTTCAGCACCAATTCTGGTCGAAGAGGGTTGAGGGTGAAGTTCCAGACTTGCTTCTCATCCTCGAGCATCCTCATGTGATCACGCTCGGAAGGCGGGGAGAGCGATCCCACTTGCTCATTTCCCCGGATGTTCTGGAGGCCATGAAGATTCCCCTCTTCCATACGGAGCGGGGCGGTGATGTCACCTACCATGGCCCCGGCCAACTGGTCGTCTATCCCATTTTCAATTTAAAGGATTATGGATATCGCCTTATCCAGTATGTGAGCCAATTGGAAGAGGTGATCCTCTCCGTCTTGATGGATTTTGGGATCGAAGGGAAAAGGGATTCGTCCAATCGTGGGGTCTGGGCAGGGGGCGACAAGATTGCCTCCATTGGCGTGGCCATTAAACGATGGGGATCTTTCCACGGGATTGCCTTAAACTACGCAACAGATTTAAAATATTTTGAACTGATCAATCCCTGCGGCCTCAAAGGGATAAGGATAACCTCCATAGAGAAGATCATAGGAGAGAAGGTTCCAAGAGACAGATTGGTTGAGAGGATTATTTTCCACTTTAAAGAAATTTTTAAAAGAAACTGGCTGGAAAAGGGGTTAAAGGAAATTGATAAATAGATTTGGTGGCACAGGCTTCCAGCCTGTGACCTATGGTTTTTTATGTGAGCGCTTTCCCTTTTAACCCCTCCACCCCCCCCTTAAAGTAAGGGGAGACTGGGCGGGGTTATGATAGAGGAGGCAAAAGTAGTATTATTTAAAAAATAACCTATGAACCCAAAGAGAATTGTAATTATCGGTGGAGGGCCGGGGGGTTATGTGGCTGCGATCCGGGCGGCTCAATTGGGAGCAAAACCCATCCTCATCGAGAAGGATAAGATCGGCGGAACCTGTCTCAATCGTGGGTGTATTCCCACAAAAGCCCTTCTGCACGATGCAAAATTACTTCACTCACTCAAAGGGTCCCCTGTCTTTCAGCTCCTTTCCTTCGACACTTCCGGACTTCTAAACCCAATGATGGAGCGGAAGAAGAAGGTCGTTGAGGAGCTGGTAAAGGGCGTCGAGATATTGCTCGAATCGCATCGGGTGACCATTAAGCATGGTCAGGCTGACCTTTTGAATCCCAATCAAGTGGTTCTGTTGAATGGAGAGAAAGAGATCATTGATGCTGATACAATCATTTTGGCTCCCGGTTCGAAATCGAAGGGACTTCCAAACATCACTCCAGACAGTAACAGGATCATCACCAGTGATGAAGCGCTGGAGATAACACAAATCCCCCGGGAAATGGTCATCATCGGTGGAGGATACATCGGCGTTGAGTTTGCCACGCTCTTCAATACACTCGGTTCAAGAGTGACGATTGTAGAGATTCTGGAGAATATTCTTCCTGGCCTTGAGGGAGAATTAGTCCGGAATCTGCGGAGGTTTCTGGAAAGGGATGGGGTCAAGATTTTAACCCAATCCTCTGTCGAAGAGATTCAGTATGGGGAGAATGGGTTAAGGCTTGGCGTTAAAACCCCCCAGGGGATCCAGGAGGTCATTGCTGAAAAATTACTTATGGCTGTGGGAAGAGGCCCCAACTTAGAACTAAGTTTTTCAAAGGCAGGTATTGAGATTTCCCCTAAAGGGATTAAGGTCAGCCGTCGAATGGAAACAACTGCTCCGGGTATCTATGCGATCGGGGATGCCATTGAAGGAATCATGCTTGCCCATGTGGCAATGGAGCAGGGAATGGTGGCAGCGGAGAATGCAATGGGTCTCCATCGGGAATGGGAATCCCCTTGGATTCCTCTCTGCATCTTCTCCCATCCTGAAGTGGCTTCCATTGGCCTCACTGAAAAAGAGGCGAAGGCAAAAGGGGAGATAAAGATTGGCCGTTTCCCGTTCCGGTCCAATCCGAAGGCCGTAATCTCAGGAGAGACCGATGGTCTGATCAAAGTGATTGCGAGTCGCGAGAACGGCACCCTCTTAGGTGTTCATATCATCGGGCCTGAAGCAACTGTTATCATCTCCATTGCATCAACGATGATCGGGGCTAAGCTAAACGAATTTGCGCGGTTGATTCAGGCTCATCCCACGATTCCGGAGGGGCTCAAGGAAGCATGCCTCGATGCGGATGGCTTGGCGATTCATTTGCCGAAACCGCTGCGACCTCCAAAAAGCGCATAGAGCATAGCGCATAGCGCATGGCAAAAAAAAGATCATTGCAAATTGAAAATTGCTAATTGGTAATTGAGCATTGAAGAATTTAAAAAAGCCTCCATGGCTAAAAAAACGAATACCACCATACCAGGATCTTCTTAAGGTTAAATCCGTTTTAGCGGAGACAGACCTTTACACTGTTTGCGAGGAGGCGCATTGCCCGAACCTCGGGGAGTGTTTTTCGCAAGGGACCGCAACCTTTCTAATCCTGGGTAATATCTGCACAAGAAATTGCGGGTTCTGTGCTGTCCAGCACGGAATTCCTACCCCTCCTGCCGCAGATGAACCCGGCAGGATAGGTAGGGCAGTTTTGGGGATGGGCATCTGCTATGCAGTCATTACCTCTGTCACACGGGATGATTTGCCTGATGGCGGAGCCTCTTTTTTTGCGAGAACGATCGAAGCGATTCGAGAGCAGAATCAAGGAGTAAAAATTGAGGTACTGGTTCCAGATTTCAGGGGAGACCTCTCTTCTCTCGAGACAATCCTTCGTGCGTCTCCGGATGTCCTTAATCACAACATTGAGACAATCGCACGCCTATACTCCGAAGTCCGGCCTCAGGCAGACTACAGCAGATCACTCCATCTACTGAGGGAGTCAAAGAGGAGCCATCCACGGATTCTTACCAAATCGGGTTTCATGCTCGGGC
>VGRU01000190.1 GCA_016875255.1 Deltaproteobacteria bacterium
AGAGGGGGAGGGATCGGGGTTGCCTCCATCTGCGGAGGATTAGCCCAGGGCGAAGGAGCCGTTATCCAGGTGGAGGGGAAATAGTTAACATTTTGGATTGGCAAAGTCTCGATTAAAATCGGGATTTCCCAGAGGGTGTAATCGCCTATCCTGCCTTATCGTCAAGCAATAAGAAGAAGAAACTAATTATTGGAATTAGTTTCCTTATATAATGATATAATTCCTCACCATAAATGGATCAAACACTCTTAAATTTTCTTAAGGCCAAGGAGGAAAAATGCAGATAAGTCCATATTTAAGGCTTTTATAGCATATATCAATCTATTTAAGATCATTAGGATTTTTTCTTATATCCCTATTTTTGCCCTCATTGTTTAGAGGTTCGAAAAAATGGCTTGACATGAATTTAGGGATATGATAAGAGAACTAGAAAACTGGATTAGTTTTCTGGGTGCAATGGAATCGGAAAAAAGAGCTCTCATTCTGAACCTTGCCAAAAAGAGGTTTGAACGGTTTGGCTTCAGCAAAACGACCGTTGACGAAATCGCCAAAGACGCCGGCATTTCGAAGCGAACCCTTTACCAGGAGTTTGAGAATAAAGAGAAGATCCTCGAAGAACTCCTGATGTTTGAAGCCTTATCGGTTAGAAAGGCCATCCTGAACCAGATCAATAAAATCACGGACCCCGCAGAGAAACTCCAAGCCTATATTCGATTGTCCAACAAGTATCTCGAACAAAATCCGTTCATCGTCAATATCCTGAATGATGAATCAGGCTTCTATTCGCCCTTTCTCAAGGAGAAGCCTCACATCATTGAGACAGGGATCGAGGAGATTTTCACTTCTATTCTCAAAGAGGGTATGGAGAAGGGCGTCTTCCGAAAGATGGACGAGAAGGTCGTGGGGCACTGCCTTTTCTTATTATTTAAAGGTTTCACTTATGGCAGGCAGAATAGTCACAACCCCTCCGGGCAAAACCAGACGAATGAATTTGTCAATTTTATTATGAGCGGCGTTGGCGCTAAATAAGACGATCCATGATTCGATATTCGATAAAATATGAACCAAATGGTCCGGTCAGCTCCATTCACATGACCAGCCGGATTCTCGGAATTCCTGTTTTTAAGGTTCATGCCTTTTATGTCGATGGGCTTCTTATTGACACGGGGTTTACCCGCTGCCGGAAGGGGTTTCTGAAAGTGTGTGATGAGCTTCCAGAGATTGATACCGTGGTCAATACGCATCACCATGAAGATCATACGGGCAACAATTTCTGGATCACTGAAAAGTATGGCATCCTTCCTTTGGCCCATTCCAGAACAACTTCCTATATGAAGTCCCCCTCCAGGTGGATTAGGCTCTACCGGCGCTTCGTCTGGGGAACGCCTCTTCCTTCTAAAATGGCTAAGGTGGATTCGGAGGTCCGGACCAAAAATCATAGATTTTTGATCATTCCTACCCCCGGGCACTCGGATGATCATATTTGCCTCTATGAGCCTAACGAAAACTGGTTGTTTTCGGGGGATCTGTTTCTCGACGAAGAGGTGAGATACACGAGAGAGGACGAAGATGTCTATGCGCTTCTCGATTCCTTAAAAAGAATTGCTAGTCTCCAACCTATAAAGATGTTCTGTTCTTTCAGCGGCGCTATCGAGAAGCCCGCAGAAGCGCTTCAGAAAAAGATCGATTTTTTGGAAGGCCTCCGGGATAAGGTGGAGAATGGGTTAAGGGAGGGACTGTCCTCCCAAGAGATTCAGAAGAGACTCCTCGGATCCGGAGACCGGTTCCGTTTCATCAGCGGAGGTCAAATCTCCAAGGAAAACACGATCAAGGCATTTCTTAGAAAGTAAAAGTATTCGGTTAAGGTAAAGGTAAAGGTTAAGATGCCAGTTTGGTCTTTGGGTAAAGGCAAAGGCTTAAATCATTCGCCCTAACCCATTAACCTTTCACCAAACTGGCTTCATAGCCCTGGCCCTTTTACCCAGCCATTTTTAATTTCCAACTTACTTAAAGAAAAGGGGTGGAACGATGAATCAGAGAATCAGAAAAGCAGCAGTTTTAGGAGCGGGTGTGATGGGAAGCGCGATCGCAGCCCATCTGGCCAATGTGGGGATTCCTTCCTTTCTTCTCGACATTGTCCCATCGGGACTGACAGAGGCGGAGAAGAAAAAAGGATTGACTCCCGAGAGTCTCGAATTCAGAAACCGATTTGCCATTCAGGGTAAGAAGAATATTCAGGAGGCGCGCCCGGCCCCTCTCTACCTGAAAGAGGAGGCGGAGCTGATCACCGTGGGAAACTTCGAGGATCATCTCTCCTGGGTCTCGGAGGCCGATTGGGTGGTGGAGGTGGTCCTGGAGAACTTAAATGTGAAGAGGGAATTATTCAAACGGATGATTCCCTACTTAAGAGAAGGGACCGTGGTCAGCTCGAATACTTCGGGCATCTCCATCCAGAAGATGTGTGAAGGTTTTCCAAGCCACTTTGAAGAGGGATTTTTAGGGACGCACTTCTTCAATCCGCCGAGGTATATGAAGCTCCTCGAGATCATCCCGGCAAAATCGACTTCGAAAAAGGTGGTTGAAAGAATGGTGGAGGTCGGGGAGAGGATTTTGGGGAAAGGGATCGTCTTTGCCAAGGATACGCCCAATTTCATCGGAAACCGGATTGGAGCATTTGCGGGCGCCGTTACGATGAGGACGACAGTCGAGGATGGCTATCTGATTGAAGAGATCGATCAGATCACCGGGCCTGCCATAGGAAGAACAAAGTTGGCTACGTTCAAACTTGCTGACCTGGTTGGACTCGATGTCATGTCCCATGTTTCTAAAAATCTCTATGAGAGCCTTCCCGAAGGCAAGGAAAAAGAATATTTCAAGTCCTCTCCTTTTATCGAACAGATGATCAAAAACCAGTGGTTGGGTCAGAAGACTAAGCAAGGTTTTTATAAAAGGGTGAAAGGGGAAGGGAAGGACGAAACCCTGGTCCTGGATTATGAAAAAGTTGAATACCGGCCTCAAAAGAAAGCAACATTTGCTTCCGTTGAAGCGAGCAAAAATATTGAGGATGTCCGAGAACGGATTAAAACCATGGTCACGAGCCCTGATCGGGGAGGCCAGCTTGCCTGGAAGATCTTGAAAAAGACTTTCCTCTATGCAGCAGAGAGGATTCCCGAAATATCTGATGACATCGTCAATATCGATCGGGCGATGAGATGGGGATATAACTGGGAACTGGGGCCGTTCGAACAATGGGATGCCATCGGCTTGAAGTCGTCGGTCAAAAGGATGGAGAAGGAAGGAGAGGTCATTCCCCCGCTCGCAGAGAAACTCCTCAGTAAGGGGTATTCCTCTTTTTATGAAAGAAAAGAGGGCCATGTCTCCTTCTTTGACCTTGGAGCCGTTCAATACCAGGATATTGAAGAAAAACCGGAGATTATTCTTTTACCCAGCCTGAAGGAAAGGAAAAAGACTGTACTTTCGAACCCTGGAGCAAGTCTCATCGATCTGGGAGACGGGGTTGCCTGCCTTGAATTCCATTCGAAGATGAACTCCATCGGAGCGGATACGGTTCAGATGATCAGAGACTCGCTGAAAGAGGTGGAGGAAAAATTCGATGGCCTGGTCATCGGAAACCAGAGCGAGAATTTCTCCGTCGGGGCGAACCTGATGCTCATGCTCTTTGAGATTCAGGATGAGAACTGGGATGACATCGATATGATGGTGAAGGCTTTTCAGGATGTTTTGATGGCCGTCAAATATTTTGAAAAACCCGTGGTGGCTGCTCCCTTCGGGATGACGCTTGCAGGAGGATGTGAAATCGCCCTGGCCTGTTCGAAAATGCAGGCCGCTGCAGAGACTTACATGGGGTTGGTTGAAGTCGGCGTGGGGCTGATCCCCGCAGGAGGCGGCACCAAAGAGATGTTGCTCCGGTGCACCGAAGGCATTCCACCAGGAGTGGATGCGGACTTTTTACCGTTCGTCCGGAAGGCATTCGAAACGGTGGCCATGGCCAAGGTCTCCACCAGCGTGAAGGAGGCTCAAAAACTGGGATATATGAGACCCACGGATCGTATTTCGATTAACCGGGATCACCTCCTCCATGATGCCAAGCGAACCGTGCTCGAGCTCGTTCGTGATGGCTATCGTCCCCCCCGGCCCCAAAAGAATATCAAGGTCCTGGGGGAGAGGGGCCATGCACTTTTGAAGATGGGTCTTTTCTACATGAGGGAGGGCGGTTATATCAGCGCGTATGATGAACATGTGGCCAGAAAGGTGGCCCAAATCATGACCGGGGGGAACTTGCCGGATGGGACCGAAGTGACCGAACAATATCTCCTGGACCTCGAACGAGAAGCCTTCGTCAGTCTGTGCGGCGAGGTGAAAACCCAGGAACGCATGGAATATATGCTGAAGAAAGGAAAACCACTTAGAAATTAATAACAATGGGCAATGGTCAATCATCAATGTTCAATAAAAAGCGAGAAATTCATTGATTGATCATTGGATATTGAAAATTGGTTATTGATCATTGATCAGTTGAAGGAGGTTCTTATGAGAGAAGCGGTTGTGGTATCGGCGGTGAGGACGGCAGTGGGCAAAGCCCCGAGGGGTATACTTAAAGATACACGGCCTGACGACATTGCGGCGATTGTCATCAAGGAAGCTCTTGCAAGGGCTCCCGGCCTCAAGGCGGAAGACATAGACGATTTCGTCCTGGGGTGTTCCTTTCCGGAATCGGATCAGGGGTTGAACCTTGCCAGGGTCGTGAGCATGAGAGCAGGATTTCCTCATACGTTGCCGGGGCAGACCGTGAATCGGTTCTGTTCATCAGGGCTCCAGGCCATTGCAACGGCGGCTTATGAGATTATGGTCGGGGCGGCGGATGTGATGATCGCCGGAGGCGTGGAGTTTATGAGCCAGGTCCCCATTATGGGACTGACTCCTTCTCCCAACCCCTATCTGGTGGATCATAACCCCCAGGTTTACACCTCCATGGGGCTGACGGCAGAAAATGTGGCTGAGAAGTTCGGTATTTCAAGGGAGGACCAGGACCGTTTTGCCATTTCCAGCCACCAGAAGGCGGCCAAGGCAATTAAAGAAGGCAAGTTCAAGGAAGAGATCATTCCTATTCCAGCCAAGGTGAAGAAGACTAAGGAGGACGGAACGGTTGAAGTGAAGGAGGTCATTTTTGATACGGATGAAGGAGTGCGCTACGACGCCTCTCTGGAGGGGATGGCCTCGCTCAAACCTGCTTTTAAAGCACGGGGCACGGTGACGGCAGGTAACTCTTCTCAGACAAGTGATGGATCAGCCGCAGTGATTCTCATGTCAAAAGAAAAGGCCGAAGAGCTGAAGTTGAAACCGATGGCCATCTTCCGATCCTTTGCGGCTGCCGGAGTTCCCCCTGAACTCATGGGGATTGGTCCAGTCTTTGCCGTTCCCAAAGCCCTGAAAAAGGCGGGTCTCAACCTTAAAGATATCGGCCTGGTTGAACTGAATGAGGCCTTTGCTTCACAGGCTCTTTACGTGATCCGGGAGCTGGGGTTGAATTTGGATATCGTCAATGTCAACGGGGGAGCGATCGCCATGGGCCATCCATTGGGATGCACTGGGGCGAAGCTGACCACGACCTTGCTTTATGAGATGAAGCGAAGAAATGTCCGCTACGGTCTGGTGTCGATGTGCATCGGCGGAGGCATGGGAGCCGCCGGGATCTTTGAAAAAATGGATTAACAATTATCAATTGACAATGGTCAATGGCCAGTTATCAACAAATGGCAATCTGTTTAACAGGAATTTCTCATTGAACATTGACCATTGGTAATTGCCGATTGATCATTGATCTTTATTAGAGAGGAGGTTCTTATGGAAGAGTTCGTGAAGGGGGGAGCGTTTTTGTTGGAGTCGATTTCACCTCAGGAGGTTTTCACTCCGGAGGAATTTAATGAAGAACAGCGGTTGATTGCAAAGGCCGCGACGGAATTCGTTGTCGGCGAGCTTGAGCCCGTAAAGGACGAGATCGAAACCCAGAAAGAAGGGCTTCTGCCAAGCCTTCTCAGGAAGGCAGGGGAATTAGGATTTCTTTCAGGGGACATCGCCGAAGAATATGATGGCCAGGGATTGGATAAGGTCAGCATCATCCTGATGATGGAGAAACTGTCTCAGGGCGGGGGCTCGTTTATGACTGCCTATGCCGTGCATACGGGCATCGGTTCTCTTCCGATCATCTTCTTCGGGAACAAGGACCAGAAGAAACGCTACCTTCCGAAGATTGGCACCGGAGAGATGATCCCTGCCTATGCCCTGACTGAACCGGAGGCGGGCTCCGACGCCCTGAATGCGAAGACCACGGCGGTGCTCAGCCCTGACGGGAAATATTATCTTCTCAACGGTCAGAAGCAGTTCATCTCCAATGCCGGATTTGCTGACCTCTTTATCACCTATGCCAAGGTGGATGGAAATAAATTCACCTCTTTCATTGTCGAGAGAAAATTTGAAGGTGTCTCTCTCGATGAAGAAGAGAACAAAATGGGGATGAAAGGTTCCTCCACTCGGAGCGTGATCTTCTCCGATGCCAAAGTGCCGGTCGAGAATGTGTTGGGAGAAGTTGGAAAAGGCCATGTCGTTGCCTTCAATACACTCAATATCGGCAGATTTAAACTTGGGGGAGGATGTCTGGGGGCGTGCAAATTTGCCCTTCAGGGTGCGGTGACTTATGCGAAACAGAGGGTCCAGTTCGGAAAGCCGATCGCTGAGTTTGGCATGATCAAACATAAGATCGCAGAGATGGCGATCCGATCCTTTACCACGGAGAGCATGGTTTACCGGACGGCAGCTCTGGTGGACCGGATATTACAGAAGATCGATTACAATGCCGAGGATGTCGGGATTCAAATGGCCAATGGAATAGAGGAATATGCCATTGAAGACTCGATCAACAAGGTCTATTCCTCGGAGATGGCAGACTTTATTGTGGATG
>VGRU01000191.1 GCA_016875255.1 Deltaproteobacteria bacterium
TGTCGGAAGAGGAACTTAAATCCATCCCTGAAAGGTTCTGCCTTGCGGGAAGAATTGTGGCCATCCGGAATTTTGGCAAGGCCAGTTTTATCCAGGTCAAGGACCGGGATGGAAAGATACAGGCTTACTTTCAGAAAGAGAGCATCGGTGAAGAACCCTTCCGGTTCTTTAAGAGATTCGATATCGGAGATTTCATCGGATTGGAAGGGACCGTTTTCAGGACGAAAACGGGAGAGCTTACCCTTCAGGTCCAGAAGTTCTGTCTTCTCGGAAAATCGCTTCGCCCCCTTCCGGAGAAGTGGCATGGCCTGACCGACATTGAGATCCGGTATCGCCAGCGCTATCTTGATCTGATCGCCAACCCGAAGGTTAAAGAGGTCTTCCTCACGCGCGCTCTGGTCATCCAGAGGATCCGTGAATTCTTTAACCGGAAGGGTTTCTGTGAGGTCGAAACCCCCATGCTCCATCCCATTCCCGGAGGAGCAACAGCCAAACCCTTCGGGACACATCACAACGCCCTCGATATGAAACTTTTTCTCCGGGTCGCCCCGGAGTTATACCTCAAACGACTTGTGATCGGCGGGTTCGAGAGGATTTTTGAGATCAACCGGAGTTTCCGCAACGAGGGAATCTCCACGCTTCACAATCCGGAATTCACCATGCTCGAATTCTACCAGAGTTATGCCACCTATATCGAAATGATGGAGATGACCGAAGAGCTGCTCTGCTCGATGGTCAAAGAAATTCATGGCGGATTCCGTCTCCCCTGCCAGGGGAAGGAGATTGATTTTACCCCGCCCTGGAGGAGGATCTGTTTTAAGGATTCTCTCCTCGAGATAGGAAAGCTCGACCCGGTGATTTTAGAGGATTCCTCAAAAGCCATTGAAATCGCCAGGGGGCTCGGTCTGGAACTGAAGAAGGGGACGTCTCACGGAAGGGTTCTGGCCGACCTCTTCAAGGAAAGGGTGGAGCCCAATCTCATCGAACCCACCTTCATCACTCATTACCCGACTGAGATTTCTCCCCTCTCCCGCCGGAATGAAGAAGACCCGGACGTGGTGGACCGGTTTGAACTTTTTATTGCAGGCCGGGAGATCGCCAATGGCTTCTCGGAGCTCAATGATCCCCTGGATCAGAGAGAGCGTTTCCTCCAGCAGTTGAAGGAAAAAACTGAAGAGGGGGATTCCTCTCTTTTCTTTGACGAGGATTTTCTCCTTGCCCTCGAATTTGGGATGCCGCCCACCGCAGGCGAGGGAATCGGGATCGATCGGTGGGTCATGCTTCTGACCGACTCCCCTTCGATCCGCGATGTCATCTTCTTCCCCCTGCTTCGAATGGAAAGGTAATCCTGAATTGGACGCATGTATGAGGAGATTGATGAATATTGGAAAGGGCTTTGGTGAGTGGGTGAACCACGGATCAATCACCAAGCTCCAAGCACCAATCACCAAATCATAACCAAATTCCAATGACCAAAATTCTAAAAAAGGGATTGATCTGCATATGTTTTGGTTATTTGGATATTGGTAATTGGAATTTATTGGAAGATTGGGATTTGGTTATTGGAATTTAAAGGTTGCTATCTAATGCGCTATGAGTGGTTCATCGGCCTGAGATATCTTAAGGCCAAACGGAAACAGACCTTCATCTCCATCATCACCGTCATCTCCGTGGCCGGCGTAATGCTGGGCGTGATGGCCCTCATCGTCGTCCTGTCCGTGATGAACGGTTTCCAGCAGACCATCAAAGAAAAAATCATCGGCACCCAGGCCCACATCGTGGTGCTCAAGGCCAGCGAAAAGGGAATGGATGATTATGAAGAGGCGATCAAGAAGGTGGAAGACGTGAAGGGAGTGGTTTCAGCCGCCCCCTTCATCTTCAGTCAGGTGATGCTCTCCTCCGAATCAGGGGTTTCAGGGGTCGTTCTCAAAGGAATCGATCCGGACCGCGTGGCCAGGGTGACAGAACTGGCCCGCAACCTGAAAGCCGGGAGACTTCAGGACCTTAAAGAGGTAAAGGAGAAGGATCTTCCGGGCATTATCCTCGGAGTGGAGCTGGCCAAACACCTCTCCGTCACAATGGATGATCCCATTCAGGTCATCTCTCCTCTGGGCACGATGACGCCCATGGGAATGATGCCCAAAATGAAACGGTTTCGCGTGAAGGGAATCTTCTATTCCGGGATGTATGAATATGATAACACCATGGCCTATGTCTCTCTTGAGAATGCCCAGAAGTTTTTTGCAATGGAGGCCCGCGTCACAGGAATCGAGATCAAGACAGGGGACCTCTATCAGGTGAAAGAGATCGGCAAAGAAATTCGAAAAAAGATGGGGTTCCCCTTCTGGACCAAAGACTGGATGGAGATGAACCGCAACCTCTTCGCCGCCCTCAAGCTGGAGAAGATCATCATGTTCATCATTGTTGTCCTGATCGTTCTGGTGGCCGCTTTCAATATCATCTCCACGCTCATCATGGTGGTCATGGAGAAGAATAAAGATGTCGCTATTCTGAAATCCATGGGGGCGCCTTCTAAATCCATCCTCAGGATTTTCATGATCGAGGGCGGCGTGATCGGTGTGGTGGGGACGGTCCTGGGAACCATTACAGGATTAGCAGTCGCATTCAATCTGGAGAAGATCATAGATTTTTTGGAGAATCTCTTCGGATTTAAAATCCTTGCAAGAGACGTCTATTATATTGATAAATTTCCTTCACAGGTCAATCCGCTGGATGTTGGCGTCATTGTCGCTACGGCCATACTCATTAGTCTGCTGGCCACCCTTTATCCCTCCTGGAGGGCATCGAAGCTTGATCCGGCTGAGGCGCTGCGATATGAATAAGGAGCGGATCCCTTACAAAGAAGAGGCCCTTTCATCTCTCTCCCGAAGGGAATGGAAAAGGGCCCTTCAGTCTTTTCAAAAGCATTGTGACCAGGAGCCGACAGATCTTAGGTCCAGATTGAAGATGGCTGAATTGCTGGAGCGATTGGAAAAGAAGAAGGAAGCGATTGAGCAATACCGTGAAGTGGCTGAATCTTATGCCAGAGATGGTTTTCTGCTCCAGGCCATCTCGGTTAATAAGATGATCCTGCGGATGGATCCCTTTGAAAAAAAGGCCAATGCGCGACTCGCTCAACTCTATACGGAGAAAAGCCGCGAATCCAAACATCTTCGGCTATTGCCTCATATCCCCCTCTTCTCAGACTTGAGTGAGGAGGAACTCCGTTCGATGCTCGATCGAGTCCAATCAAAAACCTTCCCCAAAGATGCTTTTATCTGTCGGGAAGGGGAGGCGGGAGATTCTCTCGTGATCATCTGCAGGGGAGAGGCGGGGATCTACAAACAAAGCCCTGAAGGAGATGAGAGATGGATTCGCAGCCTCCGTGAGGGGGATTGCTTTGGAGAGTTCGGTTTCTTCCTTGACCGGAAAAGGCATGCCAGCGTCAAGAGCCAGGTGGAATGCGAGACGATCGAGATCACCCGAGACGAACTGGAGGGAATCATTAAAATCCACCCCCGTGTACAGGAGGTGCTCGAAGACCTCTTTAAAAAACGCGTGCTGGATAACCTTCTCGCCCTCTCCCCCTTGTTCTCCCCCTTGTCCTTGGCGGACAGGGAGGAGGTTTCAAAACGGTTTCGTGTGTTAAGCGTTCCCGAAGCAACCTTTGTCTTTAAAGGCGGAGATCCTTCCCATTGCCTCTATCTGATTAAAAGCGGCGAGGTGGAGATTTTTACACAGGGCCGTCGCGGAAAGCGTGTGATCCTGGGGAAACTGGGAAGCGGTCATCTCTTTGGAGAGATCGGTGTGCTTCTCAATACGCCTCGGATGGCTTTTGCGAAAACGACCCAGGCCACAGAACTGCTTGAATTGTCAAAGGAGGATTTTGATGACCTCCTCCAGAAGTTTCCCCGTCTTCAATCCGTTGCAAAAGAGATCTCATCAAAACGGCTTGTTCGGATGAAGGAAGCTATTTCTCAAGGATTGGCGGAGCGGGCAAAGGAGTCCATGGTGTGAAGGAATTGATTCAGGCTCAGCAACTCTTCAAGTCTTTTGGAAACGGGACAAAGAAGGTCGAAGTCCTCAGGGGCATTGATCTCACTTTTTTTCAGGGGGAAAGGGCTGCCATTGTAGGCGCCTCCGGCGTGGGAAAGACCACCCTGCTCCATATCCTGGGGACGCTTGACCGGCCCACGGCCGGAAAAGTGCTTCATGGAGGAAGAGATATCTTCACTTTGAATGAAAGGGATCTCGCTCTTTTTCGAAACCGGGAGATCGGGTTTGTCTTTCAATTTCATCATCTCCTCCCGGAATTTAATGCCCTGGAGAATACGATGATGCCCTGTCTCATCCAGGGGATGTCCAAGAAGGAGGCTTCGCTTCGCGCTGAAGCCATTCTCACCCTGGTGGGCTTAAAAGAACGGCTCTCCCATAAACCGGGGGAACTCTCCGGAGGAGAACAGCAGCGGGTGGCTGTGGCCAGGGCACTGGTTCTGGAACCCAAAATCCTTCTGGCCGATGAGCCCACCGGAAATCTTGATTCGAAAACAGGAGAGTCGGTCTTTGCTCTTCTTCAGGAGCTGAACCGGATGAAGAATGTGACGCTCGTCATCGTGACCCACAACCCGAGTCTGGCCGCACAAATGCCCCGCCAGATCCTCCTCACCGATGGAAAAGCCACCGGCTAAAAGCCCCTTTCATTCAAATGGGGTTTACAAAAAGAGAAGGATTTGATATGGATGATGAAACTCAAAGAGGAAGGAGCCTTTGGAACGGCATGAAGATTAATAAAAATATCTGGATCACTTTCGTTTTCCTTCTCTTTTATGTCGGGGTTTGCAGCGGCTCGGAGGAGATCATCCACAAAATCACTGTCCTTGGAAATGTGAAGGTTGAAGAAGGGGTCATCCGGGCTACAGTGAAGAGCCGGGAAGGAGGGCCATTCTCCGCCGACCAGGTTCGGGAAGATCTCCGCTCCGTCTTCGGTCTGGGCTACTTCTCCGATGTCCAGGTCGATATCAAGTCAGCCCCGAAGGGCAGAGAGATCATCTTTATTGTAATGGAGAAGCCTTCCATCAAGGAGATCCTCATTACCGGAAATCAGAAGGTGAAACTGGACGACATCAAGGAGAAGGTGACCCTGGCCACACGCTCCATTCTCAACCTCGAAAAGGTGAAGGAGAATGGGGAACAGATTCGAAGACTCTACTTCTCCAAAGGGTATTATGGAGTGAAGGTGGGTCATAAGGTCGACTATCTCGAGACGAATGAAGCGGTGGTCACCTTTCAGATCGAAGAGGGAGTCAAGGGACATATTAAAAAGATCGTTTTCAAGGGAAACAAGAAGATCAAATCCTCTGAATTGAAAAAGTTTATGCTGACCAAACAGAGGAACATCTTTTCCATTATCACCAAGACCGGCATCCTCGATGAAGACATCTTGAAAAATGACACCCAGATGCTGACTGCCTATTACATCGACCATGGCTATCTCGATGTGAAGATCTCCGAGCCGAAGATCGATCTGCAGGATCCGAAAAAGATTCAAATCGAGATCGAGATTACAGAAGGCCCTCAATACCATTTTGGAGAGATCGACTTCAAGGGAGATATCCTGACCACCAAGGAGGACCTCTTCCGAAGCATCAAGATCAAACGAAACGCCATCTACAGCAACTCAGCCATCCGAAAGGACATTAGCTCGCTCACTGAAAAATTTGCCAACCAGGGTTATGCGAATGTGGAGGTTGCGCCCGCCACCTCCACGGATGAGAAAAATCTATTGGTCCACCTGACCTTTGAGATCGAAAAGAAGAAACAGGTTTCCTTTGAAAAGATCCAGATTGTAGGCAACACGAAGACCCGTGACAAGGTGATTCGCCGGGAACTCCGGGTGGCCGAAGAAGAGCTCTACAGCGCCACCGGCCTCAGCAAGAGCAAGGATCGATTGAAACGGACAGGCTTCTTCAAGGAAGTGGAGTTGACCACCAGCCGGGGAAGCACGGAGGAGAAAACGAATCTTGAGATCAAGGTCGAGGAGGCGCCCACCGGCGCCATTAGTTTTGGCATCGGTTATAGCTCGATCGAAAACGTGGTGGGCTCTGCCTCCATCTCGGACCGCAACCTCTTCGGCCTGGGTTACCACGGTGTTCTGAAATTCAGATTGGGTTCGGAGACCAGTGACATCAGGTTCAGTTTCACAGACCCCTACTTTCTTGGATATAACTTTGCGGGAGGCATTGACCTCTATCATGAAAACCGCGAATTTGACACATACTCTTACAAGATCACCGGAGGGGCTCTCCGGTTCGGAAAAGAGTTGACAGAAACCCTACGAGCTGATGCCACGTATAAATTAGAGAAGATCAAGGTCAGTGATGTGAGCCTGGATGCCTCCCGTTTTGTTAAAGAGCAGGAGGGAGAGAAAGTGACAAGCGCTCTCTCCTTTTCCCTCTCCATGGACACCCGCAATGATTTCTACAATCCGACCAAGGGGGCACGGCACAGCCTCTCCATTCAGAATGCGGGAGGGATCCTGGGAGGAGACAACTATTATGTGAAGGGAATGTTGGAAACCAGTTGGTTCTTTCCCCTCCCTCTGAAAACAGTGCTCAACCTCAGGGGAAAGGTGGGATTCGTCGAACCTTATGGTGGCAGAAAGGTTCCCATCTATGAGAAGTTATATGTCGGCGGACTCCATACCCTCAGGGGATTTGAATACGGCATGGCCGGCCCTTTCGATGTGAACAGAGAACCCCTGGGCGCAAACAAGATGATAAGCTTCCAATCCGAATTAATCTTTCCCCTTTCCTCGGAAATCGGTCTGAAGGCGGCGATCTTCTGGGATGTGGGTAAGGGATTCGATAAATTCAAAGATATCACGCCATTGAAGACAGGGGTGGGAGCTGGAATTCGCTGGTTCTCTCCTTTTGGACCTATCCACATTGAAA
>VGRU01000192.1 GCA_016875255.1 Deltaproteobacteria bacterium
CGAATTTTGAACATTTGGATTTGTCCTTCGACAAGCTCAGGATGGTGAGCAAAGTCGAACCATTTCGGATTGGTCCTAAGAGGACGCTTCGCCCGATATTCGGATTTCGGATTTTGAAGGTTGATGATGACCCAAGAATGTAAAAAAGAGGTGGCACCCAAAAGGAAGCTTAAGACCATTCCTGTCAAAGCGAGAAGGAAAAGCTTTGCCCCTGTTGAATATGGCCTTCTGAGAGAAGAGGCGATCAAAGAGGCGGAGCGCTGTCTGGGCCTTAGGGAGTGTCAGTACTGCGATATCTGCGGTCTCCTCTGCCCGGACCTCTGCATCACCCGGGATGAGAAGACCGGAGAGGTCTTGATCGATCTCGATTTCTGTAAGGGCTGCGGCATCTGCGCATCCGTCTGCCCGAAGGGTGCGATTGAGATGGTGCTGGAGGAGGCGAAATGAGCAGTAAGATACAGATTGACCTGAACTCCGACGTAGGAGAGAGTTTCGGCGCCTACAAACTTGGACTGGATGAGGAGGTCATCCCTCATCTCACCTCTGCAAACATCGCCTGCGGGTTTCACGCAGGAGATCCGGCCGTGATGCGAAAAACCGTCTCCCTGGCGAAACAGCATGGCGTGGAGGTTGGTGCCCATCCTGGCTTTCCGGATCTGATCGGGTTCGGAAGAAGGAATATGGACGCCACCCTCGAAGAGATTCAGGACTATGTCATCTACCAGACAGGAGCCCTCCAGGCCTTTGCCGTCTCTCAAGGGCTCAAGCTTCAGCATATGAAAGCCCATGGAGCGCTCTATAATATGGCCGTGGCCAATTCCAAAATCTGGGAGGCCATGGCAGAGGCCGTCTCCAGAGTGGATAAGGATATCATTCTGGTCGCTCTCGCCTCTTCGAACAATGAGTCTCTTCTCGATATGGGGAAACACTACGGCATTCGTATTGCCTTTGAGGCTTTTCCGGATAGGGCCTATCGGAAAGACGGCTCCCTCGTTCCCCGCAGAGAGAAAGGGGCGGTCATTGACGACCATGAGCTCGTTGCCCAAAGGGCGTTGAAGATGGCCATTGAGGGAAAAGTGATCGCCATCGACGGAACGGAGATCGATCTTTGGGCGGACACGCTCTGTGTCCACGGAGATAATCCCGCCGCAGTTCAGATGGTCAAAAAGATCCGGGAGGAACTGAAAACCTCCGGTGTCAATGTGATCTCCATGAAATGGTTCGTTTGATGGATAAGGTTTTTAAGTTCTTGTCAGGTGCCGGTATTTGATCCGGTGGGGTTGGTCCGCCGCAGCTCCGAGGCGACGCCTTCGATCCGCCTCGTACTCGGAGTAGTTGCCTTCAAACCAGACAATGGCGCTCTCGCCCTCAAACGCCAGAATATGGGTGGCGATCCGGTCGAGGAACCAGCGGTCGTGGCTGATGACCACCACCGAGCCTGCAAAATTCTCGAGAGCCTGCTCAAGCGCTCGAAGGGTGTCTACATCCAGGTCGTTCGTCGGCTCATCGAGAAGAAGGAGATTGGCTCCCTCTTTGAGCATCCGTGCCAGGTGGACGCGGTTTCGCTCTCCCCCTGAAAGGATTCCAACCTTTTTCTGTTGATCGGCGCCTGAGATATTGAAACGGGCCACATAGGCCCGTGAATTGATCTGCCGGCTGCCAAGCTGAATCGTATCCTTTTCCTCTGATATTACTTCCCAGATCGTTTTGTCAGGATTCAGGACATCGCGGCTCTGATCGACATAGGCCATTTTTACCGTCTCTCCTATCCGGATTACCCCTGAATCAGGTTTTTCCTGTTCTGTGATCAATCGGAAGAGCGTGGTCTTGCCTGCGCCGTTGGGGCCGATGATTCCGACGATCCCGCCCGGAGGAAGGAAAAAGGAGAGATTCTCCATCAGAACTCGATCTCCATACGACTTGGTGATATTGTGGCTTTCGATCACGACATCTCCGAGCCGTGGCCCCGGAGGAATATAGATCTCAAGGTCCTTGGCTATCTTTTCACCCTCCTGTCCGAGGAGGGCTTCGTAAGAGGCGATCCGGGCTTTCGGTTTCGCATGTCTTCCTTTTGGCGACATCCGGATCCAATCGAGTTCCCGCTGAAGCGTTTTTTGACGCTCGCTCTCTGTCTTCTCCTCAACCCTCAGACGGTTCTCCTTCTGTTCAAGCCATGAAGAATAATTCCCTTTCCATGGAATGCCTTCTCCCCGGTCAAGTTCCAGAATCCATCCGGCCACATTGTCAAGAAAGTAACGGTCATGGGTGACGGCGATGACTGTTCCGGAATACCGCTTCAGATGCTGTTCAAGCCAGGCCACGGTCTCAGCATCGAGATGGTTGGTCGGCTCATCAAGGAGTAAAATATCCGGTTTTCGAAGCAGAAGCCGGCAAAGCGCCACGCGCCTTCTCTCTCCACCCGAAAGGATTTTCACCGATGTCTCTCCTGGAGGACAACGGAGGGCATCCATGGCCATTTCAAGACGCGAATCGAGATCCCAGGCATCGAGGACGTCGAGTTTCTCCTGCACCTCGCCCTGCCGCTCGATCAGGCGATTCATCTCCTCTTCCGACAGGGGCTCTGAAAAACGTTCGCTTATCCGGTTGAACTCATTCAGAAGTTCAACCGTCTCCTGAACCCCTTCCTCTACAATCTCCCGCACGGTCTTGCTATCATCGAGCTTCGGTTCCTGTTCGAGAAAACCGATGGTGTTGCCCGGGGTAAGGATGGTCTGCCCATTGAACTCTTTATCTTCGCCGGCGATGATGCGAAGCAAAGAACTCTTCCCGGAGCCATTCAGGCCGATGACGCCGATCTTGGCTCCATAAAAATAAGAGAGTGAGATGTCTTTCAGGATTGGTTTTTTATCGTGGTACTTGCTGACGCCGATCATGGAATAAATAATCTTCTGTGGTTCGTTTGCCATCTCAGTTGATTCCTCCTGCTATTTTTGGGAAACCTCTTTTAAAAATTCGAAATTCGAATATCGGGCGAAGCGTCCTCTTAGGACCAACCCGAAATGGTTCGACTTTGCTCACCATCCTGGGCTTGTCGAAGGACAAATTCGAATTTTCAAAATTCAAATGTTCTAAACTCTTTTATTTAGAACATTTAAAATTTGGTCATTTGAGATTGTTTCGAAATTCGGATTTCGTATTTCGGATTTAGACCCCATTGACAGCAATTAACCCCAGCGAAACGGGATAGCCATTTTGCGCAAAATTCTATTCGTAAGATACTACCGCCACATCACTTTCGGGGGGTGGCGTTGAACAAGGCCCGGGTATTTCATCTTTGGATAGCCGAGGCTCATGGCAGAGTAGCACCGATGATCTGCAGGAATATTTAGCCAGCGCTTGATCTTTCGATCATGATTCACAGCGCTCACCAGAAACCCATTAAAGCAGCATCCAAGCCCTAAGGTATGGGCCATCAAAGAACAATTGTAGAGGGCCACCGAGCAGTTAAAAGAGGAACAGGTGTCCCAGGATTCCGCATGAGCGATCATTACGACAGGCGCATGAAAGAATAGGCGATCTTCTCCCCGATTCATTGCCTCAAGGGCAACCATCACTTTGGGAAGTGAATCGTGCAGATACTCCACCGTCTTTTTTCCTGCAACTAGAGAAAGGAAAAGACTGCCGAACCAGCTCTGCACTCGCGAAAAAATCTGGTCACCAAAACGGAGGGTCATCTTCCTTAACTGTTTGATCTGATCCGGCGATGTCAGCACTACATAGTGGACATTCTGACTGTTCGTTCCTGTAGGAGCGTATTTCCCGGCATCAAGAATTTTATCTAAAATCTGTTTCGGAACCGGCTCAGCGGCATAGTTCCTAACCGAACGCCTCTCCCGGATGAGAAGGTCCAGTACCTCCGGGGAAGCAGCCGGGGCATCACCCCCCCTGGGATTTTTCTCGGGCAGTATCCCATGATAAAGGATGGCTTCGCTCGGACAGATTGCTCCGCAGTGACCGCAACCAATGCACCAATCTCCTCTGACTACCTTAGACTTCTCTCCGGCCATCTCAAGCACGAAGCTCGGGCAAACCATCACGCATCGCTCGCAACCAATGCACTGGCTTTCGATCACTTTCGGTGGGTTTACGTCCCGTTTCATCATCCTCTCCTTCCCTGCCTTAAAAAAAATTAGTAACATTTTAACTCATTAAAAACCACTGCCAAACTTCCATTCCTTTTTAGTCATTTGATTAGGCGTTGACGCATTTTGAGAATGGCCAGGGGGAAGAAGATGATACTGAAAAGCAGAAGATAACCGATTTCCCATAGCAAGGAGAGATGGATCTGCCCGTAGCTAAAAGCCCGCGCAAGGCTGGTGAGATGAGTGAGAGGAAGGAGAAGCGCAGCCTGCTGGGCCCAATGAGGAAGATTCTCAATGGGGAAGAAGGTTCCGCTGAAGAGAAACATGGGTGTGATAAACAGAAATACGGGCAGATTGAACATTTCGATATTGGCCACGATCCCTGAGAAGAACATACCGATCGATCCGAAGGCAATCCCGCCGAGGATGGCCAGAGGCAGGAGGAGGAAACCTTCGGGAAACCGGATGAAACCGAAAAAGCTGATGACCACCATCATGATCGCTGCTGCGATCAGCGATTTGGTCGCCCCCCAGACGATTTCCCCGGTGATGACCTCCTCAAGAGAAAGGGGGGTGGCCAGCATGGCATCAAAGGTTTTCTGATAATACATCCTTACAAAAGAGGCATAGGTGGTCTCAAAAAAAGAGTTATACATGATGCTGACGCCGATCAGGGCAGGAGCGATGAAACTCACATAGGAGATTTGAGAGCCTTGATGATGGATCTCCCCTACAAGGCTGCTCATGCCGACACCGAAAGCGATAAGATAAAAGAGGGGCTCAAGGAAGGGCGGGATGAAACTGATCTTCCAGCTCTTCTTATAAACCTTCAGGTTGCGCTGCCAGACCCGAAGAAACCGCCTTGAGATCCTGGTGGAAGACGTTTCAGTCATTCTCTCAACTCCCTGCCTGTTAACTTTAAAAAAACATCTTCAAGAGTGGCCATCCTCATCAAACAACCCTCTTTACAAAAATCGCGGGTAATCCTCTGGTATAAATCACCTCTCTCTTCACAATAGACGATCAGGCGGTGGCCCAGGTCTTCATAGGGAAGCTGGGTGGACTGGATAAAAGACCTCAGTTCCTGGGTCGGTCCGGCGATTTCGATCACATTCTTTCCCACATGTTGCCGTATCAATTCTTCTGGTTTTCCTTCCACCAGAATCAATCCGTGATCGATGATGATAAGCCGGTCACACAACCTTGAAGCTTCCTCCATATAATGTGTGGTCAGCAAAATGGAGATGCCCTGTTCCCGAAGCGTTTCAAGCTTCTCCCATATCTGATGCCGCGACTGTGGGTCCAGACCGGTGGTGGGTTCGTCCAGAATCAGAAGGTCTGGATTGTTGATCAGCGAACGGGCCAGGACAAGGCGGCGCATCATGCCGCCGGAGAGTTCGGTCACAGGTGCATTTAAGCGATGATCGAGGGCAATGAAATCAAGAAGCTCTGTCCCCTTCTGCCGGGCTTCCTTTTTGGGTATATTGAAATACCGCGCAAAAACCTCAAGATTCTGAAGCACGGTCAGGTCGGGATCCAGGCTGTTCTCCTGCTGACAGACCCCAATGCGGGATTTGATCCGGCGCCAATCCCTGGAAATATCAAGGTCAAAGATTCTCAGGCTCCCACCGCTCATGGGAGAGAAACCATAAACCATCCGGATGGTTGTGGTCTTTCCCGCACCATTCGGGCCCAGAATCCCAAAGCACTCACCCGTTTTCGCCTGAAACGAAATCCGGTTGACAGCGACAAAGCTATCAAATTTTTTCAACAAATTTTCTGCCTTGACAATATGTTGACCGGAGAAATAGGTTTGGGTTCCAGAACCTCTTTCAGGATTCAATCTATTCTCCCTTCTCCTGTTTTCTTTGAAACTTGAAAATGGAAAACTTGGGGCCGAATCTTTATTCTTGATTTTTGTGTAAACTCCTTTTGATTCTTTTAACCAGTACTGCGTTACCCGACTCCGCATCCATGATGCCTCCTCTCCACGATACCTAAGCCGCACAAAGCCGCCACTGCCGCCATCCCAGCCAGGAGAAGGAAAGCCAACTGGTAGCTTCCGGTCTCATCAAAAATGACCCCGGCGATATAGGCACAGAATCCCCCGCCTAAAAAATGGATGGTGTTCACAAAACCGGTAAGAACGCCAATCGACCTCACTCCGTAAAGGTTCCCGATCAGAATGGGGGTCAGAGGAGCGGTGATCAGATGGGTGAAGCCAAAGAGCAAGGCAAAGAGATAAAGGGAAGGAAGTGTCTTAAACTGAATCACCAGCAGGTAGAGAAAGAAACGGAGCACGAACGTCAGGACAATGGGGATTTTATTGCCGATCCGGTCAGCCGCAGGCCCTGCCACCAGAATCCCCGCGAGACTCATCAACCCGTACCAGCCCAGCATATTTCCTGCTGTTTGCGGCGGGACGCCATAATCCGTTGCCAGGGGAATCAGGTGGGTGGTGGCAAAATAATCGCCTCCTCCACAGATGAACATGATCACCACAAAGAGCCAGTAGGAGCGGGTCTTCATCGCCTGCTTCAAACCGAAATCCTCATCGCTCGCTGAGGAGAAAGGGTTTCCCTTTATTTCCGTTTTTTCGATCTTCTCACCTTCCTGTCCCAAAGGTTTCAGCCCAAAGTGATGGGGATCTCCCCTGATCACAAAGAAAGCGAGCAAAAGGTTAACAATCAGCATGATGATTCCAATGGAGAGGTACAGCGCCCTCCATCCGTAACTGAACATAAAGAAACTGAAGAGCGGAATGAGCGCAAAATGGCCGAGCGAATTTCCAGACAGGGCCAGGCTGATGGCCAGCCCGCGCCGTTTTTCGAACC
>VGRU01000193.1 GCA_016875255.1 Deltaproteobacteria bacterium
ATTCTTTAATCTTTTTAAGAAGTTCCAGGCCATCCCAATCGGGCAGCCTCATGTCAAGAAGAATGAGATCTATGATATTTTTTTTGATGACCGAAAGGGTTTCGCTCCCGGAACCCACTGAATAGACTTCATATTCTCCCTTCTTTAAAACATCATAGAGTGACTCTTGCATCACTTCATCGTCATCGACTATGAGAACAGATGGTTTCATAAATTTTCGAATGTCTCCGGCAAATTAATGATAAAAGAAGTTCCTTTCTCCCATTGGCTATCGACTTTAATGGTGCCTCCGTGCTTCTTAATGATTTGATAGGTGATGGAAAGACCTAATCCAATCCCTTTGGGCTTGGTCGTAAAAAAAGGGTCGAAAATCTTTGGAAGAATGTGGGGAGGAATGCCTTTTCCTGTATCCGAGACAACCACCCTCACATAATTCTGCATGGAACCATCCAACGAAGGGATGACCACAGGGTTCGCTTCAATTTTAAGCTCACCGCCGCCAGGCATGGCCTGAATGGCGTTCAAAAAGAGATTTAAAAAGGCCTGGTGCACCTGTATCTTATCAACCCTTATCCTCGGAAGCTTCGGATGATAGGTTTCCACAAACCGAATTCCTTTATCGGCAATCTCTTTGATGAGAAACGGAATAATGGCATTGATGATCTCCTTGATATGACAGGGAACGAGAAGAAGCGTCTGCGGTTTAGCAAAAGAGAAGAAGGTCTTGAGAAGTTCATTTAAGCGATCGATCTCTTTCGTGATGCGATTTAAATATTCCCTTTTCGGATCCTCCTTTCCCATCTCCTCACCGAGCGCCTGGGCTGTGGTCTTTATCCCCGCGAGGGGGTTGCGGATCTCATGCGCAATACCGGAAGCCAGTTTTCCAAGAGAGACCAGTCGATCCATCTTTAATATCTCTTCCTGAATTCGATAGACCTTTGTCAGATCACGAAAAATGATAATTTTCCCGATGGCTTCACCGCTTAAGCTCAGGTGGTAATTGATCGTAAATCCGACAGGGATTTCGTTCCCCTCCTTTCTATTCATCCGGCCTTCTCTTCTCGTATCGAGGTTATCGGATTGATCAAGAAAGGAGTGTGAAACATTCAGCTTCTCATTTAATCCGAAAAGGCCAAAAGGTTTTCCGATGACCTCCCCTTTCGAATAGCCCAATATCTTCTCCCCGGCCTGGTTAATATAGGTAATCGTGTCATTCATTTCGGTAATAATAATCCCACTCCCAATGCTTTCAATGAGGCTCTCGGTGATATTTGTGCTGCTTTCCAATGCCTGATTCAACCGTACGCCTTCACTCTCTCTTTTCTCTGCCTGGCCCATACTTCCTGTCATCGAACGATCCCGACTTATCCGGTGATCCAGCTCTTAAAGTTTCTCAAAGTCCAAAATGGGAATTTTCATGGGAAGATCTTCATAAGTCCAGCGGATCATCCCCAGAAGATGGGCGCTGGAATCCCCTCCCTGCTCCAAAAAACCGTATAGCCGATTCAAAACCCTATCCATCATCAGACCTTTATATTCTACGTCCCCTTTAAGGATCAACACCTGCCGCTCTTCCTCCTGATCCATTCCGGAGATGGAAAACAAGTTCCCTAAATCGATCATCCTCACCTCAAGCCCTTTTAGTCGGACATTCCCCGATTGAATCATTTTTTTAGTATGCGGACTGGAAACTTTGAATAGTTTAAAGACCTTATCGCTCTCAACTCCGAACAATTTCTCCCCTGTTTTGAAGACGGTTACTCTCGTCTTCAAAGGACTCCCATCCCCGATTCGTGGTCCAGGGCTTTCTGCCGGCCTTTCGTGAGCGGCTAAATGCTGATTCATTGTTTTTATCATTTCGTTCAGTCTTTCTGAGAAGGACTCCATTCTCTGGATGATCTTTTCCACCAATTCTGGTTTCATCAGAGAAGGCTCTGCTTTCCCCTCAGGCGCTTCCACTTTAACAGAAGGGGGTTTGGATTTGACCTCCTGGAGCTCTTCCAGGCATGAAAATCTTGCCTCGATGCCGGCATGGGCCAATTTCTTATAAACGTTGAGGTTGTCTTCTGCCTCCAATCTCATTAAAAGCTTAAGCGTTTCCTTTGAATCGAGCAAAAAACGAATGAGGTGGGGTTGAATTCCTTCTTCATTCTGGATCATATAATTTAATACCCTGACCATTCGATTTAATACGCTGGAGATGTCCGGTGACTCCTTAAAGCCCTTCCACAGGGCGAGGACTTCCTCCACTGTCTTTCCGAGATTCTCTTTGGTGATCTCCCATTCCAGTGAAAGGAGCTGTGTCTCCAATTTTTCAAGAGGGCTGGAAGCTGAAGGAGTCAACGGAGCAGGCGGAACCATTTCCCATTCGGCCTCTCTCCTCTCCTGAAAGACATCGGGAGGCGGAGGGCTGACTGGCGCGCTCTTCATTGGCTCTCTTCCCTTCTCTATAAAAAGCCTGTCAACAGCGGCATCGATCTCCTTTTCTAATCCTTTCAGATCCTCTTCTGCGATGGTTTTTTCTATCATCGATCTCCCCTTATAAAACAATGGTTTCGTCTAAAGGTAACGGTAAGGATGCCCGTATCGTTAAATTGAAAATCACGTTACTCGTTGTCCCTGCCCGCCGTAAAGATACCTTGGCAGGCGGGGAAGCTCGTATCGAGACTCGTGAATAGAATCCGGATGCTCGAGCTTCGTTCGTCGAATCTCCAGCATCGATACGAGCATCGTCACCTTAGGATAACGTCCTCCGTCATTTCTAAAGGGACTCATCTCAATTGTTCATCAACGAGCATAATCTTTCGGCTTACATCTTTCACGACCAACTTGCTGATTTCCCTTAAGGTCTCAAACACTCCCGCCCCTTTCAATGCGCTGGCAGAAAAGGATGGGACTTTTAACATGGAATTGAGATCTTTATCCAATGTCTCAACCGGAAGGAGCTCAGAATCCGTCCCATCCAGGTCCCGTTTATTATACTGGATGACCAATGGAATCGTTCGGATGCTGATGCCCTTCTCCGCCAGGTTTTTTGCGAGATTGATAAGGCTTTCGATGTTTTTCTTCCTCTGAACCTTTAACGAATCAGCGACAAAAACAACGCCATCTACCCCTTTTAGGACCAATTTTCTGGTGGCGTCGTAATGAACCTGTCCTGGAACGGTATAAAGCTGAACTCTGACATCAAACCCTCTAATCTTTCCTAAATTCAGGGATAGGAAATCGAAAAAGAGGGTCCGATCTCCCCGTGTATCGATGGAAACCATCTTCCCCTTGCTGTCTTCGCCCATCTGCGCAAAAATATACTGAAGATTCGTAGTCTTTCCGCAGAATCCGGCGCCGTAATAGACGATTTTGCATTGGATCTCGTCTTTACTGAAGTTAATAAAAGGCATGAAACCGTTTCTCCTTCTTTCATGAGATTTCTGGAAAAGTCCGGAAATCTTTGATTCCACCGATTAGGAATTGATTACATCGAGAGCGTGTGTAGTAGTTTTTCAGAGCTCTCTTCATAAAAGCCGCTGCGGCTCCAAAATAGGGATTTCCTTTTTCTCCTTAAAGATCGAGACGAGGGCATTTGAAAGCTCGTCGGCAATCTGATTAATTCGCAGCCTGATCAGGCCCAGAGAGGTCTTATCGTCGAAAAGGGTGACCATGATGACATGTTCGCCAACGGCGGTGAAGTAGACGTTTTCGCTCTTCCCTTTATGGAAAAGAAGGGTGAATTCCTCTTCACCAAGAATCTTGGCGATCTCAGCCGTAGCTCCGAAGTTTGCTGCGGTCAGCGCGGAAAGAGACAGAACATCAATCTCCAGATTGTCTCCGTATTGGGCAATCAGCTGTCCGGATCGATCGATCAACAGGACCGAATGGGCAAGGGAAGAAGTAACCACCTTGTCCAAAAAAAAGTTGATCTTTTTCAGATCTTCCCTTGTGATGATGATGTTCATCGATTTCCTTTATGGGAACCTCTAATAATTCCGAATTTGTCACTCCGGTGAAAACCGGAGTCCAGTGGCTGAGATAGTTCCCGACTTTCGTCGGGACGACGTCTGGATTCCGGCTTTCGCCGGAATGACATTTTTAGAGTAGCTTTATATCTTTTCATCATTCCTTCGCATGCCTTCCATGAGCAGATGCTCCCAGTTCTGATAGATTGTCTGCATCGGAGGCGTCACTCCCATGTTAAAAGTAAATTCCCCCTCCTGCCAGCTTAGAATATGGTAAAAAGCATCCGTCCCTTTCTGACTCCCACATTCCGCATGAATGACTTCTCCCTCATTTAAATAGATCGTTCCCTTCTCTCCATCTTTGATCACGGTCAATGCAGTGGTCAAGCGGCTAAGGCAATTCATCTGAATCACATCGGTCAATTGAAGACCCACCACCGTGCCCCGAAACCCCTTCTTTTTTCCGATATGATCGATGATGATCTTCCGGATGTCGTTTATTTCAAAGGGTTTCTCAATATAAACAATTGCTCCCCGGCGATTCGCCTCTTTCTGAACATCCGAGGACCCGTAAGCGGTCATGATAATGAACTTGATCTTCGGATATTCTTTCTTCACTTTCACCAGCAGATCCAGCCCATTGACATCGGGCATTCGAATGTCAGAAATAACCAGATCGATATCATTCTTCTTAAATTGGTTCAGGGCTTCTTTTCCATTATTGGCAATGAGCACCTCGTATTTATCCCTGTCTTTGGAAAGGCTTTTCGACATGCTCCATGTCAATGTCTCTTCATCATCAACAATCAAAACCTTTTTTAAATTCTTAACCATGATTAATCTTTCCGATGAGTATTTTTTAACCCCCCGTTAGAAATCACATCCCCTCCCCTTTTTGGAATTCCTAACGGGATAAACCTATCGGAAAGTTAATAAGCAAAATAAGTGCCAAAAGCATTAAATATCTTAATCACTTAATCTATTAGAATGTCTCATGAATTTCACGAAATACGATTGCCTCTATTATAATGAATGGTTGAAAATTGGTCAATATTTATCCACCTGGAAAGAAATTTCTACGAAGACTTACGAAAATGAAAATGACGTTTCTCGTTGTCCCTGCCCGCCGTACAGTTAACCTGGCAGGCGGGGAAGCTCGTATCGAGACTCGTGAATTGAATCTTGATGCTCGAGCTTCGTTTGTCGAGTCTCCCGCATCGATACGAGCATCGTCACCCATAACCGTTTGACGCCCTTTATAATTTCAAGAACTTGACTTTTTCCGGTTCTTTGATTAAGTTTTGAGTTATTAAGGAGAGCGTGGTATTATTTGAGTCTAAGGGAGGACGTAGCGTCCCGCCAGTGGCGGGACTGAAATTTTGCGCTACAAAATGCGAATCGTTTCATGCTCTGGATAATAAATGCTTTAAAGAAGAGGGACCCTTTTGGCATTCGATAAAGAGAAGACTTTAGACCTTGCTCAGAAATTAATCATGAAGGGCCAGCCCAAGAAGGCGATCGTGGAATATATTAAACTGATCGAGGCCGACCCCAAAGATACGCGCCTCTATTTAAAACTGGGCGATCTCTATTATAGGAATGGGGAAAATGAGAAAGCGATCGCAGAATATTTGAAATTGGCAGAGCTTTATGAGGAAGAAGATCTTAATTCGCGAGCAATCTCCATCTATAAAAAAGTTCTCGCCATCAATCCAAAACACATTGATGCTCTTCATAAAATTGCAGGGTTATATCTCAAGGAAGGGTTATCGGGAGATGCCAAAAACTATTACCTGAGCGTCCTGGAGTTAAAACCCGATGACCCGGAGGCGAAAAAAGCACTGAGGGGCTCCGATGCACCGCCGCAATCCAGAGATATCCTCAGAAATATCTCCAAGGATATCCCTAAAACAATGCCGGCGGTTGAGTTTCCTTCTCCTGCGGCTTTTCCATCACCTGAAGAGATAAAACCTTTCGATGACAAATCCGATCTTTTTCCCTCTTCAGTCGTCGAACCTCAGAATTTACCCAACTATAGCGGGGCTGAAGTTCCCTCCCCTGACAAGGATTCGGAAATGCACTATCATCTGGGGATCGCTTATAAGGAGATGGATCTCTTTGACTATGCCATTTCAGAGTTTGAATTAGCCGCCTCGAATCCTGCGATCAAATTTGACTGCTACCTCATGCTTGGAAGTTGTTTTCTTGAGAAGGGGGACAGCGCCCAGGCGATTCAATGCTTTAAAGAAGCCTCTCAGATTCAAGGGTTGACCCGAGAAAAACTGGCGAGGCTTCACTTCAACCTTGGGCTCGCCTATGAAGCCAGCGGAATGTTTTCTCAGGCCATCGAAACCTTTAATCAAGCCTTAAAGCTGGACCAATCTTTTTCGGAGGCTCAGGAGAGAATCAGAAGACTGCAACAACTCCAGAAATAAAAAAGGTGTATCAATTTAGCTTTTTGAAAAGAAGAGATTTATAGGTCAATGGATCAAAACAATCATCACAAAATCCCCCTTAATCCCCCTTTTCCAAAGGGGGAAGTGTTTTACCTCCCTTTGGTCTCCGACCCAGAGCGGTCTCTGACCCGGAGGGCAAAGGGAGGTGGGGAGGGATTTTAAGAAGTTTTTCAAACAGCTAAAGTGTTACAAAAAGGTTTGGGTTACGGCAACGAAGCCTGTTTCGGTTATCGGTAACGGTTACGTAAAATGAATTAAAAGACGATAAACGTTACCTTTTATTAACGATACGGGCCTCCTCACCGTTACCATTTAATGTAACCTTTTTTTTACCTCACCACTTCTCTCCAGGACTTGATCCTTGCCACAGCCTGTGGCGGAATGGGAACCTGAATCACCCGGTTGGCATTCAAACTCGTTCCAATGTAGATCATTCCGTTTGTCACGACTGGGGCTGAAGGGATCC
>VGRU01000194.1 GCA_016875255.1 Deltaproteobacteria bacterium
AGTGATTTCATAGCATAATGCAACTTCGTTGAAATTGTCTTAATTTACTTAGTGCTTCGATTCGCAAATACGATCACGTGTCCTCATGCTGCGAATTGAAATCATTGCTGACTCAGCACTAAGTCCTGAGTAAACCCCGTTAGAAAGCTTTCAACTTTCTAACGGGGTTTACTTCGAGTATCTCTATGATATCTCCGTCATTGCCAGACAGAGTGGAATAAAAACTTCTATTGTGTCTAACGGTTATATTAATCGAGAACCCCTTCTTCAACTTCTGAAGGTCCTCGATGCCGTCAAGATCGATCTGAAAGGGTTCAGCGAGAAATTCTATGAAGAGGTCTGTTCGGCAACCTTAAAGCCCGTTCTCGAATCGCTCATCACCGTTAAAAAAGAGAAGGTATGGTTAGAAATTGTCAATCTCATGGTCCCCACCTTAAACGATGATCCGAAAATGATCGAAAAGATGTGCCGGTGGATTAAAGAGAACCTCGGTGTGGATACCCCTATTCACTTCACCCGTTTTTTCCCAAATTACAAATTGACACATCTCTCCCCTACCCCCATCTCAACTCTTGAAAAGGCTTATGAGATTGCCATTCGAAACGGTTTGCGGTATGTTTATGTTGGAAATGTTCCGGGTCATCTCAGGAATTCAACCTTCTGCCCTTCCTGTGGCAAGAGGATTATTTATCGAACCCATTTTGATATCCTCGAGATGAATATTGACAATGGAAGATGCAGGTTTTGTAGCGCTTCGGTGGCAGGAAGATGGGCATAGCAATGAACCGCCGATCCTTCTTAAAAAGGTCATTCCTCTGTTGCTTATCCTTGGGAGCCATGTCCGAACTCTTCTCTTCATCTCCTCTCGCAGGAGAAAGGGGGGGCAGAAGAGCCATGTTTTTTAAAAAAGTGGAAGGCAACCTCCTCCAGTGTGAGCTCTGTTTCAGGCGATGCCTGATCCCTGAGGAGCAAAGAGGTTTCTGCAGGGCGAGGGAGAACCGGAAAGGAGAACTTCGAAGCCTGGTTTATGGCAGACCGGTTGGCCTCCAGATCGACCCCATTGAACTGGAGCCGATGTATCATATGGTGCCTGGACATAAAAACCTTTGTGTCTATACGGCGTCATGTAACTTTCGTTGCAAGCACTGCCAGAACTGGTCCATCTCCCAATCCGTTCCCGAACAGATCAGGGCTCTGAAATTTACTCCGAAGGAGATCGTTGAAGAAACCCTGAGACAAGGATGCAAATCCATCTCCCACAGCATCAATGAACCCACCGTCTTTTTCGAACTGATGTATGATGTGGTCAGGCTCGCAAAGAAAAAAGGGCTTCTCACCCTCTGTCATACGAACGGAGGGATCGCCCGCGCTCCAATGGTTGAGCTTCTGAGATTCCTCGATGGAGTGACGGTTGATCTGAAATCCTTCAACCCGAAATTTTATCAGGACATATCCGAGGCAAAACTTGAACCGGTATTAGAGACTCTAAAGACAGTCAGGGAATCCGGCAAGCATCTTGAAATCGTCAACCTCATCATTCCCACCCTTAATGACGACATGGCCGATATTAGAAAGATGTGCAGATGGATCATAGCGAATCTCGGAAAGAATACTCCGATTCATTTCACACGTTTCTCACCCCAGTATAAAATGACCCATCTCCCTTATACGCCCATTAAAACCCTTGAAGAGGCCATGGAGATGGCAAAATCCGAAGGGATGAAGTATGTCTATGTCGGAAATGTGGTGGGCCACCCTGCCAATAGCACTTATTGCCCGAAATGTGGCAAGAAGGTGATCGAGCGGACCCACTTTATTCTTCTTAAGAATCAGGTTAAGAATGGACTCTGCCCCTTCTGCAAAGAGAAGATTCCGGGGGTATGGAGCGTGGCTTAATTCCAATTGAGCAAAATGCCGGCGGGACAAGAATGTCCCGCCTATCTGTGGGTAAGGTTACGGTCACGGTAACGAAGCCCGTTTCGTAATTCGGTAACGGTTACGTAAAAAAGAATTAAATTACGATAAACGTAGCCTTTTATTAACGATACGGGCCTCGTTACCCTTACCGTTAGACTATTATTTTTTACATAAGGAGAGACCGTATGACACCCAGCCAAAACCTTAAGAATCAATCATCCCATCTCATCCTGGCAAGGACCCATAGGAACAGGATCAAAGACGGCCTCACCGTAATGGTGAGAGGGGAAGGCGTTTGGGTCTTTGATCAGGATGGCAAGCGCTATCTTGATCTTGAAGCCGGGATGACCCGGCCTGTCCATGTGGGTTATGGACGGAAAGAGATCGCACAGGCCGCTTATGACCAACTGGTTAAACTCTGCTACTTTACCCCGATGGAATTTGCCAATGAGCCTGCCCTTAAACTGGCAGAGGTGCTCTCTGAAATCGGTCCGGGACAAATCAATCAATTCTTCTTCGTCTCAAGTGGTTCGGAGGCAGTGGAGTCTGCGATCAAATTAGCCAAGCATTATCATTTTTTCAGGGGAGATAAAAAACGCTATAAGATCATTTCAAGACGTGGAGCCTACCACGGGGTTACAGGCGGGGCGCTAAATGTTCTGGGCACTGTGCTTCCCATGCGGCAGATGATGGAGCCGCTGGCTCCTGGAACCGTCTTTGTGGAGTCACCCTACTGTTACCGTTGCCCCCTTCATCTTTCCTATCCCGGGTGTGATCTCGCCTGCGCAAAGGACATTGAACGTATTATCCAGTTTGAGGACCCCGAACAGATCTCCGCCTTCATCGGCGAGCCCATCCAGCAGGGATTCGGCGCCTACGCCCCTCCCAAAGAATATTGGAAGATCGTTCGGGAGATCTGCGACCGGTATGGAATCCTCCTCATCATCGATGAGGTGATCTGCGGATTTGGAAGGACGGGCAAGTGGTTTGGGATCGACCATTTCGATATTCAACCTGACATGATCACCATGGCAAAGGGGATCTCGAGCGGATATGTCCCTCTTGGAGGAGTGGGATGCACGGATCGGGTGATGGAACCCATCGAGATCTTTCACCATCTTCATACCTATTCGAATCATCCGGTGGCTTGCGCTGTTGCCCTGAAGAATCTCGAAATCATGAAGAATGAGAATCTGATTGACCGATCCCGTGAGATGGGAAGTTATTTTTTAGACGGACTAAAAACCCTTGAATCCCATCGCATTGTAGGAGAAGCCAGAGCCACCGGACTATGGGCAGGCATCGATTTTACCCTCGATAAAAAGAAGAAGTCGCCCTTTCCTCCCCAGCGGGTTGTTCGAGTGACCGATCGGGCTAAAAAGAAAGGATTGATCATCAAGACGATGGGCCAGGCCCTCGAATTTGCCCCGCCCCTCATCATCCGGAGAGAGGAGATCGATGAAGCGATACGGATATTGAATGAGTGTATCATTGAAGAGGAAAAAGAATTGAGATTGTAGCATGGTTTCTCTTATGTCTGCTTGAGATTTATTCAGGTTCTCAAAATAGAATTGAAATTTTTATAAAATCTCCCCCCTGCCTGCGCGAAGCCGCTTCGGCGTAGGCAGGTCTCCCCTCTTTGCCCTCCGGGTCAGAGACCGCTCTCTCCAAGCCAGAGGCTCTTCTGAGCCGGAGGCTGGGTCGGAGACCAAAGAGACTGTGCCCTAATTAATATTTTGTCACCCTGAATTTATTTCAGGGTCTCGTAAGTATTGGATTCAATTAGATGCTGAAACAAGTTCAGCATGACATTTTTTACTATTTCCCAATTACGACACAGTCTCAAAGGGAGGAGAAGTGTTTCTAACCTGTGTAATCGGTCCCTAATCAATGGAATCAGAGATTTCCAAGCTTTTTGGGAAATCTCGAAAAATCTCTTGACAAGACAACCGCCTCTCAGTAATATTCAGGTAGTTTTTAAAACGCTGTTCTGCATATAGAATACTCGTTTAGGTGACCGCTCTTGTGAAAACCCTTCCTCAAGAGAAAAAGAGATCGAGCAAGAAGCCGTCTTTCTATCACCCCATCGTCCCAGCAGTGGAACAAGCCTCCCGGATCCTTCTCTGTTTGGGTAAAAATTCCAATTTCAAGATGGGACTGACCGAGATATCAAAAGAGGTCGGGATTCATAAAAGCAAAGGCTTCTCCATTCTCAACACCCTCACCCGGTTTGGGTTTGTTGAAAAAGATCATCATGCCAAAACGTATTCCCTGGGAGTGGGGCTTCTCTCTCTTGCGCGTCATGTTCTGGATAATCTTCATTACCCAGAGGTGGTATCCCCTTTTCTTCAGGAGATTGCAAACGAGACCAGCGGCACGGCCCTTTTCGGGCTGATTCAAGGGGAGCATGTCATCGTATTAGGCAAACACGAAGGAAATCAAAATATCGGGTTTACGGTGCGACTTGGGCATCGGTTCCATATCACGTTGGGCGCCCATGGGAAGGCCATTGTCGCCTTTCTGCCAAAAGCCGAAAGAGAAGAAATATTGTCAAAGAAGAAAGTCTATTTCTTCCGGGACCCATCCCGTATGAATATGGAACTCCTGAGGGAAGAATTACGCGAATGCAGGGAGTTGGGTTACGCACAGGATATCGGCGGAATCACTCCTGGAGCCAGTGTGGTGAGCGCTCCATTGTTTGGCAATCGTGACAAATTGATCGGATGCCTCATCCTCATCGGAACCTTTCCGGAGAATAAGATTTTAAAATTTGGACCCAAGGTGGCTGGCACCGCCCGCCAGATCTCACAAAAACTCGGAGCAGATGTTGAAACCATTTACCATAAACAAGGTAAAGACGAACGGAGAAAGGAAGGACAATGAACTTTTGGAATCCATACCTGGAGACGCTTCCCAGGGAGGCGTATGATCAAATTGAGCTTTCCTATTTTCGGAGGATGTTCTCCTTTTCCAAGGAACATTCCGGCCTCTATCGGGATAAATTGAAAGGGATCGAAGAGAAGGATATTCGATCACTCGATGATATCAAAAAGATTCCCTTCACTGAAAAAGAGGAGATGAGGAAATACCAGGAGGTAGAGCCTTTCCCTTACGGAGGGCTCCTGGGAGCGCCTATTGAAAAGGTGACCTCCTTCAGGCAGACCAGCGGCACGACTGGAAAACCGATTTACGTCCCTGAGACCTATGAGAGCTGGCAATGGAGGGTTGAATCATGGTGTCATATCCTTTATATGGCCGGGTTTAGGCCCCGCCACCGCGTCTTTCTTCCATTCGGTTACAATGTCTATGTCGCCTTCTGGGAAGCTCATTTTGCCTCGGAAAAGGTGGGCTGTGAGCTTGTCCCGGGAGGGGCGCTCGACACGAAAGGAAGGATTCACAAGATTCAAGAGATTCGGGCCAACGGGATGATGAACACGCCGACTTATGGGCTTCACATCGCTGAAGAGGCCAAATCAATGGGCATTGATCCCGCTTCTCTCGGGATCGAGAGGATGCTCTGCGCAGGAGAACCGATGCCGCCGGCAACGAGAAAGCGATTGGAAGAGCTCTACCAATGTCATGTCTTTGACCACATCGGCGGGACAGAGCCCTGTGCCTGGGCTGGAATGTGTGAGGCCAAAGACGGGATGCATATCATCGAGCCTTTCTTTTTGGTAGAGATTCTTGACCGCGAAACGCTCCAGAAAGAGGTTGATGAAGGTGAGATTGGAGTGGCAGTGGTCACCCCTCTCGGCAGAAGGTCATTCCCTCTTATCCGATTCAATACGAAAGATCTCGTCATCAAAGGGAAGAATGGCTGCTCCTGTGGAAGGACCTCAAAAATGATCAAAGAGGTAGTGGGAAGAACGGACGATCTCCGTAAGGTCCGGGGAGTGCTCTTCTCTCCAAAGACCGTTGAGGAGGTGCTGAGGAAGGAGTTTCAGGAGGTCGAAGAGTTTGAAATCATTGTGGAGAGAAGGGGTCTGATGGATGTCATCACGCTCAGGGCTGAGGCCAATCCAGGGCTCACTGTAAGTTCCATTGAGCAGACAAAAGCTCGACTCCGGGAGAGCCTTAAGGTCGCGACGAATCTTTCGTTCAATGTCATCATGGAACCTCCGGGATCGCTTCCTCGGTATACGCTCAAGGCAAAACGTTTTAAAGATTTACGGGAGGAAAAAAGAAATGAATGAACAGATTAGAAATGAAATTGAGAGGATTGAAGAAAGCGCCAAGAAGCTGCAAACGCTGGCCCAGGATAATCCCGCCATCCAGAGGAATGCGGATATCCTTTTGACCTTTGTGTATATTCTTAAGTTCATCAACCCTGTTCCGGACAAGGAGGCGAACGGATAAGATGAACCCCTTCGACTCCAAATAGCCTGTAACCGGCCATCCCTGATCCCTGTCTGGGAAAAGGGAGGGCCGCTTGCCCATTTTAAGGGCAACTTACTGCCCCATCCGGCAAATCATCTCAGCCTCCTCTCTATCTCTTCCCTAAAGGTTTGACAAATCCATCTATTATGATAGATTATTCTCACATCCTCAGGAGAATAGAGATGGAAGCTAAAACCTTCAATAAATTTCAAGAAAAAATCCGATTCTACGAGACCATTCTCGATAATATCCATAACGGAGTGATGATCACCGACCCCGACGGCAAAATCATCTTCTTCAGTAAGACTTATGGGAATTTTCTTGGGATCGATCCACAGGAAACCATTGGAAAAAATTGCACCGAGGTGATCGAAAATACCCGGATGAACATCGTTGCTAAAACCAAGATTCCGGAGATTAACCACCCTCACCGAATCATGGGACAGGACATGGTCGTTCAACGTATCCCAATTGAAATGAACGGAGAATTGGTTGCCGTATAAAA
>VGRU01000195.1 GCA_016875255.1 Deltaproteobacteria bacterium
TTTCAAAGGGGGAAGTCCGGGGTCAATGGATAAACTTACGCTGTTACATAATTTCAACTTCCTCTAAGATACGCTCCCTGGTCTCAATCGGAGCGTTACTCTTTCTGGCCTTTTCTACAATCTCCTTGCCCATTAAGGCGGCTCCGAGGGCCCCGGTGAGCAGAGGTTCCTCGGGAACCAAAACCTCCTGTCCCAATTGTTCCGAAAGAGCTTTAAGCAACCCTTTGTTCTTTCCTCCGCCACCGGTTACCACCAAGGCTTTCTCCACTCTCAGCCGGTTGACCATCCGGCATATCCTGTCCGCAAGCGATTGATGAACACCTGCCAGAAGATCCGCAACGGGGACTCCTTCTGCCAGACTCGATGCTACCTCCTGTTGTGCCCATATCGTACAGATGTTGCTGATCTTCGCAGGATTCCTGCTTTGAAGAGAGAGCTCCCCGACATGATCCAGGGAAACACCGAGGGTACCAGCAATTACCTCGATAAATCGGCCGCTGCCCGCCGCACACTTATCATTCATTACAAAATCAATGACCTTTCCTGAAGCATCGATCTTTATCCCCTTCACATCCTGACCACCGATATCGATGATCGTCCTGGCCTCGGGAAAGAGGTGGACAATCCCCTTTGCATGACAGGTGATCTCGGTGAACTGTTTGTCAGAAAAAGGGACATTGATTCTACCGTAGCCTGTGGAAATAATATAAGTGATTTTTGGAAAAGAGAGAGAGGCCTTCTTCAGCGCCTCTTCCATGACCCTATTGGCCAGGCGGCGTTGCTCCGGTCCCGTGGGTCCGATGATCGAAGCAATGATCCCTCTGTTCAGGATCACTGCCTTCGTCATCGTAGAACCAATATCAATGCCTGCAAAGTAGGAAGTCAATGTCACCTTTCAGTCAGTTAGTCTTATCGTCCGATCGTCTTATCGTTAATGAGTTTCTTTGTTCTAAACGAAATGACGATACGACTATATGACTAAAAGACTAATGATCCATCAGGCGGCCTTGTTCATTCGAACCGACTCCAGAGTTTCGATGAAAGCGTCAATTTTGTTTCTCGTATCGACCTCTGAATAGGAGGTGATGTCGATGATATCGCTTTCCAGAACCAAGGAGGGCAGTTCCCTGTAACCCTTCTCCTTCTTTCCGTCTTTGCCGATCACATAGACAGGAATGGGTTTATAAATTTTTGACAGTTGATGCAACTGCCAGATGAGGCCCACATGCCAGGTTCGGCATGAAAATGCCTCATGCATGACGACACCATCGATCTTGTATTCCTCGATTCTGTTGATCAATCGTTCCACGTCGGGTTCGGATCCCGGTCTCTTCCTCGCTCTGTCATACCAGAAGGTCCAGTATCCGAGCCACCTCCACGCTAAGTGTTCAATAGGATCTTTCGTCTCCGGAAGATCCATCTCATGGAGAGGTGCAACCATCCGGTAGGTGGTTTCCGCGGGAAAGGAGGCCCCTTTGCTATTGAAATAATTGAAATCGTTTAAAGCATACCAGGCGGGCAACCCGCCTCCCCACATCAGCCTGTATTTCTCGTTTTCAACCTCGCCCTCTCCTCTGGCAATCTTCTCTTCCAATTCCTTCTTAAGGTCCACAAAGAAATCATAAGCCTTCTGGGTCGCCATCATAAAGTTGATGGGCACCATGGTATTCATGGCATCGCCTGTCCCCATAGGGCAAGGTACAGCTTTTCGAAGATCGTAGGTCTCTTCGATCAGGTTCCATGTTCGATCGCTTAAACCCACCAGCTCTCTCAGCCGATCATAATCCATCTTCTTTTTCGTCTGCTCTTCGAGGAAAGCCACCAGCCCGCGCAATTGTTTGACGATATATTGATGGTAATAGCCCAGGACTTCCCGGTGGTCACGATTCACCTGATAAAGGGGATAGGGAAGATCGATGTTATAGATGGGCACATCCGGCATGAATTGCTGGGAGGCCTGATACCACTTCGATCGCGGATCGCAGAGGATCTGACCGCTGGAGATCATGAAATCAGGCCTGACCTGCCCGCCCCAGGGAGCATCCGGGGGCATCTGCCCCAGTTCTTCCCTCCACTGATCGAAACCGATTCCGCAGAGGGCATAGGTGCATAAGGAACGGGAGAGGCCGAGTGATTCCGCTCTTTGGAGGAACCGCTCCGCATCTCTCTTTGCGCCGCAGATGCCGGCAAAGTTCTCTGTCCACACCGGCACCACATCGAGGGCCCTGAAGATCTCTTCGTGATGGCAGACGATGAAGGTATAGGCCACTTTCTGTTTTCCCTCAGCCTTGGCTTGAAGGGTTCCGGTGATGAACTCCTTTACCATAGGGCCAATAGAAGCCGCCGCTTTTGTGGCTGTCGTCCTCTTCTTCGGTTTCGCCTCTTTCTGCTCCTCAGCCATGATTAAACCTCCCTTATTTAAAAAAAGGTTTTAGGCAAGGGTTAGGGCAAAGACGCCCGTTTAGTAGTTGGGTAAGGTCATCAGCCTTAACCTTTTGACTTTGCCAAAACTGGCTTCCTAACCATCACCTTATCCCCCGGATTTTACGTTACCCAATCATCTCCAAAAAGGCCTGGACTCTGGTTCTGAGTTGCCCCATCGTCCCCGCTGAATAGATGTCCTCCAGATGAAGCAGGGGAAGGTTGAGCGACTGGTAGTAAGCCTTTCTCGCAGGAACCTCAAAGCCGAAAGGATCACAATACTTATAGACATAGAGGATTGCTCCATCCGCCTTGAACTCTCTCGCGTAGGTTCCGATATCTCCAAACCGGTTGGCGATATCTCCCTCAAACGTGCCTGCTTTGTTCGCCCTGTAGGTTTTCGGGCAATTGACCTTCCCAAGATATCGGCGGCTGAGCGCCTCGATGGAATCTCCTCCCACATCCGTCTTCGGAAGATGATCCCTCGCTCCGTTACAGATGGTGTCAGCCACCACATTGCCTCCTAATTCTTCCACGAGTTTGATCAATTCGATATTATCAAGACAGGCGCCGTCAATGAAAATCCTTGGCCCTTTTTTGAGGAGAGAATTCTTTCTTCCCTTCACCCCTGTCAGAACCTGGTCGAACAGGTCATTCGATTCCTCGATGGGCAGGCTCGATCCGGCCGTGAGGGTCATCGTCAATTCGGTTCCCGAGATGAGGGGGGGGGCAGTCTTCCTCAATTCATAGAGGGCTCTCACCTTATCCCTGTTTTCATTATGGACCCGGATGGCTTGCCTAAGATGCTCTTCGGTAATCGCCTTTCCGGTAAACTTTTCCAGACTCTTTTTAAAGGCGCCTAACTCCGAATCAAAGAACTCAAAAGACGATTCGTCGCAGACGCTCGGGATATTGACAAAATGAAAATAGGAGAAAGGCAGTCCATAACTCCAGGCGCTGAAACTCCGCACCATGCTGTCACAGCCATGTGGGATCACCATGCCGGAGAGAAAGTCGTATTTCCCTTTTACCGAAAGGTCGAAGATACTGCGGTAGTATGGACATACGATCGTTTCGAGGAGTGTATCTCCCCGTGTAATAGGCTCATGGACACTTCCTCTCACCCGAAAAGGGATGCACCCGGAGGCAGTAATGATTTCAAGGGGAACAAGGGAACAGGCATAGCCGATGAATTGTTTTCCTTCACCTTTCAGTTCCTTCGCCCTGAGCCCGTAATTGTTATAATAATTTTTTACGATGTCGGAAATAGTACTCTGTTTGTCACCCATCGACCTTCTCCTTTTTACAATCCCCAGGGATGTGAAAAATCTTACATTCTATCGAAGAGCAATATACCTCATTGGGTAATTTGTTTCAATCTTGTATTGTTAAACTCTCCCGGGCGATGAGCGCGGCTCCCAAGGCCGCTATCATATGGGGATTGGGCGGGACAAGAATATCGTGTCCTCTGATTTCTTTTACCGCTCGTATCAAGCCTATGTCTCTGGCTCCGCCTCCAACCATAGCCACATCCTGCTCCACACCTAATCTCTCAGCCAGGCTGTTGATCTGGGCTGCCAGGGCTCTGTGCAAACCTGCCAGAAGGTCTTCTTTTGCAACTTCTTGTGAGAGCCGGGAGATTGCCTCCGTTTCCGCAAAAACGGCGCATCCGGTGTTAAACTCGACTCTCTTATTTGATTTTAAAGATAACTCGCCAATCTCATCCACTTTGACCTGAAGAACCCTGGCAATGACCTGAAGAATCCTGCCGCTTCCTCCCGCACATTTACCGCTCAATATAAAACTGTGCACGTTTCCATGACCATCCGTGCGGAGGACCTTTGTGTAGAGGTCCCCTATATCAATGGCGGTTCTCGCGGAAGGCAGGAGAGAAGAAACGCCCTTCGCAAAGCAGACGATATCCGATTTGATTTCATCTGCGAAGATGACCAGCTTGGACCCATATCCTGTTGCGACCGTCCTTGAGATATCATCTACTGACCTCTCTGCCTGAGAAAGTAACTCCTCTCTTATCTTCTCGGCTGTCAGCTTGAAATCTCCTCCGGAGGCGCACTCAAACGATCCTAACGATCCCTGATCACCGAGGATAACCCCTTTGGATTGCGCTGAACCAATATCGATCCCCAATACGAAAGACATACACCCCTTTCAAACATAACGAATAACGGTGAATTCATCGAATGATTTGCCAAATTCGGTGTCATTCGCGCCATTCATATATATAAATAACACAAATTCCAACTCCCCCCAAACGAATAAAAAAGGCGAACCGTGGTTCTTTCCGGTTCGCCTTCTATCTTCCATTTTCTACCTTCTACTTTCTATTTAATCTTAAACGCTTCTTCCATTCCAATATATTTCTTTCTCAACTTCGGCTTCTCAATCTTTCCTGTGGGATTACGGGGAACGTCGCCGAAGAAGATCTTGCGGGGCCGTTTATATTTCGGAAACACCTCACAAAATTTCAAAACCCCTTCCTCCGTCAGGGTTTTTCCAGGCACCACCTCTACAATCACACCAACGACTTCTCCCAGGCGCTCATCCGGCAAACCAATGGCGGCCACATCCTTGACGCCCGGCAGGGTGTGGAGAAAGTCTTCCACTTCCACGGGAAAGACATTTTCGCCTCCGCAGATGATGAGGTCTTTCTTTCGATCGACCAAGTAGATGAAGTCATCTTCATCCACCCTTCCCATATCGCCGGTGTAAAGCCATCCATTCCTGAGCGCCTTCGCGGTGGCCTCGGGGTTTTTATAATATTCCCTCATCACGCCGTCTCCGCGCACGACCAGTTCTCCCACATCGCCCTTCTTCACATCGTTGCCTTCCTCATCCACAATTCGAGTCTCCCAGTTGAATCCCGGGAGGCCGATGGCTCCGACCTTGTGTTCATTCTCGATTCCGAGATGGACGCAGCCCGGCCCTGATGATTCGCTCAAGCCATAGTTTGTGTCGTAAGCCATCTTGGGGAAATATTCCTTCCAGTGCTGGACCAGGACAGGAGGAATGGGTTGCGCTCCCATATGCATGAGCCTCCACTGTTGGAGGTTATAATTCTTGAGCTTAATCTCGCCGCTGCCGATCTTTAAGAGGATGTCCTGGGCCCAGGGGACCAATAGGAAAATGACCGTGGCTTTCTCTTCGCTGATCGCCTCAAGAACCCATTCAGGCTGGATTCCCTTTAAGATAATTCCTTTACCGCCCACGATGAAACTACCGAACCAGTGCATCTTGGCACCGGTATGATAGAGCGGAGGGATGAGAATAAAACTATCATTCTTAGTCTGATAATGATGATGATTCTCGGTGATACAGGCGCAGACCATATTCTTATGGGTTAAGAGAATGGGTTTGGGTTGGCCTGTGGTGCCGGAGGTAAAGTAGAGACCGGCGGGATCATCGTAATGAATCGGAGTCCGGGCGGCAGTGGAAGGAGCCTTATCCATCAGTTTTTCAAAAGGCTCCGCATAGCTGGGCAACTCTTTTCCGGTGAAAATGTAGTCTTTCACCGTCGGCAGCTCATCCTTGATGCCGGTCATGCGATCAACGAATTCCTCTCCAAAGACCATCGCTTGGGGTTCGGCCACTCCGCAACAGTATTTAATATCGTCACCTGAAAAACGAAAGTTGAGAGGTACGGCCCACGCTCCAGTGCGGAGGATTCCAAAATAGGCGATGAGCCATTCGAGGGAGTTCATCATGAGATGGACCACCTTTTCGCCCTTCTTAATTCCCTTTTGTGTCAGGACATTGGCAAAACGGTTGGCTTGCTCATCGAACTGTTTCCAGGTGATCTCTCTTCTCTTGCCCTCGGCTGGCGTCCTTTCAATGAGAGCCACATCATTGGGATAGAGCCTCGCATTTCTCGCAAGAATCTCTCCGATATGGATATCCAATTGCCCCATAAAAAACCCCCCTCTAAAAAGGCGTGAATCGTGTCGGTGATTCGTGACTCGTGAAAAAACTTCCGTGCAATATTTCACAATACATATAAAATAAAAACTCCCCCTCGGTTTTTCCCTCTCCCCGCGGGGGAGAGGGCGGGGTGAGGGGGAATCGATTACAGCCAGCGTTTACGCCGTTTGTAGGCCTTCACATCCTTGTACGATTTGAGCGCCCCAGAACTCGCCGTTCCCAGATAAAATTCCTTCACATCAGGATTCTCTCTCAGCTTATCGGCGGCTTCCTCCATCATGATCTTACCATTCTCCATCACATACCCATAGGTGGCGATCTGAAGGGCCATGTTGGCATTCTGTTCCACCAGCATGATCGTCGTTCCCTGCTCTTCATTGATCCTCTTGATGATCTCAAAAATTTCCCGTACTA
>VGRU01000196.1 GCA_016875255.1 Deltaproteobacteria bacterium
CGAGAGTTCCTTCCGGGTGTGAAATCCTGTGGGCAGGGCATAAACATCCACTCCCGCCTCTTTTCCCGTCTCAATATCGGTGAGCGTATCTCCTACAAATACCACTTCCTCCGGTAAAAGTCCCATCTCTCTTAAGGCGGCATGGATCATATCCGGAAAAGGCTTGTTTCGGGGGACATCGCCCGCGCCAATCACCGACTTGAAATAAGAAGACACCTTTAGATGATTAAGAGCCAGCCTTGAGAACCGGCCGAATTTATTTGAGGCCACCCCAAGCATCACTCCCCGGTTGTGAAGCGTCTCGATCACCTCCTTAGCGCCATCGAGAAAATGAGTATGATCGAGATAGACCTCTTCATATTTCTTCCGCATGATGGGAATATTCTTTTGAGTCTCCTCCGGAGAAAAAAACTGTTGGAGCGTCGATTCCAGATCCGCCTGCAAATAATGTTTTAGTTCGTTGAAAGAGAAAACCTCTCTTCCGGATTGCTGAAAAACCTCCTTTAGCCCCAGGTAAATCGCCTCGTAGGCTTCGATCAGCGTCCCGTCCAGATCAAAAATGATTCCACAGATTTTTTTCTTCAGGTCTTCAAGAATATCACTGAAGTCCTGAAAGAAGTGGCAGGTGATGTCCTGATCGATACAGTAAGGGTAGAGGGAGTCTTTGGCAAAGACGAAATCTGATTCACGAGCCGCACATCTGTCGGAGAAACCGTTGCCGACGAAGAAGATCTTTTCATATTCTTTACGGTGGTTTCGGACGATCTGTTTTTTACAGGTGCCACAGAGGCCGCACTCTTCGCTGGAATGAGGAAAGAAGATATTCGTTCCTCCATCAGCGCGTAAATGGGTCGTATTGGAATAAAAAGGAATTCCGGAGAGTTGGTGGGCGTCAAGGATGGTCCGGATATAGAAATCGAGGCCGTCGCTCACAATCTTTACATCGATATCGTTTTCGAGGCAATACTGATAGAAAGATTTGAAGTGAGGGTCGATCTGCGAATGTTCCCTGGTGAAGCGGAGGACGGATTCTTTGTCACCCTTTAAAATCTTTGCAATACGAGCATAGGCTTCCCTCGATCCGATTTTGCCCTCGCAAAAATCCCGATCGATTGACTCCCAGTCTCCGGAGCTAAACCGATTGAGCAGGACATAACCCATATCCCTGATGCTGATCGTTCCATCAAAATCACAAAGAATCAGTGTTTTCATAAAATAGGATTCAAGGATTCCAGGGTTCAAGGATTCAAGTAGCGAGGCTTGTATATTTTACAATCCCATGTCCTGAATTCAAATCGGTCACTTCATGTTTCAATCCGCATTCCGAATTCCGCAATCCCAATTCAGATTAGTCCTCCCAGCCGATCAGTCGCTTTTTGGAAACCGGCAGTTTAAACTTCTCTTTCAACCGCCTGGCAACGAGGTCCGGAACCAGCCCTTCCACCGTTCCGCCGAGCTTGGCCACCTGTTTGATCGTGCGGGAAGAGACGAAGAAGTAATCCTTGCTGGTCATCATGAAGAGAGTGTCCAGATGGGTGCTCAGGCTGCGGTTCATGGAGGCCATATGAAATTCATATTCGAAATCAGAAGTTGCCCGGAGCCCTCTTAAAAGCACCTTGGCATTGGTTTTCTCGACATAGGTAACGAGAAGCCCCTTAAAGCTATCGACGATGACATGGGGGGTATCTTTGAAGATCAATTTTGCCATCTCGATGCGTTCCTCCATCGTAAAGAGGGATTTTTTTTCTGCATCGTGGGCGATGGCGAGGATCACCTTATCAAAAATCTCGAGGGCCCTCTCCACGATGTCGATATGACCGTAGGTGAGGGGATCAAAAGCGCCGGGGTAAATCGCAACCTTTCCCATATCGTTCTTATCTCCTTTCATCTTCTTTGCCATCTCATTTACCCTCCTGAGAATCGCCGTCTGTCTGCAAGATGGAAATGACCGTGTCACCGATCATTCTCTCTTTAATGACGGCCCACCTTCCGGTCTTCTGCGGAAGGAGTTCGCGACGACCATGCTCGATCACCAGGACCGAACCTTCATGATAAATGTTATGGTGATTCAGTTTCACCAGAGCCCGTTGAACCCATCCCTTTTCGTAGGGTGGATCCATCAGAATTAAATCAAAAGACTCCTTTCTTGTCTCAAGAATACCAATGGCACGGTTCACCTCTTTCGGAATGATCTCGGCTTGGCCGGAAAAGCCGCATTGGAGAAGGTTCTTCTGAATCATTCTTAAGGCTTCTCTTGCTTTCTCAACGAAGACGGCTTTTTTCGCCCCACGGCTCAGGGCTTCGATTCCCAGATTCCCTGTGCCCGCAAAGAGGTCGAGAACAACCTTTTCCTCTACCTCCGCTCCAAGGATGTTAAAGATCGATTCTTTAACCCGGTCAGAGGTAGGACGGAGTGCGTGCCCCCTAAGAGCCGCTAATCTCCTGCCCCTTGATGTCCCGCTGATGATTCGCATCCTTTTAAAAATTCGAAATCCGAAATATTAGTTGGCGGTTATCAGGATATCAGGTGATCAGGTTGTGGATATCAGGATACCGGAGTATCAGGTTAAACAATCTTTTCTCTTCTTTTCCCCTGGTACCCTGATCCTCTGATACTCTGCCTCCTGATTTCCTGGTAACCTGATTCCCCTTTAAAATCCATTTCGTGCTTCGGATTTGTTATGAAATAGTTCTTTAACCTTTTTCTGCATGTTCCCCAGATGCGATCCCTGCCAGTAGATTCTTCCACATTTGGAGCACCGGTAAAAGTCCTTCTGTTGCAGGAAGATGAAATCCGGGACTTTTCCCTCTGCCTCTTTCCGTGGAATCGGATCAATCGGGTCATTACAGAGGAGGCATCGGGTGTAAAGTATTTCTTCGTTGAGAGAGAGGGTTGCTTTTTGAATGATCTCTTTCAACTGGCGAGAAGGGAGATCCTCCGTGATCGTGACGATGCGATCTTTCGGTCTTCTAAGAGCCAGCCTGGTATCCCTGGTCAGGATGATCCGGTCTTCTTCACGGGCCAGATGAATGAGTTGATGAATATCTTCCCCCCGGTAATAAAGGGTATCGTAACCAAGCATCCTCAACCCCTTGGCCAGTTTCCCCAGCGTGCGATCAGCTAAAAATTTCATCGTTTAAAATGAAATCCAAATGCCAAAGGAATGCCAAACGTCTTAATGCCAAAACTTTTGACATTCTAAATTTTGGCATTAATTTGAAATTTGGTAATACTTTAGCCTTATGAAAAAAGGAGTTTCATGAGTTAATTGATCAAAAGAATCATCATAAAATCCCCCTTAATCCCCCTTTGCCTGCCTTTGGCAGGGAAAAGATTACCAAAGGGGGAAAACCCTATCTCCTCCCTTTGGTCTCCGACCCAGAGCGGTCTCTGACCCGGAGGGCAAAGGGAGGTCGGGAGGGATTTTACGAAGATTTTCAAACAGCTAAAGTGTTACGAGTTTTGACATTTGAAATTGATCCTTACAGATACTTCCCTATAATCGGCTCCAGATCCTTCTTCGTTTTTTCAGGAATCAACTTTTTGCTCGTGATCAGGGCTTGCTTCAGGGCTGTTGCGCAGATGCAGTCCCTCTTTTCGGGCAGGTGCTTCACGGCTGTCCGGATGGCGCTTTTGGCAGTTCGGGCGCTCTGAGCAAGAATTCTAAGGACCTCTCCAATGGAAACATCTTCTGCCTCCTGGTGCCAGCAATCGTAGTCGGTCGCAAAGGCGATGGTGGCGTAGCAGATTTCGGCCTCACGGGCAAGCCTTGCCTCCGGCAGATTGGTCATTCCGATGATGTCAACGCCCCAGGAACGGTAAAGTTTTGATTCGGCCCGTGTTGAAAATTGGGGCCCTTCGATGCAGATATAAGTTCCGTCCGGATGGACTGTCGCCCCCACTTCCTCTCCAGATTTCGCAAGAATATGACTGAGAGTAGGGCAGACCGGATCGGCAAAGCTGATGTGGCAGACGACTCCATCGCTGAAGAAGGTGTTGATGCGTCCCACGGTTCGATCGATGAATTGATTGGGGATGATCATATCGCCGGGATGAATGTTCTCCTTCATCGAGCCCACCGCGCTGACACCGATGATCCACTGAACGCCCAGCATCTTCATCCCCATAATATTGGCTCTGAAATTAAGGGATGAGGGTTGAATTCGGTGACCCTTGCCGTGGCGGGGCAAAAAGACGATTTTCATTCCTTCAAGACGACCCGTGATAAAAACATCCGAAGGATCGCCAAACGGAGTCTTTAATGAAATCTCCTTAACCTCTTCCAATCCCTCCATTTCATAAAGCCCCGATCCACCAATCACTCCAACCATCTTTTCAGTCATGCCGATCCTCCTCTATTTTTGAAAATGTTAATTGATTTCCAAGGCTCTGTCAAACAAGAGAAACGAGAACTCTGAAAAACTACTACACACGCTCTCGATTTCACAGATTTCAAAAGATGATTACATAGATTTCCATGATTTTCCAATACGTTTTGTGTAATCGGCTCCTAATCGGTGGAATCAGAGATTTCTGGACTTTTTTAGAAATCTTGAATCAGGGAATGATGTCTCCCCGGCCGTTGATCTTTGGAATTAAGTGTTGCATTCATCTGCCACTTGGTGTAGACATACTGTATAAGAGAAACTACAGGATTGAAGAATGTGTCCAATCCAGATTGATCATATTTGTTATCTTGGAGCAAGGGAGCAGGGGAATCGTTAGTGTAGTGCGTCAAAAGTCCCTTTACCCCGTTAGAAAGCCCCGCAGCTCTGCTGCGGGGATGGTGGTTGTTTCCTTTTCAGCGAACACGGGGTTTAATGCCCCGTGTGAGCTTTCCCGTTAGAAAGTTGAAAACTTTCTAACGGGGTTTACTTTAATCGTCATTCCGGGCTTGACCCGGAATCCAGTATTACTGAGCTGGATTCTCGCTTTCGCGGGAATGACGGCTTCGGAACTAATGCAAAGAAGCGTTAGACGCACCACATTAGGCGGGGTCAGCGCTTGAAGGAGACATGGTCTAATGTCTAAGATTAAAAAGATTTTACAGAAAAAAGAGGAAAGAAGAGCGAAATTGCAACGATCCCTGAATTCTATTGTTCAAAGCCTGAAAGAAATGGGGGCCCAAAAAATCATCCTTTTCGGTTCCCTCGCAAGCGGGGATGTGGATGTAAATAGCGATCTTGATCTGTTTGTCCTCATGCCATCGGCAAAGACCGGCAAAGAATGGACGGACATCATTTATAGCACCGTTGAGAAAAAAGTCGCCTCTCACATTATCGCATTTAACCAGGACGAGTTCTGGAAAGAATTACCCACCAGCAGTTTCTTAGAGAATATTATTAAGGGAAAAGTGCTTTATGAAAAGGCCGCATAGGGAGGAGTCACTCCGATGGCTCACTCAAGCGCAGGATGAATTTCAGGATGCCGATGATTTGCGGAAGAGAGGAAGATTTTATCTTGCCCTTTTCCATTTTCAGCAGGCGGCGGAGAAGGCGCTTAAGGCATATCTATACCTTAAGGTCAAATCCATAGAAGTTTTTTATACCCATTCCATAGATGACCTTTTGGAAATGACCTTTGAGATTAACTCTGACTTCAGGGAGGTGGCCCAGGCCAAAAAACTGGACAGGTACTACATACCCACCCGTTATCCTAACGGACTTCCAGGGAGCGTCCCCTCGAGATATTTTGATGATCCCAAAGAAGCCGAAGAGGCAATGGAACTTGCAAAAAGCCTAATCGGACTTGTCGAGAAAAAAATAATGGAAACGGAATGATGAAGCTGTAAAACCTGCCACTTTCTTCCTGTAGTGTTGTTTTTTGGATTTTCCATATGAATGCAAATTTTCAAATAAAAATATTGAACCTTTCGGTGATTTATAAAGGTCTTAGAATTGAATTGACATAAACATTGGAAAATCTCCCCTCGCCCCTCTTTGTCAAAGAGGGGTAATTCCTTCCTTTAGCAAAGGGAAGTGGGAGGGATTTTACAAATCAATCCAGTTACCGCATATCAGTGGCCCAGGCTTTTTGTGTATTTCACTCCTTAATCATTCCGCCTCAGAACTATCCTGGAGTCAATATAGGTAGGTGAAGTCGTTTAGGCGGGTTTAATCTGGGGTTTTTCCCTGGAGCTGGCCGCAGGCGGCGGAGATGTCTGCGCCCTTGCTGGTACGGACGATCGATGTAAGACCGCCCTCCATTAGGATGTCCTGAAATTGTCTGACTCTCTCCTCCGAAGGCTTCTTAAAAGGGATCCCCGGCGCCTCGTTGAGAGGGATGAGGTTGACCTTGGAGGGAACCCCCTTCAACATTTTTAGCAATCTTTTTGTATCCTCCGGTGAATCATTTTCCCCTTGAAGCAGGACATATTCGAACGTGATACGGGCTCTCGGCTGAAGAGGAAATTTTCGGCAGACCTCCAGGATCTTTTTTAATGGGTGGAAGCAATTGACAGGCATGAGGCGGCTTCTCGTGGCTTCGTCCGAGGCATTGAGAGAGATGGCGAGTCGTATGTGTGGGGTCAGGCCACGGAAACTCGGTATTGACAGAAGTGTGGTGTTTTGATATAGGATTGCCATGGCCCGAAAACCTCGGATTCATTTTCCAGGGGCTCTGTATCACGTCATCTCAAGAGGCAATCGAAGGCAGGGCATCTTCCTGGATGAAAAAGACCTTCAGCGCCTCCTGGCCTATCTTACGGATTGCAAGAAGAGATTTCCCTTCCG
>VGRU01000197.1 GCA_016875255.1 Deltaproteobacteria bacterium
CTCAAGGCGTTGCTGACTACGGTCACCGATGAAAAAGCCATTGCCCCTGCGGCAAAGATGGGATTGAGAAGTACCCCAAAAAATGGGAAAAGAGCGCCAGCAGCTACTGGAATGAGAATTGTATTATAGGCAAAGGCCCAGAAGAGATTCTGTTTGATATTGCGGATCGTTGCCTTGCTCAGGGCAATTGCGGTCACCACTCCTCTCAAATCTCCGCCGATCAATGTGATGTCAGAGGATTCCATTGCCACATCCGTCCCTGTCCCGATGGCAATCCCCACATCGGCCTGAGCTAAGGCAGGCGCATCGTTGATGCCATCGCCCACCATCCCAACTCTTTTTCCCTCGCCCTGAAGTCGTTTGACCTCTTCCGCCTTCTTCTCGGGAAGGACTTCTGCCAGGACCCGATCAATCCCAATCTGATCGGCAATGGCTCTTGCTGTCCGTTCATTGTCACCGGTCAGCATTACGACTTCCAATCCCATGCGGTGGAGGGTTTCCACTGCTTCCTTTGAATTTTCTTTCAATGTATCTGCAACGCCAATAATGCCTGCGGCCTTCCCATCGACGGCTAAAAACATCGGGGTCTTTCCCTTGCCGGAAAGTTCTTCCGCCTTGCCAAGCAACCCGTTGAGCCGCACCTTTCTTTCTTCCATCAGCCTTAAATTTCCGAGGAGGACTTCCCTTGAGTCAATCATCGCCTCGATGCCGTAACCTGCAATAGCTTCAAAGTTTTTTGGCTCTAAGAGATTTAAATTCTCCTCTTTTGCTTCCTTCACAATCGCCTCACCCAGAGGGTGCTCTGACCCTTTCTCGGCTGAGGCCGCCAGAATTAAGATCTCCTGCTTTGTGAATCCTTCGGATTCGATGACATCGGTGACCGATGGTTCCCCCCTGGTCAATGTTCCTGTCTTATCCAGGACGATCGTGTTGAGCTGATGGGCTGTCTCCAGGGCCTCTGCCCCGCGAATAAGAATCCCGTTCTCCGCACCCTTTCCTGTCCCCACCATAATCGAGGTGGGAGTGGCCAATCCCAGGGCACAGGGACAGGCGATGATCAGAACAGCGATAAAATTGAGAAAGGCATAGGTGAGCGCAGGATGGGGGCCTAAAAGGGACCAGACGATGAATGTGACGATGGCAATCAGAATCACTATCGGGACAAAGTAACTGGCAATCACATCGGCCATCCGGGCAATCGGAGGTTTCGATCCCTGAGCCTCTTGAACCAGGCGAATGATCTGGGCCAGAACCGTATCCTTTCCCACTCTGGTCGCTTCAAATCTAAACGTCCCTGTTCTATTCATTGTTGCGCCGATAACTCCATCTCCGGTCTTCTTCTCAACCGGCAAAGATTCGCCTGTGACCATCGATTCATCCACAGAGGAATGGCCTTCTTTCACTATCCCATCCACCGGAATCTTTTCGCCTGGCCGGACAATGACAAGGTCTCCGGGCGCCACCTCGCTCACCGGAATATCCATCTCATCGCCATTCCGGATGATTCTGGCCGTCTTGGGCTGAAGGCCGATCAGTTTTTTAATGGCCTCCGAGGTTTTGCCTTTTGCCCTTGCCTCAAGAAACCTTCCGAGGAGGATGAGGACGATAATGGCTGCAGAGGTATCAAAATAGGCATCGAGCATCAGACCCTTGACCATGATCAGGTGAGGGGAAAAGGTGACGATCAGGCTGTAGAGATAGGCGGCAGAGGTCCCGACAGCGATCAGGGTATTCATATCGCTCGTCTTATGCTTGGTCGCCTTCCAGAACCCAACATAAAACTGAAGCCCTGCCCAGAACTGGACAGGAGTGGCAAGCAAAAACTGGATGAAGAAATTCGTTTCTTTGGAAAGGCCAATCCACTTCTCCAGAAATCCTGCCCCATACATGAGAAGGAGGATGGGGCCCAGGAGGATGGCGCCAATGATAAATTTCCACTTTAATTTTGATAGCTCGGCCTCCCGGGCAAGCCTTTCCTTCTCAACGATATCTTCTTCTTTCACCTCGAGAATCTGGTAACCTGCGCCTTGAATAGCTGTCTTGAAATCCTGGATGGAAGCAACGCCCGGAACATATTCGATCGTTGCCCTCTCCGTGGCGAGGTTGACATTGACCTGAAGCACCCCTTTTAGGGAGCGAACTGATTTTTCAACTTTGCTCACACAGGAAGCACAGGTCATTCCCTGAATGGGAAGGACAACCTTTTCCACCCTTGCCCCATATCCAAGGTCTTTCACTTTTTCGATTAAATTGGAAATGTCCGTTTGTCCGGGGTGAAAGAGAACGGTTGCCTTCTCTGCGGCAAAATTGACCGTCGCCTGAGAGACCCCTTCAACGCTCCCCAATCCTTTCTCAATCCTTGCCGCACAGCTGGCGCAGGACATGCCAGTGACGGGAAGGTCAATGCGCTCCAATTTTTCTTTAGAACCGCCTGATTCCATCAACATCCTCTTAGGTATAGTGAAATTCCGATAACCCCATCCCCTCCTTTTCTTTGCGACATTAAGGATTACTTCTCAATGAGTTGGTTCAGAACGGATACGATTTCAGGACTGTTCCAATTCTTAGAACCAATCGCTTTTCCGACCATTCTTCCCTTTTTATCAATCAGGATTGTTTCGGGAATTCCCCTGATTCTGTATAGGTCAAGGGTATGATTTTTAGGGTCGACTAAGACCGGAAAGGTATAACGGTGTTTATCGATAAATTCCTTTACCTTCTTCTTCTCCTCATAATCGACAGAAATGGCCAAAAAGACAAAGCCCTTCTCTTTAAACCTCTGATATAAAGCCTCCATGGATGGCATCTCTTCCTTACAGGGGCCGCACCAGGTCGCCCAGAAATTGAGAAAGACGACCTGCCCTTTGAAATGTTTCAGTTCAACCTTTTTTCCGCTTAACTCCTCAAGGCGAAAGTCGGGAGCCTTTTTATGATTTACTGTTTGAATCCCTGCTTTTAAAAAAAGAGGGTCCCTTCCTCCCTCTGCAAAAGAGTGAGGCGCCAAAAGGATGAAGATTAAGACGAATGACCGAAAATAAACTCCCTTGATTGTCATTGATTTGCCATTTATCCCCCTATTTATTTATACCACTCCTCCCCTCCTTCTTTCAAACGAATTTAAAAAAAAATAGGGGCGCTCCCTCCGTTAAAGAAAGAGAAAAGGGTCCCTATTGTTTATGGGTTCATTTTTCTTTATAATTTTCGTTATGAGAGGATCCCAATTTAAGGAGTTCGAAGCCACCTCCCTGTACTGCCCTAAGTGCAAGGCCGCCGTGCCGGTGAGAAAGAAGTTGCTCCTGGTCCTGCCCGAAGGCGAGGAGTTTGAATATCTCTGTGCTTACTGTTCCTCTTCCGTTGGAATGAAAATCGACAAGAATGCCTCCCAGATCGAACTGATCCTCAAACCCTAAAGGGGTTATACGTTATAACTTGGGGTAATCCCAGTATAACAAAAAATAGATTGACAACCGCCTCTCTGATAAAGATAATCAGGTAGGTGGGTTTTTAATAGAAGCGGGTTTTCATTCCTTCCCTTGATTCATCCGCCCAACTTGAGAATTTATGGAAAGTGAACATGGGAATCTCTTTCTTGGATATACCTTGAGGGGGAACCATCATCATGAAAAGGAGGTGAGGAGAAAATTTTTTAAAAGGAGGCTAAGGTTAGAAGTTCGTCTTTCAATCACACTATTATCAAAAAGGAGGGGTAAAAATGGCAGAAAAAAAAGGTTTCCCAATGCCGTTAGAGGTTCAATATCCGAAAGAATTGGAAGGGTGGGAGGAGATGTATCCGCCCACTTACCTGTTCAGCAAAGACAGAAAGGAGTGGGAAGAGAAGCACTTCTGGTTTCATGACAAGATACATGCCCCTGAGGCCATGTATCCGCTTGATCTTATCTTTCAGGAGGCATGGCAGATTTCCCTTTCCCAGTATACGACAAGGGTCTTCTGCATCCCTCCCGCCCAGGGGATTGCCCAGAGGATGGTCGGTTGCTATATGTATATTACACCGGTGGCGCCCCCGCCGCCTGAAATCATCGGCGAAAAAGCCGCCCTCTTTGGGAAAAGGGTATTTTATGTATTCGACCATTATGATGAACTCTGGGGAGTGTGGCTGAAAAAATTCAGGGCCCTGGGTGAAGAGATGGAGGCCATCAAGGTTCCGGAGGATTTCCCGAAATTTGAGCCCGATGATACGGTCCTTCCCGAACCAAAGGGTTATTACACTTCTTTTGAAGTCATCGAGGCCTGGGACAAGTTGGTCAACCTCATGTTCAAAGGGTGGCAGTTTCATTTTCAGTACCTCAATCTGGCCTATCTTGCCTATCTGATGTTTTCAGATATCTGTCGAAAGCTCTTCCCCGGCCTCAGTGAGAGCGTCATTGGAAAGCTGGTCGCCGGCGCTTATGTCCAGATGTTTCGACCGGAAGAGGAATTGTGCAGGCTTGCCCGTCTTGCCGCCGCAGTTCCGGAAGTCGCAAAAATCATAAAAAGCGACATCTCCCCCGAGAAAAAGTTCGAGTCATTGAGGAAGACCGCAGAAGGAAATGACTGGCTGGTGGAATATGAAAAGTCGAAAGACCCATGGTTCTTTGTCTCCTGCGGCAGCGGCTGGTTCCACTACGAGGGGAGTTGGACCACCAAACTGGAAATTCCCTTCGGATACCTGAAGAGCTATGTGGAAAGGGTGGAAAGAGGAGAGAAGATCGAGAGAGATCTTCCTGCCATTGACAAGGCCAGGGCCGAACTGGCGGAAGAATACAATAAACTCATCAAAACCGATGAGGACAGAAAAGCTTTCGACGATACTTACAAAGCTGTCCGCACGATCTATAAATATGCAGAAGATCATCTCTTCTGGGTTGAGCACTGGTTCCACACGATATGGTTTGACAAGGTGAGGGAGTTTGGCCGTCTCCTTGTGAAGCGCGGCATATTGAAGGACGTCAATGACATCTATCTCTTTAACCGATTTGAGGTCCCCAACCTCATGGAAGATATGGCAACGACATGGGCATTGGGCGAAGGCGTGCCTTCCGGGGCTCAATACTGGCAGGCCAAAGCGGAAAAGCGAAAGAAGATCCTGGAAGCGGCAAAGAAGTGGAATCCTGCTCCTGCCCTTGGAACTCCACCCGAAGAAATTGCCGAACCGTTTACGATCATGCTCTGGGGCATTACAACCGATAGGGTAAAGGAATGGATGAAGGGAGCCGCCATTGTACCGGCGGATGTCACGGAGCTGAAAGGATTTGCTTCTTCTGCCGGTGTCGTTGAGGGAAAAGTGAGGGTCGTTAAACTTCTTGAGGAGATCACCAAGGTAGAACAGGGCGATATCTTGGTTTGCCCGACCACGAACCCCGCCTGGGCGCCAATCTTTACCAGGATAAAGGCATCCATCACAGACATCGGCGGCCTGACCAGTCACGCCGCCATCGTCTGCAGGGAGTATGGGATCCCCTCCGTGACCGGCACAGGGATCGCCACCACAGTGCTCAAAACAGGCGACACTGTAAAAGTGGATGGAAACACCGGAATTGTGAAAATATTGAAACGAGCCTGATAAGCTTTAGGTTGGAGGTTTGAGGTTGGAGGTTTAAGAAATCTTCTATCCAAGTATTAAGATTTTGCCTCCGGCCTCTAGCCTTCTGCCTGCTGCGTTCTTTCATGGAGTATATCATGCCTTACACACTTTGGTTTGACAGGGCCGGGAAGGAGGCCCTTGCTCTGGTCGGAGGTAAGAACGCCAGCCTGGGCGAATTGATCCGGGCCGGCATTCCTGTTCCCCCTGGATTTTCTGTGACAACAGATGCTTATCTTGAATTTATCACAGGCAGTCTCAAAAACAGGATTGAGACCATCCTTTCGCATATTGATCTCCAGGATATGACTTCCCTTGAAGAGGCAAGCGTGCTAATCAGACAGGTAATGGCTCAAACCCCATTTTCCCAAAAGATGGAAGAAGAGATTGCTTCTAACTATGAAGCCCTCGCAAAAGTCTTTGATACGCCCAACCTTCCGGTTGCGGTCCGTTCCAGCGCCACGGCTGAGGACCTTCCCGGAGCCAGTTTTGCAGGACAGCAGGACACCTTTCTCTGGATACAGGGAATGGAAGATGTTCTGGAAAAAATTAAACTATGTATGTCCAGTCTGTTTACACCCAGAGCGATATCTTACAGGGTGAAGATGGGTTTTCCCCACGAAAAAGTTTTGATCAGTGTTGGTGTGCAGAAGATCGTCGATGCCAGGGCTGCAGGAGTGATGTTCACCCTCAACCCTCTCAATGGGGATCCTTCCAAGGTTGTCATCGAAGGCAACTGGGGATTGGGAGAAACAGTCGTAGCCGGGCTCTGTAACCCCGATAAATTTGTCGTGGACAAGGTAACCATGGTTATTGAGAGGGAGATTTCTTTAAAAGGTGTGGAATGCATCTTTGATGGTAGGAGTAGAGAGGTCGTCCATGCCGATATCCCTCCCGACCGCCGGGAGACCCAGTGTATCGAAGATCAGGAGGTTCTGGAACTGGCAAGATATGCAAGAAAAATCGAGGACTATTACGGCTGTCCCCAGGACATCGAATGGGCCATCGATAAACAGAAACCCTTCCCTTTCAACATCTATATGGTCCAGAGCCGGCCGGAGACTGTCTGGAGCCAGAAGA